>CAMCYJ010000189.1 GCA_945883815.1 Akkermansia muciniphila | reverse complement strand
GAGCGGCATTCCGGCGGGAGTTCAAATCCTGGGGCGATCGCCCGCGACCCAACACTTGAGGGAATACATCCGTCGTATCGCTCCCACCCAGACGACGGTTCTGATCCAAGGCGAAAGCGGTACAGGAAAAGAATTAGTGGCACGGGCTCTTCACCAGCAAAGTGCTCGCGCGGCCGGGCCGTTCGTGAAGCTCAATTGTGCGGCCCTGCCTGAGTCCTTGGTCGAGAGCGAACTTTTTGGTCATGAGCGAGGCGCCTTCACGGGGGCCATCATTCGTCGTGAGGGACGATTCGGGATGGCCAATGGTGGAACGCTGCTGTTGGACGAGGTGAGCGAGGTGTCTCTGGCAGTCCAATCCAAGTTGCTGCGGGTCATCCAAGAGCGGGAGTACGAACGGGTCGGGGGTAACGAAACGCTGCCGATCGATGTTCGGATCGTCGCCACCACCAATCGTAATTTGGAGGAGTCGGTCGAGCGGGGGGAATTTCGGGAAGACCTCTTCTTTCGCCTGAATGTGGTGCCGGTCTACATGCCTCCGCTTCGTGACCGTCTGGCCGATGTCCCGATTCTTGCTGAATGGTTTCTGGAGGAGTTCTGCCGCAAGCACAGCAAACCGATCTTGGGCTTCAGCAAGGAGGCGATGGATTGGCTGAAACAGCATTCCTGGCCCGGAAACATCCGGGAGCTCCAGAACATGATCGAACGGGGTGTCGTCGCCAGTGGTGATGGCCCCGTAGGCCTGGGAAGTCTGAGCGCCTTCCGCAGCCAGTTTTCAGAGAAACCACCGGTCCGGAGGTTGTCACCGCCGGCTCGGAATGGCGGGGGTGAGGCCGCTTCGGGTCCGGCTTTGGGTGAAATGCCCTTGGCGCCAATTCCACGTTCAGCCCCGACATCGGGTCGGTTTACCGCAGTCAATGCCGGCCCCCAGGCCAATATCACGGATGGAAGCGGAGCGGATGCATCGGGTAGTAAACTGTTTCGATCACTGGCCGAGGTGGAGACCGATCACATCCAGCGGGTTCTCGAACACTGCAAGCAGGACTTAATCGCTGCAGCCCGTATTTTGAGGATCACGGTTCCCGCTCTCCAGAAGCGATTGCCTCATCGGGAGGGTCCATAGCTTGTTCATCGCTGATTTTAGGACAGATCGTGAAACAGACGAATAGTTCAATGGCACTGATTCATCAGCATGCAGGACGTTAAGACACTTCTGACGGACATAGGCCGAATTGCCCATGGCGCGGTGCGCCGCAGGGCTTTCTGGCTTAATTACGCCAAGTTGACTCTGAGCATGTTGATTTTCGCGGCGATGATTTTCTGGCCCGCATTTCAGCGGGCTCGAACGTCGGACCATATCCAGTTGACTGGGATTTTTGATGATCGGCATAAGGTCATGGAGGATCGTTTCAGCCGGGTAAGCCGCCTTTTCGAGTTGATTGGCGAGGCGGCGACTGTGGGACAACGCAGATCGACCATGCAGTTGATCCAAGAATTGGATCGGTATCCGGGAATCGTGGCCGCGGGTTTGGCCCGGGTTCACGATGGCATCCCGCAGATCCAGTCCGGGGACTTAGCACTAACGATAGAGGGCTCCGTCTTCGCGAGGATTTCCAAGAATCAGGCCTTTCAAGAGTCCCTTTCGGATACCGCGCAAAGCGGTTCCAACCATGTGTCCAAAATCTTCTGGGACGGTCCACCCGCTGATGATGCCGATCGGACGTACTTGGCTTTCGCAACTCCAGGACCCCGTTTTTTGGAAGGGGATTCGACCAATGAGCGTTGGGTGTCGTTCGTGGTGGTCAATATCCGGCGGCTGATCATTCATTCCGGTCGCCCGGCAGGCCTCAACAAAGTCCAAATCCGTTTGTCAAACTTCTCAGGAGACGAGCCCTCCATCAATATGGAACGGATGATGAATTTGAGCGGATATGTGCGAAAACAATTCATAGAAGTGCGCCCTGCAGACCCTGCAGATGCCGTGAATTATATGGAGGGCCACCGCTTGCTGGAGTTGGAAAATCTGGAAAACGACTTGCTGAATGAAAGATTGTTGGGACCCGGTAAGGTGTCCTTCTTGCGCTTGATCACATTTCCGAATCGAGAATTCCGGATCAATGTTGCGCTCAAAAATTCTTTCCTGAAGGCCAGTGCTGTCCGGGCCCTGACCGTGGCCTTACCCTACTACCTGCTTCAGATTTTGATCATCAGCTTTCTGATAGTGCTGATGTGGACCATATTTTCTGCCAGTCGTGTCCAGATGCGGGAGCTGGCTGAGGCGCAAGGCACGATTGCTCGATTGAATCTCCATCGGACCCTGGTGCAGCAGGAGTTGCACGATCATATCATCCAGAATCTCACGCTATTGGGAGTCCAAGTGGCCACGAGCCGCATTGATGATGCGGATGGTTTCAAGAAGACCCGTGAAACGATTCTTCAGCAGCTGGATTACCTGCGGCGAGAACTGCGGCGACTGCTGGTTGAGGGTACCGAGCGCTTACAGTCCTTTGGGGAAATGGCGATTCAACTCCAGAGCATTTGCCGCCACATGGAAAAGCAATTCCACGTCCGCTGCCAGCTGACGACGTTGAACCCCGATGGCCTGCTTTTGCATCCCGAAGTCCTGTTCCGCACCTGCCGTTTCGCCGAGGAGTTGATGGGCAATGCCATTCGTCACGGGCGAGCACGTAACATCATCACGAGGGTCGAGTGCACATCCTCGCCGCAGTTGTTGGTCCTGCGGGTCTTGGATGATGGGGTCGGATTCGATCCCTCTAACTATTCAGCGGGTTTCGGTCTTCAGAGCATGAATGCCTTTGCACGTCGGTCCCGCGGTCAGATTCGCATCGAGCGACGGGATCCGAAGGGCATGATCATCGAACTGACGATTCCCGTGAAGTCGTTGCCGGTCCTGAGCTGATTCATTTCCAATATTTTTCAAACCATGAAAATTGCCTTCCTCGACGATCATCCCCAACTCGCTGAAGCTATCGCAGGGGCTGTCGCCGCGGCCATACCTGGCGCTCAGGTTGAGTGCTATAGCCATTGGTCTGATTTGGAACCGACCTTGGTGCCGGAGCAATATGACCTTCTGTTCTTGGACATGCGACTCGAGGACTGCCTGGGAGTTGAATTGATCAGTCCGATTCTGGATTTGAGTCCCAAGACCCGCATTGTGTTGCTTTCGGCCTTTGCCCAGAACGACCTCCTGATCAAGTGCCTCAATCTGGGCATCGCCGGTTACATCTCCAAGACCAGTCCGATCGACACGCTCCTCAAGGCGGTCACTGCTGTCGCAGAGGGAGGCACGTTTTTTGATGAAAACATCAATCTCGATCAGGAGTCCAACTGAGTTGAACCGCGAAAAAAGAATCCTTTCTTACCATGAGTGACAATCCGGCATCCCGAATCCTTCTCATCGCCGAGGACCCCTTGATCGGGTCGATTCTCCGCGACCAACTTCAAAGTCTTTCCCATTCGGTAAGTCTGCATGCCTCACCCGGTGAGGGGCTGGCCGATGCGCAGCAACAAAGTTTCCAACTGGTGATCGTTGATGACCAGATCGCGGGAAGCGACAGCATCAAATTGCTTCAGGAGTTGGCGAAGTTGCGCCCCGGCATGAACCGTATCCTGCTCACGTCCGGACGCGACATGAACGGAGTGATGGAGGCCCGGAGATCGGGTCTGCTCTTCCGTTATCTGACCAAGCCGTGGATGCGGGACGAGGTTGCCATGGCGGTGGATAATGCCTTGGCAAATGCCGCCCTGCGGTCCGAGATCGAGGCCCTTCGAGCCCGGAATCTGGTCCTCAATCAGCAACTGAGCGAGGCTGTCGGAGGCGGAGGTTCACCGAGCGGCCAGGGCGTGGAATCGCTG
>CAMCYJ010000188.1 GCA_945883815.1 Akkermansia muciniphila | reverse complement strand
GGATCACCGGGCGCATGATGAAGAAGGTGAGAATGAGCGAGAAACCCATCACCAATTGGCTCGGAACGGCTGAGGCCACACCCAAGGCATTCTTGGCCAAGGAGAAGACGATGATGACCCTCGGGAAACTGGTCATAAGGATCAGCAACGAGGGGGCCAATGAGAGCAGGGTGAGAGCACCGACGATCTGGATGGTGATATCCACATCTTGAGGCTTCGGAAGCCCGTTGATGCTGAACGTCACTCCGGTGGGTACCGCGGAAGCAGTATTGGTGACGACGGCTGTATCGCTTTGTGCCTGCAGGTGAACGTTCCCCAAAACCATCATCAACATGGGGAAAGCCCACCGAATTGCGGACACGATCACAGTCCAGCGAGGCATGGGTGTAGAACGTAGGAATCCAAGGCGTGGGTCCACGGGGTTCATGGTGTTCCTGGGCTACCGCTAGGGACTTTGGGTAGAACCGCCTTGAGACGCTGGGAGAAGTCGGTAACCTCGGGAGACGTGGGGGTTGAATGGATTTCTTCCGGCATCAACTCGGCGACCATCGAAACCCCGGCAGGAGATGAAGAAACCAAGAACTGCTGACTGCCGCAGGAAACCAGATGCAGGAAGGATCGGTTTCCGAGTCCGCGGCTCTCCTCGACTCGGAGGCGGATCCGTCGATCCAGCGCCGATCTGAACCAGTTGCGCCCCTTCAACCAGAGGAGACCCAACCAGACTGTGGCCAGCAGCAGGCACAGCGTCCCCAGCATCCGGGTCCAGTCCGCCAGCATCGACGAACCGACGGCTGCAGCAGGCAGTGCTGGGGTCAGGTTGGTCATGCCTTGGGAAGGGAACCCGGGCGGGAAACAACCTCCTTGATCTTGATGCCGAAATTTCCCTCGGCGACGACAACCTCGCCACGAGCCACCAACTTCGTGTTCACGAAAAGGTCCACCGATGCGTGGGCTGGCTTGTCCAATTGAACTACGGACCCGATGTCTAGTTTGAGCAACTCGCGGCAGGTCATCTCGCATGAGCCCAGTTCAGCGTTCAACTGAATAGGGACGTCGAGGAGGAACTCGATGGATGGGTTGTCGCTGCTGTCGTTGGGCATGGTTGTTGTCAGGTGAGTCGTTCAGTGATCTCGATGGCCACCTTTCGGTTGGCACTACCGAGTTTACCGCGGAATCGCGGAAGACCCTCGATCTGGAGCTCCACCTGGTCGATCTTCTCAGGATCGAGAGGGATCATGTCGCCGGCCCGCATCTGGAGGATTTCTCGGGGAGTGATTGACAAGCCGGCCCAAAGGGCAGAGATGCGCATCGTCAGGTCGTTAAAGGCGGGATTCCAGAGGAGAGCGTCTTTGGGCAGATCACCGGAGTCCGATCCCGCTCCAGCCATGCTCACCATGGCCCTCTGGATGCTTTGGGCCATCATCTCCAAAGGGAGGATGATGTCCACGGTGGCAAAGCAATCGCCAATGACCGCCTGCACCTTCAGGATGTAGACGATGGCTGTGGGATGGTCTTCGGCCAGAAGCTTGATGTTGGTCTCTCGCCCCACGATACGTACTTTGGCCTCATCTTGGGAATCACTCCACTTGGAGAAGTATTCCTTGAGTGCCAACAACACTGCCTGGTTCAGCAGCGCCAACTCCACTTCCCGTAACTCCCGATCGGGGTTGGCGCCGAAACCGCGACCTCCGAGCATCCGGTCTCCGATCGCCAGAGCCAGAGGCTTGGGAAAACCGACCACTCCGGTTCCAGGAAAACGGTCCACCTGGAAGAGCAGGTAGTTACCGCTGGGCTCTGCCTTGGACGCGTAGCGTCCGAGTTCCATGGCATCGAGATGTTCCAGGTCGAAAGCGAATTCGGCACGCAGAAACAACGAGAGCCGAGCACCCACGGAGCGCACTATCCCCTCATTGTGGATCCGGAAACGATTCAACTCTTGGGCAGACAGGGAACTAGCCTGTCCCACCACAAAGGGCTTCACCTCGGCTGGCTTCTTGGCAGCCAAAGCCGAAGCGGCTGATTCGGGAGCACTCACTGAATGACAAACTGAGGAAAGATGATTTCCTTGACCGTGCCGGGTCCCAGGATCCGGTTGAATGCCAAAGCCAGTTGGGCAGCCATTTGACTGCGGAAGCCCCGCTTCTGCATGTCATCAATTCGCTGGTCCGCCAGGAAGGCCGAAACTGCATCGCGCAATCGATCAACGTTTGCCTCCACCGGCCCTGAGATGTCGGCCTGTCCAACACTCAGGAGCGTCACTTTGACCACCACAAATCGCGTGTCGCCCGACGGGTTGGCTACGATGGGATCGGTTCCCAGAGGGAAGAGCCCGGCTTTGATCTGGGCCGCCTTGGCGATCTCCTCGGGGGTCTCCTTCTTGGCAGGAGCGCCACCACCACCATGGGCGTCGTCCTTGGCTTTCGGTGCGTCATGGCCTGCTGCAGCATCGGCCTTTTTTGGGGCAGCTCCATGATCTGAACTTTTGGAGTGAGCATCATCCTTTGGCGATTTTGCGTGGCTCGAATCAGCCCCATGGGCCCCGACAGTCGCTTTGGGATCCTTGGCCGCTCCATGAGAATCACCGTGATCTTCGGAGGCGCCCACCTGGGCAAGAGTCAGCGCAAGCTCCTTGTTGATGCCACTGAGTAGCTGCTTGTTGAGAAAGAAGCCCACACCGAAACTGCCGCCGACCGAGATGAGGGCGGCCGCAATCAGCGGGACGAGCATTCCTCCCTTGGCTGCTTTGGCAGCGCCCGCAGTTTCCTCCGCTGCTGGCTTCTTGTCTTTTTCGTGTGCGTCGGACATGGGGATTTCCGGAAGAGGATCAGCGCTTCAGGTTGACCAGTTCCTCGAGGATCGAGTCGCTGGTGGTGACCATGCGTGCATTCGCCTGAAAGGCACGTTGGGTGGTGATCATGTTCGAGAACTCTCTCGAGACATCCACGTTGGAGAGCTCCAGAGAGCCCTGCTCGATTCGGCCCATGCCATCTTGGTTGGCCTTGCGGGCCCCATTCAAAATCGGACTGTTGGGAGCCGAGGTGAAAGCACCTGTTGTGCCGGCCGCCGCAGCGCCCGCTGCGCCAAGATTGGTGAACAGGTTGTTTCCGGCTCGGACCAAGGCCTGTTCATTACTGAAACTCTGTAGAACAACCTGAGCCCGCACATACTGTGTTCCATCATCCAGCAGAGTGTTCAATCGACCCGAACCGTCCACGCTGATGTTAGTGATAGCAGACGATGCTGCAGTAGCGGGGGCGTTGGCGGGCACCGTGCCCTTGTCAAAGCGGAGGTCGCCTATCTTGTTGGGATCCTTCTGGGTGTCTTCCACCCCCTGAACTCTCAGACCACCGTCCGTGACCAGATAACCCGCCGAGTCGAGGCGGAAGTTGCCAGAGCGTGTGGCGAAGACCTCACCGGATGTCGAATTTCGGACCACAAAGTAGCCGTTTCCCGTGATGGAGAAGTCGGTCGATAATCCGGACTGGTTGATGGATCCCTGAGAGAAATTGGAACGAATGGCTGCTGTTGCCACACCGTTGCCGACTGTCACACCCGAGGTGCCACTCGCCGCGGCTGTATCCGGAGTGGGCGCCCGCAGCACGGAGTTCAGTGATTCGACAAAATCCGCACGACTACCTTTGTAGCCAACCGTGTTCAGGTTGGCGAGGTTGTTCGCCAGAACGTCCAAGGATGACTGGAATTGTCGGATGCCGAGGCTGGCGGTATTGAGGGATCTGATCATGTGTGTGTCGGTTGCGGGTTGAGACTTAGTGCATTAGAGGGGCGCTCACGGACCAGTCGGAGCAGGGGAGGGACTGGCGAACGGATTGGTTGGCTGGTCGTAGGCCACGATCTGAGCGAGTTTGTAGTTCTTGGAGCCCACTTGAAGGGTGGGAGCTCCGGCCTTGTCGAGGGTGACCTTCTCAACCATCCCCATACTGCCGTCGGCCAGTTGGACCGGCTTGCCCAGAAGTTGAACAGCCGTCTGGACATCTTGGCGGGCTTGGATGTTTTGGAGGCTGCTGGTCATACTGCGAGACTGTTCCAGCGTGGTGAACTGAGCCATCTGAGCGACGAAATCCGTGTTGGTCTGAGGATTCATCGGATCCTGATTCTGCATCTGCATGGTCAGCAGTTTGAGAAAGTCATCCTGACCCAGGACCTTGGTCGGAGGACGCTGAGCAGCCACGTTACCTTGGGCCGCCTGAGTGGTTGTAGCGGAGGTGATGTAGGATGGGATCATGTCGGTATGGTCTCTCTTCAGGCCCACCACTGCCGGGAGACTGGAAGCGCTTCAGCAGTTTTCATGGACTCGTCGGGCGACTCAGAAGAGTCCCGATGAGCGGATTCTCCGAAGGCGCGTGCCCGCCCGCTGGAAGAACGAGGATCGGATCTGTCACGGCCTGAGGAGCCCATACCGGCGTCGTAGCAGACTGTGTGCCGTGAATCCGCAGAGACTCTTTGAGATTCCACCGGCGGGGCAGCCCCACTGAATGGAGCCTCGATGGGCATTAGAACAATTCCGCTTGCCTCCAAGCGCTGCTGGAGCTCTTTCCACTGGGAGCTTTGCCCTTCAAGAGAACCCGCTAGATCTTGTGTCCGGATAATGAGCTTTTCGCCCACCTCTTGAATGCGGAGTTCCAAGCTGCCCGATCCCGGCGAATCCAGTTGAACGAGCCGGACAGCGCTGGGTTTAAGGGTTTCGTGAAGGACAGAGGCCGATGGGTTGGATTCTTCGGGTTTGGATGGAGTGGCAATTCTGCGATCCGAACCTTCCTGAATTGCTCCTCCTTGAGGTGCTCCTGGAAACGGGGCGACAGTGGAATCGACAGCTCCTGATGAACTGCTTGGGCCTGGAGATGACGGAGAGTCGGAACCACCACCTTGGGCGAGGTTATCTGAGGTCATTGAAACCTCGGTGCCTTGCTTCGGTTCCAAGAGTGTCGGCAAACCCTTTTCAGATTCGAGGGACACCTGGTCTGTGTCACGGGATACTGCGGCATTCGGATTCCTTGCCAGAGCAGATCGCATCGCCGACCGGAAAGAGGGTTCCGACGGCTGGGGTTGGGATTGGGAGACGGTGGGACTGGAATCGGTGAATGAACTCAGTTCGAAGTCTCCCGTGGTCGATGTGTTCGCCAAAGACTCTGAACTGGGAGGTCGTGAGTTTTTTTCTCGAGGAATGAGACCACCGTCTTGCCAGCCCGATTCAGTGCGCTGCATTGACTGGAAGCTTGACTCGGTAGCCGTCACTGGAACCCATGAGTTCCTCGAATTGCCGGAGTTTTCGGGAAACTCTGAAAACTCCGACTCCGATTGCGAAGGACCCAATAAGGTACTGGGTGACTCTGAATCGGGCCTCCCGTTGGTTTTCCTCAAACGCTCAGCCAAGGCAGGAACCAATTCCGAATTGGAATCGTCAAGAGGGCTGACGCTGGGATCTACAACAAGGCTGCTCAATACCGCGTTCTTGGCATGACGAACAGTCGGTTCGGAAATCGATGGGGCATCCAGTATTTGTGATAGCGCCACAGCCCGATGAGCAGCGTCACGAACTTCGCTTGAAATCGGATGTTTCAGATCCGATGGGTCCAAGGCGGTTGACGAACTGTAGCTGGTGTTTGG
>CAMCYJ010000187.1 GCA_945883815.1 Akkermansia muciniphila | reverse complement strand
CGGATCCGCCCAACCACAGGTTGCTGCTCCGGGTCCCGAGGCTCGTGATGGCGGAAGTCCGCTCGGCATCGGTCGCGAAAACCGCCAAATGACCGCCCCGAGTGAGAGCATCAGCTGCTGCGCTGGCCAACGTGTATGTTCCGGAGACGAGGGAATAACTGCCGGAAACCTTCGTGGCATTGGGTGCACCCGGAGCCATGGGCTCAATGCGAACCAGTCCACCGCGTCCTGCGGACCCACCCGATTTGGTGGAGCCAATCCAAGAACCATCCGGCAACTCGACGGGTGTGCCGACCGGGTCATAAAGCGAGGTCGCTGGGGAAGAACTGAAGCGCCACAACTCGGTAGTCACACCGGTTTCGAGAACCCGCAGGAGTGAACCGCGACTGTTACCCAACCCGGAGGTAAACAAGAGCATCCCGTCGGATTTCAAGGTGCTCGGGGGGCCAACCGGCTTGCCATACACGGAGGTGAGGGTGAGCACCGAAGTGACCGTCGCGACCCCGCCCGCTGTGGTCGGAGGAACCACCTTGACCAAACCGCCATATCCGGCACCACCCGCTTCCAACGTCATCCAAAGATTCCCAGAACTATCGGCGACCGGGCCACCCACCGGGGTGTTCAGTCCGAGGGAAGTCGCTGTGAACGAATGGATCGTCTCCAGGGTGCCCACCGTGCCGTTCGAGTAAGAGAGTCGGAACACGGAACCGACACCGGTCGAACCACCCTGCCGGAGAGCCCCGTAGACGTAGCCTCCTGACAGCGTCAATCCTCCGGAAGGCAAGGATCCCGTCGGAAAGTTGTGGATCACGGAGAACCCCGTGCCGTCGGAACGGATGCGAAAGATCGTTCCCGCTCCATGGGCACCGCCACCACTGGCCACACCCAAAAGGAGGGATCCGTCGGACAAGGCACCGGAAGTCAAGGGCAACACCAAGAGGCTTCCCAGGGGCCGCAAACCGTCCGCCTCAACCAACCGGCGCAGTTCGCGATAGGAACCCAGTTCGGGCGAAACTGAGAAAACGACACCGGGACCGTAGGTGGACTTGGAAATCAAAAATCCCGATTCTGTGACCTCAGTCACCGTCCGCGTCCCGTTGGCCGTCGCACCGTAATACACACCGCCCGGCTCCCGAACCAACGATCCCGCAGGCTCCGAGGCCGAGTTCACGTCAAAGGAATGAAGTGCCGTCACCGTGCCGTCCGCGGCCCGGCGGTAAACAACGCCCGCGCCCTGGGATCCGCCCTTTTGCGAGGCGAAAAGAATCCCTCCCTCACCCTCCGCCATGGAAACAGTTTGGGCCTGCCCCGCGCTCGGCATGCAAATCATGGCCACCCAGGCTGCTAACCCGACCGCGCCCCACGAACGAATTCGGGCGCAGAACAACTGAACTTTTTGAACGGTGGTGCTCATGTAACGGTCGATGGAGATGGTTTCGTGGACACTAAGAATTTTTACCACGCGCCCATCTGTGACGGGATACCACCCCACCTGTTACAATATTTCAATCGAATAAGCATAAATCTTATACACAGTGGTATTTTGACTTCATTGATGGCGTTGGGATTGGTTTTTATTCACCCCCGTCCTTGGCAAGATGGGGGCACAAAAAACCCTCGGGACCGATCGATTTCCATCGATCCCGAGGGTTGCAAATTTGAGAGGCTGTCTCCGGAGGGGCCGTTACTTCTTCTTGCGACCGAAGAACTGGTGGAGATTTTTGAGACCTTGGACCGCGATCTCATCGCGGGTGGGTTCCATGCGTCGCCAAATGGCGGCAGCACGAGCGATCACCTTCACGTCGGTGGTGAAGCTCTCGATGACCACATCTCCGGAATACTTGATCGACTTCAGGGCTGCCACAATGGGCTTCCAATCCAGTGAATCGTTGCCCGGAGTGCCGCGGTCGGTGCCGCACGCATGGAAATGGGCCAATAAAGGACCGGCCTTCTTGATGGCGACCGCTTGATTCTTCTCCTCGATGTTCATGTGGAAGGTATCGAGGTGCAGTTTGACGGCCTTAGAACCGATGGCCTTGATGAGTTTAAGCCCCTGGTCGCAGGTGTTCAGGAAATCGGTCTCAAAGCGGTTGAGCGGCTCGATGCACAGCGTCACCCCCTTGGATTCTGCGTATTTGGCCAGGGGCTTGAGATTCTTCACCACCAGGGCGAAATGCTCCTTCTTTTCGGTGTCGGTGTGAGAGCCGATGCGACCCACCACGGAGTAAATGGGCCCGATGATGGACGGACAGCCCAAAACCACCGCCTGATCGATCAGGGTGCGGACGTAGGTTGTGGCCGTGGCCTGCTCTTCAGGAGTGCCCCGGAAATCGCGCCCCGGCCCCATGCAGGCACAAATGCTACCAATGGCCAAACCGTGCTTGTCGGCCGCGGCCTTCACCTTGACGGGATCGATGTGCTCCGGGGCCTCGACCGGGAGCTCCAACGTGTCAAAACCCCACTTCTTGAACTTGGGGAACAGCTTTACAGATTCCGTGGTGAACGGTGAGGTGAACAAGAAGGTATTGATTCCAAATCGCATGAAATAAAATAGTTAACGTTAACTTTTTGGGTAATGAAATGATTCAGAGCAAATCACGGCTCGTAGGTGGCTCGGTGAAACTTGGCCAAGTCACGATTGCCGGCTCTGGCAGGTTTATCGAGTCCCTTGAGCTTCTGGGTATCGGGCTCGATCCACCGCCACAAGTCGGAGTGACCATCGGCAAAGGAAAGCACGCCACCATTGCCGTGACGGCTGGCCGCCGTGTTCTGCCAAGTCCAACGCGGAGGAGCCGCCTGAACGGCAAAGTAACCGTCATCGATGCTGTCGGCGTTTTCATCCACAAACACCATGGCACCCGACGGACTGGGTTGGTTGATCTGGTCCAATTTGGCCTTGGGCGGCGCGCCCGGATTAACAAAAGTGATGGCCGGATCGCCACCCATCTGGCCATTGATCGAATAGCTGCGCGCACGGATCAAGTTGCGTCCATTCACCTTCAGGCCCGTCAAATCCGAGGGGCATTTGTAAATTTCGGTGCTCGTGTTGTAGGGGAACAACCGACCGTTGCGGATGTCCAGTTCATTGGTCGCCCCGGGCATGCTGGAGACGCTGCCACCGATCCAAGCGTTGGTGGTGCCCAGGAAATTCGGGACGATGCGGTCTTGATTGTCGATGGGATACATCAACCAGGCCAACTGCATCTGCTTGAGGTTGCTCATGCACTTGATGCCGGTGGCCTTGGACTTGGCCTTGGCCAATGCGGGGAGAAGCATGCCCGCCAAGATCGCGATGATGGCGATCACCACCAGCAATTCGATGAGCGTGAAGGCCTTCCGCCCGAAGTTGATAGGTCTCGTTTTCATGGGGTTCAGGGGTCTGGGAGTTTTGTAACCATTCACCGGAGCGGATTCATCATAAATCCGACTCGCGAGGGCTGTTTTTTAGAAAATCCAACGGCGCAGCGACCCTTACCAGGTGGTGGGGTTGATGACGCCGAGGGTGCTGACACGCACCATTTCTACCTGTCCCTTCACTTGGATCGGAATCCGGTGCAACCCACGGATCACCTCCGTGTATGTCCCCTTCATCGCCTCGGATCCGTCCTTGGACCCTGATCCGTCTTGGTCCGCATTCAGTGCCACAGTGATATCCCGGCTGAACCCGTACGACTCCTCCTGATACACCTTGAAGTCCGCCGTCAGGTTGTCGTGGTCTGGGTGGTACTTGTGGAAGAACGGATTCAACGGCGATTGCGAATCCATACCCACGGTCACCGTCACCGCATTCCCCGGC
>CAMCYJ010000186.1 GCA_945883815.1 Akkermansia muciniphila | reverse complement strand
GAGGAAGCTCTGGGGAGGATGGGGCTTTCGCGCTGCGCGCGAGGGATTTTGGTGATCGCTTCCAAGGCTCGCTACGGACCGATCCCGCTCCGCTTGGCGTGTTTTGGCGCTCCGCGGGATCGGTCCTGCGCGCGCTGAGGAAGCTTTGGGGAGTAGGGGCTTTCGCGCTGTGCGCGAGGGGTTTTTGGTGATCGCTTCCAAGGCTCGCTGCGGACCGATCCCGCTCCGCTGGGCGTATGGGGGGCTCCGCGGGATCGGTCCTGCGCTCGCTGAGGAAGCTCTGGGGAGGAGGGGCTTTCGCGCTTTGCGCGCGGGATTTTGGTGTTCGCTTCCAAGGCTCGCTGCGGACCGATCCTGCTGGCGCTGGGTGGCATTGAGTTATCCCGGACTGGGCCTTCAGGATGCTGCGATGGATGGGATAATCTGGACAGCGGGGTCCGGGGAGCGAAGGTGACGCTATGCGTTGTGAGTCGCGGTGTCTTGGAAGGGTGGGCGGCTGGATCGTGGGTCTTGTTGGAGGACTGGTGGCGATTCGGGTTCAGGCCCAACTAGAGGACATCCGCATCGATGATGTTCCCGATTACGAGTGGCATGTGGGTTGTTTCGGGACGGCCACGGGCAATTTGATGGGGTTCTGGGACCGCAACGGGTTTCCAAACTTCTACACCGGGCCGACTGGGGGCGGGGTTGCGCCGCTCAATAGCCGTTTGAGCCAAGGCAATCAGGGTATTTTTTCTCTGTGGGCTTCCAAGGCGGGCCGCGATGGCCGACCGGCTAATCAGCCGGGCCACGAGGATGACTATTATTTCGCGTATGAAAGCGTCTTCACCGATCCCTATATCACGGCAGGTCGCAAGGAACACGCTCCGGACTGCATTGGGGATTTCATCGGGCTCAGCCAGAACAAGTGGGCGGATTTGGGGGGCGAGTGCCGGGCCAATATCGACGGGTTTTCCTACGTCCATTGGAACAAGGGGGGTGATCGCCGGTGGGTGCGTCTGGGTCAGGAGCCAACCATTCCGGCCGGTTCAGATATTCCCTCTGGGTTGGTGTCCTGGACGCGGTATCGGGGGGGTGATGCGGCCAGTTTTTGCCAGTTGACCGATTTCAATCCGACGGTCTCCGGTGGGCGTGGGTTCACTTACGGGGACCTGAAGGCGGAGATTCGCGCGGGTCGACCGGTGCTGCTCTTCATGCAGCCTTCCGGGGAGTTTTCTCGGACGGTGGCCGGTGTGGGTGGCGTGAATCCGGACATCCATGGGATGCTGGCCTACGGCTACTGGGTCGACGACGACGGCACCGAGTACGTGCGCTATCGCACGAGCTGGGCCAGTGGTGATCAAATGCTCTCGCCCTGGACGGCCGCGCCGTGGTTGCCAGGCACTCTGGGCTTTCCGCTTCGGGGGGTAATTGCCTATCAGCCGACGCCGAAGATCCGTTCGATTCGCCGGGATGGGGGCGAGGTGGTGATCGCTTGGGATGGTTCGGCGGCCAAGGTCCGTGATGGGTTGAGCGGAGAACGCCGGCAGGCCCAGCAGTTCGTGGTGGAGCGGGCCGATGCGCCGGATGCTTCTGTCTGGACCCCGGTCTCGGATCGGCTGGAGGTTCGGGAATTCCGAGGGCCGGTGCCGCCCGGTGGGAATGCGTTTTATCGGGTCCGCTCGGTGACGACGCTGTGAGTCATGGGGTCTCGGCGGATCCAGCCGCCGCCCAAGACCCGGTCTCCGTCATAGAAGACGCAGGCCTGTCCCGGGGTGACGGCCCGGGCAGGGGCGTGCAGGCGGACCGTGGCGGTTTCTTGCGGCCCGGGTCTTACCGTGGCGGCCGCGCCGGGATGGTTGTATCGGATTTTGGCAACGCACTCGAAGGATTCGGGCGATTGATCCCAGGGGATCCAATTGCATTGGTCCACGGTGAATTCGGAGCGGTTGAGCTGCGATTCGTCGCCGACGATGACTCGATTGTTGGCGGGGTCCAATTCGAGGACGTACAGGGGATGGCTGGAGGAGATGCCGAGGCCCTTGCGCTGGCCGATGGTGTAGAATTCGATGCCGTCGTGGCTTCCGAGCATTCGGCCCTGGGTGTCCACGATTTCGCCAGGGTGGCGTTGGACGAGTTTCGATTGCTCGAGGAATCGGCCGTAGTCGTTGTCGGGCACGAAGCAGATCTCCATCGACTCTTCTTTGTCGGCGGTTCTCAGTCCGCATTCGCGAGCCACTTCGCGGGTGTCGGATTTGGTCTTCTCGCCCAGGGGGAAGATCACTCGGGCGAGTTGGTGCTGGCGGAGTGAGAAGAGGAAGTAGCTCTGATCTTTGCGGGGGTCGCGGCCGCGGAGCAGTAGGGAGCGTCCTTCGGCGGTGCGTTCGACGCGGGCGAAGTGTCCGGTGGCGACCAAGTCACAGCCGAGTTGTCGGGCGCGGTCGAGGAGGGTCCCGAACTTGAGGTGCTGGTTGCACATGACGCAGGGGTTGGGTGTGCGTCCAGCCCGATACTCTTCGGCGAAGTAGCCGATGACGCGTTTTTGGAATTCGGCCGATTCGTCGATGAGGTAGTAGGGGATGCCGAGGCTGGCGCTGACGCTGCGGGCATCCATGACGGCCTGGGGTCCGCAGCATTTGTCCTCGGCTCGGTTGACGCAGTCTTGCGGCCACAGTTTCAGGGTGACGCCTACGACGTCGAATCCTTGTTCCTGAAGGAGGGCGGCGGCAGCCGACGAATCCACGCCGCCGCTCATGCCCACCAGTATTCGTTGTTTTCGCTGAACCGTGTCGGTCACGGCGATGAGCATACTGGGCGGCGCGCCGAAGGCGACTCTCGTCGCTCCGCGGGATCGGTCCTACGCTCGCAGGAAGGCTCGGGGGAGGATGGGGCTTTCGCGCTGTGCGCGAGGGATTTTGGTGATCGCTTCCAAGGCTTGCTGCGGACCGATCCCGCTCCGCTTGGCGTATGGGGGCTCCGCGGGATCGGTCCTACGCTCGCTGAGGAAGCTCTGGGGAGGATGGGCTTTCGCGCTGCGCGCTGGGGATTTTGGTGTTCGCTTCCAAGGCTTGCTTCGGACCGATCCCGCTCCGCTTGGCGTATGG
>CAMCYJ010000185.1 GCA_945883815.1 Akkermansia muciniphila | reverse complement strand
CGCTCCGGCCCGATCCCGCTCCGCTGGGCGTATTGGTGTGGGCGCTCGCTGAGGAAGCTCGGGGAAGGATGGAGCTTTCGCGCTGTGCGCGAGGGGCTTGGGTGATCGCTTCCAAGGCTCGCTCCGGCCCGATCCCGCTCCGCTTGGCGTATGTGGGCGCTCGCAGGAAGGCTCGGGGGAGGATGGGATTTTCGCGCTGTGCGCGAGGGCTTTGGTGATCGCCTTCAATGCTCGCTGCGGACCGATCCCGCTCCGCTTGGCGTATGTGGGCGCTCCGCGGGTGGCAGGTCTCTCACAATTACACAGAAGGGGGTAGGGTGCTCAGCGCTTTCCGCGCAGCTTGCTCAAGGCTTTCGGTTTGAGGATGCCGTGGGGGGTGATGATCCCGGTGATCAATTCCGGGGGGGTCACGTCGAAGCCCGGGTTGCGGGCGGTGCTGGTGGGGTTGGCGATCCGCACATAGGCCCGTTTGCCGGGCTTCCCACTCTTGCCGGGAATCACTCCCCAGGCTCCCAAGACTTCATCGCCCGATCGGTCTTCGATGGGGATCTCCAGTCCGGAACCCAGTTCCCAGTCGATGGTGGAGAGCGGGATTGCCACGTAGAAGGGAATGCTATGGCGGTGCGCCAAGACGGCCTTGGTATAGGTGCCGATCTTGTTGGCGACTTCACCAGTCTTCCCCAGCACTCGGTCGCTGCCCACGATGACCAAGTCGATCTCGCCCCGGCTCATGAGGAAGCCTGCTGCTGAGTCGGCGATGATCTGGTGGCTGATGCCTTGCTGAGCGAGTTCCCACGCGGTTAGTGAGGCGCCTTGGCACCGGGGACGAGTTTCATCGCAGTACACGTGGAACTTTCGGCCGGCAGCCTGGGCCGCATACATCGGGGCCGTGGCGGTGCCGACATCCACGAAGGCCAGCCACCCGGCGTTGCAGTGGGTCAACACCCTCATGCCATCCCGGATCAGGGAGGCCCCGTGTTCGCCCAATGCGCGGCAATGCTCGACGTCTTCCTCCGCAAATCGGGAGGCCGCGGCAAAGGCGATGTCCTGGCGCTCGGAA
Source organism: Akkermansia muciniphila (assembly GCA_945883815.1). Taxonomy (GTDB): domain Bacteria; phylum Verrucomicrobiota; class Verrucomicrobiia; order Limisphaerales; family UBA9464; genus SXXZ01. The sequence goes on along the minus strand of CAMCYJ010000185.1, from coordinate 2,999 downwards.
ACCGTCTCGCCCATGGACATCTCCTCTCGGATGGTGTTCATGGCGTTGACCGGATCCACGGCGGTGGGTCGCGCGTCCTTGAGGGTTTGATACACCGTCTCGATGTGTGCTTCGAAGCGATCCATCCGCTGGCCTCGAAAGGCTCGAGCGCCCTGGGCGAGGCCGTAGGCGGCAGTCGCTCCGATGGCTCCGGCACCGCGAACCACCATGGTGGTGATGGCTTCTGCGGTTTCCCGGTAGTCGCGGGTTTTCACCAACCGGAAGTCATGGGGTAGCAGGCGCTGTTCGATCAGCACCACGGCATTGGCCAAAGCGTCAAAGGAGACTGTGCGGTGGTGCTGGCGCTGACCGCGAAGCGTGACGTTCATTTCCCGAAGGCTAAGTGAGGAGTTGGAGTCCCCCAAGTCCGGAGGAGGATTCGGTTCGGTCCTTGTCCGCTAACCTTTAGACAGGCTCTCAGGTCCTCATCAGGGGCGTTGCATGCGTTTGCCTGCAACGCCCTGAGAGCACCTTTGCCGAGGCGAAGGTCAACAACCACTCAAGCCACTTTGGCTTTGACGCGCTTGCCGCCGAACTCTGCGCGCTTGAGGCGCGAGACGAAGGAGGCCGCTCGGTCACCCGGAACATCCACAAAGCTGTGCCGCTCGCGGATATCGATGCGGCCTAACGAAGTGGCCGGCTCACCGGTGGTCCCCAGGATGAAATCACGCAGGGATTCGACTGTGGTTCCGTTTTCCTCACCGGTGCTGATCCAGAGGCGGGTAGCGCCCACCGTAGGCTCGGTGACCGGAGACTTGGAATCCACGGCCTCTGCTTCATTGGTACGCGGTGTGACCGGAGCCGGAGGGGCTTTTGGAGCCCGGGGAATCGGGGACGTCACGGCCGCTGCTGCGGTCGGGAGCGAAGCGTTGGAATTTGGCGCAAGGCTTGGGGTCGCCGAGACAGCAGGCTTCGGTGTTCGGGGCCGAGGGGGTACCGGTGCAGCGACGGGGATCACCGCGCTGGTCTTAGGAACCGCGGGCGGAACGAAGGGGACTGGCGCAGGTGCCGATGGCTTGGGTGTGCGGGGGAACTCATGTTTGACGCGATCCGCGCGCACGGGCTCCACGGCTCGGGGCTCGAACTTGCGAGGCGGCGCCTCGAAGGTTGATGGAGTCGTCTTGGGAGCCGCTGCTGCCTTGGGAGCCAATGCCGCCTTGGCCGAGGCACTGGGCAGAGCGGGGCGGGGGGCGGTTGGTGCGCCATCATGCGGTGGGACCAAGGCTGCAGGGGACGGAGCAGTCGGGGTGGCCACTCCGGTCGGAGCGGGGGTTCCAGCGGCGGCTGGGGCCTTCGCAACCTTGGCCGGCTTGGCTGTCTTGGAGGACTCTTCGTTGGGTTTGCTGATGAGTCGGTGGATGGCTGCGCTGGTGACATCCAAGGAATCGAAGCCTTCTTCCAGCAGCGCCTCGATCACGTGATCGTAATGGCGGAAATCGCCGGCCTGAAGTGTCTCACGGAGACTCTTGAGGAACTGATCGCGGCGCGCGTCTTCGATTTCGCCCGTGCTGGGAATTTCGCCGCGGCGGATCCGCTGGCGGGTGAAGCGTTCGATGTCTCGGATGACGAACACCTCCCGGCCGCTGGCGAAGGAAATGCCGATTCCGCTCCGTCCGGCGCGTCCCGTGCGCCCGATGCGGTGCACGTAGTCTTCCGCGTCGTAGGGGAGATCGAAATTGAACACCACCTGGATGTCGTCGACATCGATGCCGCGGGCCGCCACGTCGGTCGCAACCAGGAAGCGGAGTCCGCCGGAGCGGAACTTGCTCATGACGCGGTCGCGGGATGCCTGGGGCATGCCGCCGTGGATGCAGTCGGCCGTGTAGCCCGCGCCCATGAGCTGCTCGGTCAGTTCATTCACCACGCGCTGGGTGTTGGCGAAGATGATGGCCAGCGTCACGTCGTGCAGGTCGATGAGCCGGGTGAGGGCTTCGAACTTCCAACGGCGATCCACCTCGAAGTACACCTGCTCGATGGTCGGCACGGTGAGGGCTTTGGCCTCGATGCGGACCCGCACCGGTTGGCGGGTGTAGCGGGCGATGAGTTCTTCGATGGGACGCGGCACGGTGGCCGAGAACATCACGGTCTGGCGCTCCGGAGGGGTGGACGAGAGGATCTTCTCAATATCGTCGCGGAAGCCCATGTTGAGCATCTCATCGGCCTCATCGAGGATGACGGTCTTGATGCCGCCGAGCTGCAGGGTCTTGCGGTCGATGTGGTCGATGATGCGGCCCGGGGTGCCTATGATGACGTTGGCGCCGGCGCGCAATCCGGAGAACTGCCGCTCGTAGCTTTGTCCGCCGTAAATGGGCAGGGGCTTCACTCCGCGCTTGAAGAACGCCAACTTGTGGACTTCTTCGCTGACCTGGATGGCCAATTCGCGGGTGGGGCAGAGGATCAACACTTGGGGACCGGTCGCCTTGGGGTCCATCCGTTCGATGGCCGGGATGGCGAAGGCCGCGGTCTTCCCGGAACCCGTCTGGGATTGTCCGACGATATCCTTGCCCGTCATCAGCACCGGGATGGCCTCGGCCTGGATGGGGGAGGCCTGTTCGAATCCCAGGCGTTGCACGGCCTTGAGGATTTCTTCGGACAGACCGAGTTCAGAAAACAGCTTCGTACTCATTCGCAGGAGCAGAGTCTAGCAGACTCAGTCAGCTCACCGCGAAGCTTTTCGCACGGTCTCCACAACGGCCACCTGATCAAAAAAGGGGTCGGTCCCTCATATTTACATAAAAAGGGTCAGTCTATCACAAATTCGATGGATGCCTCGCTGAGGCTGGCGTTAGGGCTGGGAGCCTGGGGCGCTCCGCGGGATCGGTCCTGCGCTCGCTGAGGAAGCTCGGGAGAGGATTGGGCTTTCGCGCTGTGCGCGGGGGGCTTTGGTGATCGCTTCCAAGGCTCGCTGCGGACCGATCCCGCTCCGCTTGGCGTATTGGTGGGGCGCTCCGCGGGATCGG
>CAMCYJ010000184.1 GCA_945883815.1 Akkermansia muciniphila | reverse complement strand
GGAGCCGGAGGTTTCTCCGCCAGCCTGGGCGTAACCCACGCCAATAGTCACGACAGCGACTACGCAGCGCAAAAAGAACTCCAGCATGCCCACTACATGTTCCGCGAGGGCATAGGCCTGATCTATTCCGACGGTTACTACAAGGCCGCCACCTTAGGCGAATCCGGCGGCGCCTTTCCACGGCATGCCAACACGGCATTTCTCGGGCAGGATCCGGGCTATGGATTCGGGCGTGACCCGCGAATTCCAAATATTCTAAAGATTCACAACGACTTTGCCCGCGGCCTCCAGCAAGGCCGCTGGTCGGACGGGGACTACATGGCCTACGAGCGTCGCGACAACCGCAACAAATTTGGCGACACGCGCAATGGCACGGCCTCTGAAGAAATCACCATGGTCGCGATGTTCAACGACAACACTGCCCAAGGCCAGGCTCGCCCCATCAGTACCAGTTTCTGGTCGGGCGCCTATCTCTACCAATATGCCGAAGGACCGAACGGCTCGTTCATGGGCGGCTTCTATAAATATGCCGGCGAACTCGGCAGCGTCGTTGTCCCGCCCGGTGGCTATTATGTTTTTGGCTGGCGCACGCCCGAATTGTCGACCCTCTGGCCGAAGTCGGCTATCACGCTTTATCAAGGTGGCGAAGAGGTCGACCGCATCACCGTTACCCGCAAAGACGGGCCCGATGGGGACAAAAATTTCAATCCTTACAACCTGGACAACCGCGGCTATCCAGTTGGAGTCACGCCTCCAGACTACACCTACCAGACCACAGTGCCTGTGGTGAAAAGCGGCAACTTCACCATCATTGCCCGTGCCGACGGCTCGGCGCAAAACATCCTACTCAAGCTCGATGGGGGCGTCGACTTGAATGCCCATCTGTCCAACAACGGCGTGAGCATGGCCAACGGGGAATTAGCACAGCGCGACCATCCGCCCGGGATCTACAGCGACATCTGGATGGGCTACGAGCAACCGCTTTTCGTCGAGCGCCAGTTTGCCGAGAAATTCGCGGCGCAAAACACGGTGCGCTGCCAGATCGGATCGCCGGGTGCAGAAACCTACGTGCGCACTATTGGCGGCGGGGGATCGATCAACAATGGTCCGGCCACGGCGAACAATTCCAGCACTGACGGAGGCAACCAAGCTTCGTGGGTTTATCACGATCCGACCATCGACGTTGGAGGCATTTCGACTCCGCCCAAGCAATTCGACGAATCCGGTGCCAACATCGTCATCTGGTCCAAGAGCAACTCCATCGGTGCCGGCTTCAAGGCCTTCGTTTACTACACGCTCGACGGCAGTTTCCCCGAGGGTGCGGGCGGCATCGGTCGCGGCACGACCCGCGTGGCCGAGTTGAATTACCGCCACAACCAGACAACCGACGACTGGTGGGCTTCGGCCAACATCCCGAAACCCGCTGCGGGAACCATCTTCAGATACAAAATCGGTTTCTACAAAACCGGCGCCTCCTCGCAATGGCCGAGCGGCCCGACGGAGGTCACCCGCAAGAAAAACATGCTGACCACCTTCCGCTTGGGCGATTTCAATCCGTCGACGAAAGTATTCTTCCCGCACAACGACTACGCCCGCGTGCCGACGCTCAACGCCGCTTATTCCAGCTGGCCTCTCGCCACGCAGACCGGCCTGAGCGAGGGTTTCCACGTTCTCCGCGCCCGTGCCCACCTCAACCGCAATCCGGACACCTCCGCGCCGCTTTACCAGACTTTCACGCAGGTCTTTTACTATGATGCCGCCACGCCCACAGGCGAGGTGCTGTTCCCGGCCAACAATGGCGACACGGTCGGCGGCTCGAGCTACGAACTCGTCGTCCGCACTGACATGACGGTCGAGGATGTCTGGTTCCACATCGCCGACAGCGACAACGGCAACAACGACGCCGTGACCCAAATCCTCAACGGCAACGGCCCAGGCTTCGAGCCGTTCGTCGACGCTAACCAGAACGGCATCCGCGAAGCTGGAGAGGAATTCACGGATATCAACGCCAACGGTGTTTACGACGCCGCCCTGGCGCAATCTTGGGGACAAGCCACTCAACTGACGTCCGTCAACCTGCCCGACCAGAAAGAGTGGCGCTTCCGCTATAACAATATTCCCTCCAAAAACACCGATCCTGCTACTGCGGCCATCACGATCCGTCTGATCGAGGCTTCCTCGGTGCGCGACATCGATATGACTGCCGCCGCCGCGCACGTCACCGAGATTGTCCGCAACGTGAACACGGATGGCCCCGACCAGCGCGTCAACATCGCGTGGCCGCAGCGCGATGGCGACCGGGTCGACGACAATTACACGATGAAGGTCTACTTCACGAAGTCGTTGGCCGACGGCATCCCTGATGCCAACGACAGCGGCTCCAACACCGATGAGTTGATCAGCAGATTCACCTTAAGCATCGCCAGCACCGAGAGCGGCACCGAACGCGGCGCGGTGGTGCAGAGCCGCGACAATTTCACCATCAACTACAATGTCAACGACACCTTCCACGAGTTGGCCATCCCGTTGCCCAACATGTACAACGATGTGGCGGAGTTCCTGCACACGTTGAAGGTCACCTACACCTTCCCCGACAATCGCAAACTCGATGCGGTCCGTTTGGTCAAAGCCAACCCGAGCACCAAGCCCTTTGTCCGCATCACCCGCCCGACCGAACTCGGTTCCGACGGACGCCAGACCGAGATCATTCTCCCTGATGTGCCCAACACGCCGCTCCCGGGCGATGTGCTGGACTACGTGGTGCGCGTGGAGACCAGCGCCGCGGTCAATGATCTGGTTCTGAGTGGCACCCCTAGCATCGATCTCTTCACCGAAACTTTCACCGACACCAACGGTAACGGCAAGTGGGACGCGCAAGAGCCTTCGACCGACAAAAACAACAACGGTCTCCGTGATCCGGCCGAGATTTTCACCGATAGCAACGGCAACGGAAATTGGGACGCGGCCGAACTCTTCGTCGATGCCAACAACAATGGCACGTGGGATACCGGCGAGGCCTACACCGACCTCAACGGCAACGGTCAGTGGGACGTGGCCGAACCCCTCGTCGACACCAATAACAATGGGCTTTGGGACAGCGCCGAGACCTACAGCGATGTGAACGACAACGGCGTCTGCGACGCTCCGGGCGAACTTTTCTCCGATACGAATGGCAACGGGGTGCGCGACAACGCCGAACCCTTCACCGACACCAACAACAACGGCTCATGGGACGGCATCAAGGTTTCCACCGCCGGCAACACCAAGACCTGGGACTTCACCTGGCGGATCACCGCACCGGCCACCTACGTGCTCAAAGCCACCGCAACGCTTGGCAGCCAAGTGACCGAGACGGTGCGCAACGCGCGCGTCATCCTGCGCCAGATCACCGGAACCGACATCGATTCGAGCAATGACGACGACGAGGACGGCCTCGTCGATATCGACGAGACGAACAAGAAAGATCTGCCTGAAGCCAACGCCGAAACATGGAGCAATGGCGACGTGCACATCCATCGTGCGTCCGGGCTCACGCTGCCGAACAGTCCCGATTCGGACGGCGATCTTCTGCCCGACGCCCTCGAGGTGGGATGGCGTTTGGCCAATACCAACGTGACCGACATCACGGCGGATACGAACGGCGATGGCTTCAAGAACTTCATCGGCGACCTCGATCCGCCGTTCTATGCGGTGGTCGGCAACAACGGCAAAGTGCCCGGCGTCGGTTCCTTGAACCAAGGCGATGACCGCACCCGCCAAGCTGCCGGCACGGTGACCGATCCGACGAATCCCGACACCGACAACGACGGCATTTCGGACGGGGTTGAGGACACCGACCGAAACGGTTGGGTGAACGGAGACGGCCAATCCATCGAGCCGACTTGGGAGCCTTGGCTGGCCCGTTCTTGGCCCAACGACAAGATTGACACTGAAACCTGGATCGAAACCAGCCCGACCAAGTCGGACTCGGACGAGGATGCGTTGAGCGATGGCTACGGCGAGGACAAAAACTTCAATGGCGTTATCGACGGCGACACTAATCCACGCAACCGGACCTACAACGCCGGCGAGCAGTGGTCGGAGACCGATCCGCTCAAAATCGACACCGACGGCGACGGTCTGCCCGACGGA
>CAMCYJ010000183.1 GCA_945883815.1 Akkermansia muciniphila | reverse complement strand
CCTCGATGAGCCAAGCCGGCGGATGATTCGTAGCACGTTGGTCCTGAACTACGACATTCAGGCCGGAGGATTCCACGACCGTGGAAAGGCTACGATTTCTGTGGAGTCCGTCCGCTTCATCGTGACGTCCTTACTTTTGCTGGTGTGAGTTTCAGCGAGAACCATTTCCGGGGGACTAAGCCTCGATGATGAGTTTTGGAAGGGGGGCAGCCGTCGTGGTTTTGTCTGTCACCTGGGGCTAGCTGATATCTGAAGCAGCAAGAGGCGGCACAGGCGGAACGAATGGCGTTAGCTCCGAAGCGGGTCGTCTATTTGTTCGGACATAGTGCGAGTCGAAATCCCAAGGCCGCGCTGCGGTAGTCTGGCGCAAATCCGACCCTGGATGCCGAGCGCACCCTTCGTGGCTCGTTGCACCAGCTCCCGCCTCTGGCCACGCGGTCGGGTCCTTTTGCGGTCAACGGGTTCTTTCCGGTCGTTGGGTGTTTCTGGTAGGCGTCGCGACACCACTCCCAGACAGTCCCGTGCATGTCCTGCAAACCCCAGGCGTTGGGTCGTTTGCCTCCGACGATGTGTGTGCGTAGTCCCGAGTTTCGGTTGTACCACGCAACGTTTTCGAGGTCTCCGGAGTACGGTCCGAATGTTTGGGCCCGGCATGCGTACTCCCACTGGGCCTCCGTAGGGAGTCTGTAGGTCCATCCATTTGAGGGGCCTGTCAGTCGGTCGAGGTACCTTTGACAGTCGTGCCAGGACACTTGCTCAACGGGCAATATTTCGCCTGCGATGGCACTGGGATTGGCACCCATTACGGCTCGCCATGCGCCTTGAGTGCAGGGGTGTTTTGCCATCCAGAAACCGCGGCTGAGCGACACCTCGGCGAAAGTTTCGTTCGCATCTCTTTCAGGCTCTGACGGGGTACTCCCCATCCAAAAGGTCCCGGAAGGAATCCAGCACATGCGGATTTTGACACCCGCCACTAGGTCAAACTCCCTCTCTTCACCGGGCGTGGTTCCCTCCATTCGCAGCGGAGTGGCTGCTTTGGATGTGGTGCGGATGTTGGAAGCCTTTGGGGCAGGTGGCTGTGCTTCAGCCTGAGGCGGCGTACGGAATGCGCTATCGTCGAAATGCGTTGGTTGCTGCTGAGTTGCGCCTTCAGGATTGGCTTTCAGCATGGCTTTGACCATGAGGTCAAAGCTCCCAGCCGTTGGTATTGGCGGTGGGGGAGGGCTCTTCGGTTGGGACGGTGCTTGGGCTTGGGTAACCACCACTTCGAGCGGAGTCAGGCGGTCAATGGAAGGGAGGCGGGTAAAATTCCAGAGACTCACGGCGAGGCTCCGGACGGTGTGCCCCATCTTGTAGAGGCGCTGAAATAAGGGGGGTGGCGTTGGCGCGGTGAAGTCTTCGGGGAGAAAGAGAAGTTCCTTTTCTCGGTTATTGGGAAACCTCCTCCAGAGGTCTGGGTCTTCCGCAACGGCGAGGAGGGAGAGGTAGATAACCAACTCCGAAAAGTAGTCGTCGTGGAGCGTTGCCTTCTGGGATTGCTCGCGCTTGGGGTGTTGGTAGCTCTGAAGCCCTATGCTGCTCAGTGCCTTCCCCACGAGCGCTGGCACAACGAGAGTGTCGTAGTCGATGAGCTTTATCCAAACTGACTTGCCGGATACTCCGACAACCATGTTCTCCGACTGAAGGTCTCCGTGCGCGACCTGTGCTGCATGGAGGGCGCGCACCATTTCCAGGAATGCGAGTGCGGCACTGCGAAGGACCTCCGGCTCTCCCAGGTGACTGGTGATAAAGTCACCAAGCGATTGTCCTGAAACCCACTCCATTCTCAGGGTCGGATAGCGACTGCCGTTGACGAGGATGCCGTTTGGTAGGAAGTGAAAATCCTCGACGACATACTTCAGCGGGTTACGTCGGAAGTAGTCCGCTATCGCCGCGTATCGGTCCGCGGCATTTCCAATGTCGCTCAGCCAAACACGCAGCGCGTAGGTTCGGTTGCCGACGTCAACCTTGTACGCCTTCGCGAAACCGCCGGGGTACGAGAGTAGCCCACTGCCGCTCTTTAACTTGATAGGCTTGCCTGTCGCGAGGACCGGGTCGCTGACAAACTTGGAGATGTACTGAACCGCGACGTCGTAGTCCCCGTGGCTAGGGTATTGTTTCTGATTTAAACTCATGTGGCCGGCTCGTTGGGGGGGAGCGGCGCGATGGACGCGGTTGCGGAATCCGGAATATGCGAGTTCGCCGCGGGGTTTCCGGTCGTGGCCGGTTGAGTTGCTCCGGCCCCCTCCGAGTCGCCGCTGTTGGATTCAAATACCGCTTTTTCAATGTATTCGTGCGCGGGCCCCGTCTGGAAGACCACGAGCGCAACGTCGTCAGGTTCGAGAGGAGCGGTCTTTTGGCTGCGTGCATCGGAAACAAATTTCTCGAACTCGGATTGGCTCTTGAGAGCGAGCAGCGTGCCCCATACTGGGCGCTCAAGCTCAGCGCGAAGGAGCAGCCAACGCGAGAGCGCGTCGGTGGCGAGAATCGCAACGTCTCCTTCCTTGAGATTCTCTTCGTCCCCTCGTGGGCGTGAGAAGTGGAAGGCGGGGAGGTGAGGCAGGGGAGTTGCGTAGCTTTCTGCCGCTGAAACCCAATTGCTGAACTGGTCCGAGCGGGTGAGTTGCATCGAGCGGTGCCCGTCGTGCCTCAAGAGAAAGAGGCAGCTATCCCCCAGGACAACAGCTTTCCACGGGATGGTGTTGTCTTTGTCTGGGTCCTCAAAGAGAAGGGCAGCGAACGTGGCTGCCGCCGGTCGTCTCTCACGGACTCCATTCCTCGTGAACATGCTGACCCCCGTGGAGCTTGCGATGGTCCTCACTTCGATTTGCCAAGCCTGCTGAGCAAGCTTGAGCCATTGACTCCACTCGGTGTCGAAAGCGGCCTTGGGGTCAGAAGCAAAATGCGCTGTCAGTATTTTAGACCACAGGCCGCTGAAGAATGACGTAGTCGTGCCATCGGACACGGCAAAGGAGTGGATGGCGTCAGACTCGTTGCTCTCAGGCTCAGGGAAAATACTGTCTTCGCAATCGGAGAGGTTCTCCCCCGGCTTCGAAGCAAGGAAGCAGCGGTGGGAGAGGTTCATTGTTCCCTGCTCGATGAAGGCAGTGCCTTGATAGAGCCCGAACCAAAGACCATCAGCTTGATGAGCGACTCCGGGCTGGCATTGATCATGAGGCCGCGCGACCCCTCCATTGGATTCAACCCGGCATTGCGCGCCTGTTGCACCAGTTGAGCCGGTATCACGCTGGAGATGTCGAAGAGCATCTGGGCATTGGCGTCAGGGAGCTCGTTGGAGTTCGTCGGCAGGCGGATTTCGGGTGTTCCTGTTCCAATGTGGCAGTTGTAGATGAGGACATTGCCGTCGCTGGTGCCCAGCGAGGCGACCTTTTGCGCAGCCTCTTTGGTCGCACTGGCGTTGTCAGGCGCACCGTCGGAGATGTTGATGACGATGGGGGGGAAGGTATCCGAGTTCTCGGTGGTCCACTTTTCAATCAGCTGGCCTGCGACCTGAAAAGCTGCGGCCATCGGCGTGGTCCCACCGGACTCGGCTTTCAACCAGACTCCCATTTCCCACTCAATTTCAACTAATCCACCGGCCCCGTCCGGGACCTTCTTTCTCAGTGGCATTGTCCCATGTGTGGGCTGTTCCAACTCCGAGGGGCGGCCACCAACGATGGCTCTCGTGGTGGTGCCGTACCCGATGACCGCAATGTAGCACCGGTCACTGACCTTCTCGCCTTTGCGGCAGCTTGCGATGATCTCGTAGATTGTCCGGTTTACAGCCAGGGCCGCAAACTGCGCTTTGTTCGTGTCACCGTAACTTCCATCCATTGAGCCGGATTGGTCGACGAGGATGATGAAGAGCCCTGGGGAACTTGCCGCGATGAGTTTGGAGTACATAGCAGAGGAGTTTGGTTTCGGGAGGTGGTCCAGAAGGTGAGGGGGGGCGACGCACAGATAGGTTACTCCTCTCCAGCAGAAATCAAGAGTAGACCACACGGTGCCACCGGGCGGTTTTAGCTGCCCCCTCTGTGGCTTGATGTTAACCGCCCGCTGACAAGATGACCGGCAAGATGAACCAATGTGTGCCAACGGTCATCACCGTCAGGTAAGGGGACCAATCCGTCGAAGCAGACCACCGAGCTCAAGGGGTCGGACACGCACCAAAGTCACTGGATGGCTTCAGCTCATTTGCTGCTGCTTTTTGGTACTTCGTTTTTTGTATGACAATTTGAGGGGGCGGTGAAACGGATTATTTATGGCGTTATTGAATCGACGGTAGAGTCTTTCTTGAACGTCCGATTCTCTGGAAGACGAGATGATTGTATATTTCTGGAGTCGTTGATGGTGGTCGTTGAAAATAAAAAACCAGAACAGTTTCATTCAGTCTCCGTACGCTGTGGTGTTGAGAAACTAGCCTCTAAAGCTAGTTTGATTCTTGTCTTATTAAAGACCGCGAATGGTTCGCGCCACCTTGAGTAGAGATTCCTGAACCACGTGTTCCGCCTCGGCCTTCGTCAGCCCTGGGCGTCAGGTTCAGGTCCTCATTCATCCGATAGAAATACGTTGGTTCCATGCCAAATCTTTCACGAAATTTGTCGGGGCCAGCCAAAACCGTGGTTTCCAAAGCGGCAATAATCACTGGCATCCACCACGTTGCTGACACAAGGCCATCACTCCGGGCTTGGCTAAGGCCCAGAGCGCAGATGCGGACTGAAAGAGAGACAGGTCGTAGAAAAAGGGGTCTGGCTGTAGACTTTTGTCGGAATGAATCTTTTACGGTCGCTGGTCTTTGTCGCGGTTGTTTTTACCCAGGCTTTCTCCCCGTTGGCAGGGGAGACCAACTCACGGGTCGCTGTGTTTTTTTCTCCAAAGGGGGGGTGCACAGAGGCTGTGGTGGAGGAGTTGGGTAAGGCGCGTGAGACCGTCCTTGTTCAGGCCTACTCTTTCACCAGTGCTCCGATTGCAAAGGCACTGGTTGAAGCGCATCAGCGAGGGGTGAGGGTCGAGGTTTTGCTCGATAAGAGCCAAAGGACGGAGCGGTATTCATCGGCGACGTTCCTGATTCATGCCGGCATCGCGACCTTCATTGATGCGCGGCATGCGATTGCTCACAACAAGGTCATGGTCATCGACGGGCAAACTGTCCTGACGGGGTCTTTCAATTTCACGAAGGCGGCCGAAGAAAAGAATGCTGAGAATCTTCTGGTTCTGAGGGGCAAGGAATTGGCCTCCAAGTACACGGCCAACTGGAGGGAGCACCGCCAACATTCTGAACCCTACACGGGACCGGCGGCGAAAACCTCAGAGCCTCGGCCTTGAAGAAGAGGGCTGCAGGAGGACTTCAATTCTTCCGCTTCCTCTGGCTGCGGATAATTTTTCTTAAAGCCGATTCTGAGACCGTTGGCCACGGGAGCTTTTGCAGGGCCGTGTTGACGTGCTCTGAACTGAAAGCGTCTGGGTCGTAGCGGTAGCCAAGCTGGTCGAAGGATTCCTTGGCTGTTTTGCTGTTGGGTTTTTTGAGTGCCCTGAGCAGGGAGAGGTATCCGGGAATGCCACCACAGTCCTCAGGCGGGCAGGCTCCGCCACCTTCGAGGCAGGTGGCAGCCATTGGGAGAGGGGTTATGCCGACCTTGGTGAGAAGAATGGTGTGGTCCCACGAGTCTGCGAAGTCGTACTGATAGTGGAGCGGGTCCTTGGAATTGGTCAGCAGTTTATCGAGCGAGCATTTGCGTTCGTCGATGGTCAAGGGGTTGTAGAGTTCGAAGCGTGGGTCGGAGAACGTCTTGTCCTTGAAGGTGAATTGGTGGAGGTGGCTGTTGGTCCAGCCCATGGCAATTTGCAGGACGGCGTGAAACCAACCGAGATGGGCGTTGCTGGGAACCAACAAGTTGCGCCAAACCCGGTTGTCGGTGTGCTTCAAGGTGA
>CAMCYJ010000182.1 GCA_945883815.1 Akkermansia muciniphila | reverse complement strand
CTCGCGAGCGGGACGACTGCGGCTTACTTTTGAAGGTGAGCCACAAGGGGTTTGTAGGGGTTGGCCGCGAACCCGTCGAGAATTGCCTGATCCAAGCATGAGGTCTCATAGTGTTCTGTGCGGTTAAAAGCGGCGCGACCGGTTTCCGCGAACCCATGAGATGCAAGCCGGCACTAGGGGTTCGCGGACTGCTGCTCATAAAATCAGAGGCTCTGTTAGATCCAAAGGCTCCTTGATGCCGTGATGTTCAATCCGGGATTGAGCCGTCTCATCAAGGAAGTAGAATCGCAGTGAGTCCTCCTCGGGTTTGATTTCGGTGAGAAGCCGGTCCCTCAGGAGCACCCATTCGGACTTCCCGACCTGACACTCGAAGACGCTTTTCTGGACGCGCGTCCCGTAATCTTCGCAGGCTTGAGCCACTCTTCGGAGCCGGCGACGTCCGGCCTTTTCAACCGTAGAAACATCGTAGGTAATAAGAATCAACATGGCTAGGATTCGGCTGGTTGCTTGGTGTCAGCCGGCAATCATCGGCTGATTGAATATCTTGGTCACTTGGGAACGAACGGCAGGTAATCGACGAGATCTCCCCGGAGATGTCTGGCTAAGATCCGTGCCTGCAGAAAGGGGATCTGGGCTACTCGGTAGTTCTGATCCAACAATGGGTGGTTCAGCGTCTCCATCTTCCGCTCCTGATAGGCCTTGATTACCCGCTTTCGGCCCGCCTCATTGAACTCGACTGAACCTCCCTCGCGCTCCTTAAAATCGGAGACCCCGAGTTGCTGGCGATTGATCAAGGTCAATGCCAGTCGGTCAGCCAACCAAGGTCGAAACTCCTCCATGAGATCCAACGCCAAGGCAGGACGATTCGGCCGCTCGGCATGAAGGTATCCGACAAAGGGATCCAGACCGGCTGCGGTCAATGCCGACACGCAATCGTGACGCACCAAGGCATATAGAAAGCTCAGGAGGCAATTGATCCGGTCGCGCGGTGGCCGGCGGCTACGGGTAACGAATTCGAACTCGCGGCGCTGCTGCTTGAGGGCCAACGAGAAGACCGAAAAGTAAGTGGCGGCGGCCATGCCCTCAGCACCCCTCAGCGAGCCGAGACTCGGCTGAGACGGCAGATCCCGAATCTGCCGAGCCATGGCCTCGGTCGCGTCATTAAGACGCTGACGCTCGGCATCCTCGGGATTCTCACGTCCGGCCCGAAGCAGCGAGTTTCGAGCGTTCTGCAACTTTCCCGCGATGAATTGGCGAGCGATGGCGGCGGATTTCCCGGGATCGTCAGCCGCCCGAAATTGCAGGCGCCGCAGGGAGACACTGGTATCGGCCACACCGGTCAGCCTCGCTTGCAGGCGACCCCATTCATTGAGGTAATTCACCGACACCCCATGTTCCCAGCAAAGGTCCAATGCCGGCGGGCTGACGGTGGAGGGACCGAAGATGCAGATCGACTCGAGGTGATGGATCGGAATAGCCACAGTGCGGCTGCCCGTGCGAGTGGCTCGGGACCGGTTCTCGGCAGGCAGGTCGTCCGGGTACAAGGGCACCTCGACCTGCAAGGTCAGGTGATCCCGGGCCACATAGGTTCCGGACGTGGTGAGGTAGAGGGTGTTCTGGGTGATCTCGGGCATGGCAACGGGCTCGATCGGTCCATGGTTTACGTCTCGAACAACTGCCGGGCCAACCGGGTAGCGCGGCTTTCGGTGCCGGTCGCCTTGGGCAGGCAGACTTCGAAGAGCGAGCATTCCTGACAGGCGTCGCGGTACTCCGCAGGCGGCACCGAGGAACTCCGAACCAACTCGTGAAGCCGTCGGATGGCCTCCGTGGTGCGGGCCCGTAGTTCCTCATGGAATTCCACCTCACGACGGCGCTTAGAATCGGCGTGGAAGATGGCTCCATGCCGAACCGGAATTTCAAACATCTCTTCTAGGCAGAGGGCCTGGGCGCACAGTTGCGCATCGTCGTTTTCCCATTTCCTCCGCTTGCCCAGCTTGAACTCAACCGGGAAAAGGCTGCCATCGGGCCTGCGTTCGACGATGTCACATTTACCGTTGAGCCCGAACTTGCGCGACCAGGCAGGCAAAGCCCGCAGAAGGGTCACTCCCTTGGCCACCTCGAAGCCGGCTAGGTCGGCGTGCTCATGAACGATGTCACCGCGATTTGTGTGCTCATTTGCTGACCGGTATCCTTCCACCGTCTTCAACGCAGCCCGCCTCTCGCAGTAGAGCAAGTCGTTGAGGAGCGAGAGCGGCAAAGGCTCCCGCTCCTCTGTCGATGGCGGCAGTTGATCGTTGGCGCTCAACGGAAACTAAAGCAGATCCAAAACTTCAATGCCGGTGGGCAGGTTGTCCCGGTCGACAACCACCTCATAGTCTGAGAATGCTCTGGCAACCTCGACAGTAGACCTGCGCTGGACAGAAACGCGCTCGAATAACTTGTGGGCAGGTGCATTGCCCAGCGGCATCTGGTGTTTGAAGACGACGAGCTTCTGCGGAGCCATGGTTCCACGACTGGCGGATCGGTCGTGATCGAACATGAGCGTGAGAGACTGCCAGAGCAGTTCCAGATCGGCCTCGCTGAACCCTGTTTCACGGGCAAGGTTCGCGCTGATAAACCCATGGCAACGATACAGCCCGTAAGGAATCAAGTTTTTGCGGCCCATGGTCTGGTTCGGGCTGTCGGCCTCTTTGGCTTCAGTGACGGCCATGCGAGTGATGCTCAAGTCCAAGGGCAAGATAGGGTCGAGCGAGCGACTGAAGCTCAGTTGGACAGGGCCACGGACCTGACCCGCATTCGCTCCGGTCGACATCACCGCTCCAAAGGTACGAACGTCAAAGAAGCGTTTGCACATTTCAGAGCGCGCGGAGGCAACCTGGTCGCGGGTTGCTTTCTTCTTTTCGGATTTGGCATCCACATCGTGACCCAGGCTCTTGTGGGTTTCTGCAATGCGTTCATTCAATACGCTGCCCTGTTGGACAAAGATGCCATATCCGGGCGCAGCTTCCTTTGCGAGGAGCACGAAGTTCCTGATTTTGCGCTTCAGGCAGACGTCAGAGACAAGACCGTGCATGTCCTGAGGGTCGATGCGTGGCGCATTGGCGGCATCGGGATCTCCATTGGGATTCCCGTCCTTGCAGTCGAAGAGGTAAACGAAGTCGTAGCGATGGTTCATGTTGATGGGGGTTGAATTGTAAATGGGTGTTTCGTTGAGCGGGTATCAGGCGATGGCTGCTTCGGCGGCTTGTTGTTCCTTGCGTTCAGCGGTGCGGCGACGGTAGTCCGCTTTTTGGTGATAATAACCGAGGGCGAATCGTCCCTGGCCTTCGAGATCCAGCGTGGCCGGAA
>CAMCYJ010000181.1 GCA_945883815.1 Akkermansia muciniphila | reverse complement strand
GGTCGACAGCCGCGCCCGAAGATTCCGACAATGACGGTCTGTGGACCGCGATGTACGGGGCCGGCGAATGCTTTGCCTATGCGGCGACCCGTGACCCGAAGGCCAAGGCCCGGGCCACACGCGCTTTCGAGGCGTTGCGATTTCTTCAGAAGGTGACCCAGGGTGGAACACCCGCGCCGCCCAAAGGCTATGTGGCCCGCACGGTCCGACCTGTGGAGTGGCCCGATCCCAATGCGGGCCGAATCGAGGGCGATCGTGAAGAAGCCAAGCGCGATGGACTTTGGAAGGTTTACGAGCCCCGTTGGCCCAAGAGCGCCGATGGCCAGTGGTATTGGAAGAGCGACACGAGCAGCGACGAACTCGACGGGCACTTCTTCTTCCATGCCGCCTACTTCGAGCACGTGGCAGAAACACCCGAAGAAAAAGACCGGTGCCGCGAGGTGGTCCGGGACTTGGCGGACCATTTGGTGAGCCATGGGTTCAATTTGGTGGACATCGATGGCAAACCCACCCGGTGGGGACAGTTTGGTCCGGAATCGGTGAATCGGGATGAGCGATGGGTTGCCGAGCGCGGGCTCAATTCACTGAGCATCCTGAGTTATCTGGCTGTCGCCGGTCATGTCACGGGAGACCCGAAGTACACGGAGGTTTCCCGAGAGTTGGTGAACCGACATGGCTATGCGCAGAACCTGATGTTTCCGAAGGTCCAGTTCGGTCCGGGATCCGGCAACCATTCGGACGACGAGATGGCCGTGATGTGTTTCTACAACTTGCTGCGCTACGGCAAGGATCCTGCGATTCAGGATCGGGTGCGCTACGCGTCCTATGCTTACTGGGCGATGGAGGCTCCGGAACAAAACCCCTTCTTCAACTTCGCCTTCGCTGCCGAGGCTCTGGGAAAAACCATTCGCAATGTCTGGGGCGAGTTTTCTGTGCATCCGTGGACCGGGTGGCATGAAGACGCGATGGCTAACCTGAGGGGCTTCCCGTTGGACCGTTTGAATTGGCCGCATCAGAACTCCCATCGATTGGACATCGTCCGACTGTCCCGACAGCAGGCGAAAGACTTGTACGATCCTCGAGATGAAGGCCGTGGCCACCGGGTGAACGGCAAGGTCTTGCCCGTGGAGAACCGCCATTTCGAGCACTGGAACACCGATCCTTGGGTTCTGGATTACGGGGGTAGCGGCAATGTTCTCGGAAGCGGCACGGTGTTCCTCTTGCCCTATTATCTCGGTCTCTACCACGGCTTCATCGAAAAGCCGCGATAGACCTCGGGGGAATCTGACGAATTTTGTCCGAAATCCCACCTTGCACGGAGAACGGCCCGATTTAGTTTGTCGCCCGCCCTGCGGTTGAGTCGCGGGCCCGAGCATGATGTCACCCAAGAAGGTTTATTATTTCGACAACAACGCCACGACCCGCGTCGCCCCCGAGGTGGTGACGGCGATGCTGCCGTTCCTGAGCGACCTATGGGCCAATCCTTCCAGCGCCTACGCGTTCGGTTCTCAGGTTCATGGTCACGTGGAGAAAGCCCGGGAAACGGTTGCGGCCTTGATCAATGCCGATCCTAAGGAAGTGACCTTCACCAGCTGCGGAACCGAGTCCAACAACTCGGCCATCCACAGCGCGCTGATGACGAGCGGCAAGCGCCACGTGGTGACCACCGCCGTTGAGCACAGTGCCAACATGAACTTCGGTGCTTACCTCGAGAAGCGGGGCTTCGAGGTGACCTACTTGCCGGTGGAGAGCGATGGTTCGTTGGACTTGCACCTGTTGGAACGGGCCATTCGCCCGGATACGGCCATCGTTTCAGCGATGATGGCCAACAACGAGACTGGCGTTCTGTTCCCCATCGAAGAAATCGCCGCTTTGTGCCGCAGCAAGGGAGTGCTGTGCCACACTGACGCCGTCCAAGTGCCGGGCAAACTCAAACTCGATGTCCGTCAACTCGGAGTGGATTTCCTGTCGCTCAGCGCCCACAAGCTGCATGCCCCCAAGGGGATCGGCATGCTTTACGTTAAGCGTCGGACCAAGTTTCAGCCCTATGTCATCGGTGGCCATCAAGAGCGCGGTCGTCGTGGCGGTACTGAGAGTGTGGCCAACATTGTGGCCTTCGGCCGGGCGGCCGAGTTGGCGATGGCCAGCATTGAAGACGAGAACACCCGTATTCGTGGACTGCGCGACCGCTTCGAAAACCACATCCTGAGCCGGATCCCGAACACGGTCCGCAATGGCAATCGCAACCAGCGCCTCCCCAACACGTCCAACATCGCCTTCGACTTCGTCGAGGCTGAGGCAGTGCTATTGTTGTTGGATCAGGCCGGCATTTGTGCCAGCTCCGGCTCCGCGTGCACCACTGGGTCGCTCGACCCGTCCCACGTTTTGATGGCCATGGGTTTGCCTCCCATGCGCGCTCGGGGTTCCGTACGTTTCAGCTTCGGCATCTACAACACCGATGAAGACGTGGATTACCTCATTGAGAAGCTGACACCCATCATCCATCGCTTGCGCGAGATTTCGCCGTTGAGTCCGGAGCATCCGGACAATGATACCTACGACATCGAAGCCGCCCGTCGGAAGCACGAGGTGGAGATGTCGGGTCAGAGCGAGGGTTGAATCCGTTGGGCTGGGTTCCGTGCCGAACCGCGGGTCTCCCAGGTAGGCCCTCGCCCGAGGACCTCCTGGGTCGGCTCTCACCCGAAGACCTCCTGGGTAGGCTCTCGCCCGAAGACCTCCCAGGTAGGCTCTCGCCCGAGGACTTCCTGGGTAGGGACCGATCTCCGAGCGGTCCGGCACCGCAGACGTGGCGCTTTCGGAGAAATCGCCCTACCTCGGAAGCGTTCCTGAGAATGCCAAGCCCGCGGAACAACCCCGGCTCTCACCCGAAGACCTCCTGGGTCGGCTTTCACCCAAGCACCTCCCAGGTCGGCTCTGGCCCAAGCACCTCCCAGGTCGGCTCTCGCCCGAGGACTTCCTGGGTAGGGACCGATCTCCGAGCGGTCCGGCGCCGCAGACGTGGCGCTTTCGGAGAAATCGCCCTACCTCGGAAGCGTCCCTGAGAATGCCAAGCCCGCGGTACAACCCCGGCTCTCGCCCGAAGACCTCCTAGGTCGGCTCTGGCCCAAGCACCTCCCAGGTAGGCTCTCGCCCGAGGACCTCCTGGGTAGGG
>CAMCYJ010000180.1 GCA_945883815.1 Akkermansia muciniphila | reverse complement strand
ATTGAAGGCGACCAACCCCATCCCTCGCGCGAAGCGCGAAAACCCAAACCTTCCCTGAGCCTTCCTGCGAGCGCAGGCACGGCCCCGCGGAGCCCTGACCCCACGGCCTGCCTCATCCTCTCCCCGCAGCCTGTCCCCAGTTTCAAGGGGTAGCCTGTCCCCAAAAGCACCCCAGCGGTAGCGGGACCGTGCCGGAGCGAGCATTGAAGGCGAACAAACCCATCCCTCGCGCACAGCGCGAAAACCCGTCCTTTCCAGAGCCTTCCTGCGAGCGCAGGCACGGCCCCGCGGAGCCCTGACCCCACGGCCTGCCTCATCCGCTCCCTGCAGCCTGTCCCTGACCCATTTCAGCTTCCCCCGCCATCCAAGCCGCAAAATCCGCAACAAATGCTCGTTGACGGAGAGAAATACCAACCGCTAGCTTCCGCCTCCTTCGAGCGTTCCAGAGTAGCTCAATGGTAGAGCAATCGGCTGTTAACCGATGGGTTGAAGGTTCGAGCCCTTCCTCTGGAGCCAATCTTCCAAGGCTCCTTCCAACCCCGAGTCACCGTTTCCCATTCTCATCCTCCTCGGATGAAACCCCTGCACCCGACTCCGAGCATGCCCGGTATTTTCAGAGAATACCCAAGGTTTCCTCAATGGATCGCCTCGGCCCTCGCGATCACGATCGGCTGCCTCGGCGCAGAGTGGCCAACCGGGAATCAGGCCGGCCTCCAGGACCAACTCCAACGGGAGCTCAGCGGAACCACCGCGTCTTCGGCAATCTGGGGCGCCCTGGTGATGCGAATCGATGGAACGCGCGTATTCGGCACCAATACCCACCATTCCTTCATCCCCGCCTCCAACACCAAGCTGTTTATCGGAGCCATGGCCCTGGACCAACTCGGCCCCGAGGCACAACTGCACACACCCGTGCGCGTGAGCAACCCACCCGACTCTGAAGGCGTGCTGCGCTCCGACCTGTGGATTCTCGGCCAAGGCGACCCCAGCCTCGGCACCGCGCCTCGATCCGGAACCGGAAACAGTGCGGGCACCTGGGACGAAGCCCTGATGCCCTGGGTCACCCAATGGCAATCGAAGGGCCTGATGCGCGTGATCGGGGACCTCGTGCTGTGCGACGCCGCAGTGCAAATCCCCGAATACGGACCGGGTTGGGATGACGAAGATCGAGCCGAGTGGTATGGCGCCCCCGTCTCAGCCTTCGTGGTCAATGACAACACCTTCCGCCTGGTGGCCCCGGCAGCTCCGCCCGGAGCCACCAGCATCCCCTTCCACATCCATCCGCCCCTACCATCCCTCGCCGTGGACTGGCGGGTATTGCCCGGAACCAACGCCACACACCGCATCCAATACGAGCGACGATTTCCCGGCGGACCCATTGAATTCCACGGCCGCTTTGCCACCGGCACCAATGGTTGGTCGGCAGAATTGGCGGTCGCGAACCCCGCCCGAGTCTTTGGAGAACTGCTCAAGCGTACACTCGAACGACGAGGCATTCCGGTGTCGGGATCCGTTCGAGTGGTTCATGACACCAACGGGTGTCCGGCCACGGAGTGGGATCAACGGACTTCCGAACCACTGGCCCAGCGTCTGGCATTCTGTCTCAAACCGTCACAGAACCTGCACGCCCAATTGTTGCTCGCCGAAGTGGGCCGTCAGGCGGAGAGGCAAACAACTCCACGATCCGCCTCGTCCCCTCCCCGTCGGCACGATGAGTGGGGGTTGGCCAGACTGCCTGAGTTCCTCACTCGGGCCGGAATCCCCAGCAACTCCGTGCGGTTCGAAGAAGGATCGGGGCTCTCCCGCACCAACCGAGTCACCCCGGCCGCCACCGCGGCACTGTTGCGATTCATGAGCGCCCACCCCCAACAAAATGTCTGGAAAGACAGCCTGCCAATTGGCGGCGTGGACGGAACACTCAAACACCGGTTCAAGACAGGTCGTGCCCATCGCACAGTGCGAGCAAAGACCGGCAGCCTGCGCGGCGTTCATTCGCTCAGTGGCTACGTGACCACGGCCGGCGGAGAAGAATTGATATTCGCGATCTACGCCAATCAGGCCCAGGGCGATCCTCAGGCCCGTGCCCGGATGGATCGGTTCGTGGAGATTCTCGCCAGCATCCAGAACCCCGGATCTCCAACACCCGCCTCCACCACACCCCCGCGTTGAGTGCCCGACTCACCAGTCGAATTGCAGAGTACACACTCCGTTACTAATCGAACGCAGTTGCAGGTTCGCGGCACCGCGAATGCGGAAAAAACGAACCGCGGTGGACAGGGGTACTTCGATGCGACGTTGTTCTCCATCGACCGAGTAGGAGGCTTCCTCCAGAAAGGCACCGCGGAGATCGGTTGAAGATTCAAGTACCGGCAATCCCGCAGGCGGTTGCGCGGAAGTTTGAAGGGTCAACCAAGCCGCATGGCTCGAAACTCGGATCATGTAGCCCAGGGTGCCAGTGGCCGCGGCTCCGTTGGGTAACCGCTGCAGACTGCCCAGTGGCCCGGCCCAGAGACCGCGGGTGTCAAACAAAGCGCCGAACTGGGGAGCGGCGTTGGTGTCGGACGAGTAAGGCCCTTCCACCGCGTATCCCACGCCGGCGAGTCTCCAAAGACCTTCCCGGTCGAACACGAAGGCACCCGAGCCGGAATCGCCGCCGGTATACATCCCTTCATCCGCACCAGCCGACCCAGAGAAATCAAAAACCAGCAACTCCCCCACCGGCGACTGATTGGCCGCAACCGAGCCCTTCACCGTGTTGGTACCCCAGCGTTGCACGCCGTCATAGTCCCCCACCCACCACCCACGCCCCGGCACGGTTTCCCCACGACGGCTGCCACGGCCGAACAACATCAAAGGCCGACCGAACTCGTGCGTGTCGGTGTTCAAAGGCGCAAAGTCTGCAAAACGGCCCGCCACGGTGACCACGTTGAGATCCGTTCCAGGGCGATTGGTCAGGGCCACAGTCCGGTAGTGAAGACCACGGAACTCAAAGGCATCACCCGGAGCCCCACCCAGGTGGCGAGCAGTGACGAATTGCCGAGGACCAATGACCGTTCCCAGTGCAAATTGCCAGCGCCCCTGCCAACGCCAACCACTGGCCTCCAG
>CAMCYJ010000179.1 GCA_945883815.1 Akkermansia muciniphila | reverse complement strand
GGTGGCGGCGCAGGAGGTCGACCACTTGGGCTCCGCGTGAGCGGAGTTGTTTCGGGGGTTGTCCGTAGGCCAGGACGACCGTTTGAGCCTGCTCCGCCATTTCCAGAATCCAGCGGTCGTTGTCTGGCCCCACCGGATCGGCGACTTCCATCAGGCGGTTCTTGTCGGTGGATCGGTACGCATGGACGTTGCCGACCCACTGTCCGCCATAGCCCCAAATCCGCGCGAAATTGCCGGTTTTTCTGAGGGTGGGATCGGCATGGTCTAGGCAGGCCACGCTGGGATTCATGAGCAGCCAGAGCACCATCGGACGGCCCGGATCCCAGACTTCCCGAAGCTGGTAGCGGTACCGTTGGCAGTCTGAGAACACCGCGGTGACGGTGGAATCCTTGGGCCAGGCCGGGCGCGCCTTGCCCCCAGCGTCGTGCTGGACGAGCTCGGTGGGCGTATCCATTTCGAAGAGGACCGGCTGGGAATTCTTGGTTTTTTTGGGATTCACGGGCGCCGCCTCAGGGTTGACGCGGAGCGGGGGATCTTCAAGCCCCGCACCAGACTGAGCGCGAACAAGGGTGAGCCCGGACAAGATGGCATCTTGAGGCCATGGCAGGCGGAGAACGGAGTTCCGCAATATGGGCTAATTGTGTTCCCTCGCTATTTTCAGTGGTTTTTAAACCGGCAGGTTTCGTTGGTTTTCACACCGTCACTGACAGTTGGCGTTGACCCCCCGGATGTCGCCCGAGGACTTCCTAGGTAGGGACCGATCTCCGAGCGGTCCGGCTCTGCGGTTGTCCCTGTCTGGGGACGTGGCGCTTTCGCAGAAATCGCCCTACCTCGGAGGTGCTTGGGTGAGGCTGTTTTTTTGGGAGGTTCGCCTCAGCCGCCTTTCCAGAACACGCCAAGCCCTGCCTAGCTCGAGCAACCATCCAAGTGTCTCCTCCGGTGTCACCGATCCACATCATCTTGTGGCCGTCACCCCCCCCCTTTTTTCACTGAAAACAGCGAGAAACCCGAATTTGCCACGCTTCAGATCACCGCCCAGCAGCAGGCAGCTCCCAGCACACGGCTTCGCGGTCGTTGCGCACCAGCAGGTAGCGACCGGCCACCGACGGTTGGTTCCAAGTCTTGGACGACAAGGCCGCGATTTGACCCAGTTCCCGGAATCCATCCGGGCTGGCGGCACAGGCGTGCACGGTGCCGTTTTCGTTCTGCACCACGACTGTATCGCCGACGATCAAGGTCTGGCCCGAACCGAAACGGCCGTCCTTCCAAATGCGGCGCCCGTTGCTCGCATCGACGCAGGCCAGCAGTCCGTCATCGAGCCCGTACAAGTAGCCGTTGCGCAATCCCGGGCTGTTGAACTGGGTCTTCATGGTGATGCCCTTCCACGCGGTCTCCGTCTTCAGGGTTCCCGTCGCGCTGTCGGATCCAGCCTCGCCGGTCTTCACTTGGATGATTTGGCAACCCATCCCGTAGCCGCCCGACACGAAAACCCGATCTCCGGGTAGCACCACTGGTTGCGAGGCTTTGGGCCATTTCGAGCCGCCCCAGGCATGATTGAACAAGATGCGGCCGGTGGTGGGATCATGGGCGGTGAGGCTTGTGGCGTTGTTCGACAAGATCATGCGGCGACCGGCCAGCGTGGCCAGAATTGGTGAGGCGTAGCTCGCATCGCCGTCTCCGGATTTCCAAGCCGGGCTGCCGTCCGCGGACCGGTAGGCGTAGAGCACCGCTCCGGAACCCCGACCGCCGGTAATCACAGTGAGGCCGTCGACGATCAACGGCGATGAACTCGTGCCCCAGATGAGGTTGGACAAGCCGTTTTCTTCGAGCACCGAACGTCGCCACACGAGCCGTCCCGTCGCCGCGTCGAGGCAGAGCAAGATTCCGGTGCCGCCCATCGCATACACTCGGCCGTCCCGAACGGTGGGTGTCGCGCGCGGGCCGTCACCGCCTTGCCATTCGGAAAAACGGGTGCGCTCGGAATGGCTCCAAACGGTTTGGCCTGTGGCCACGTTGATGCAAATCACCCGCTCGTCATCGCCCACCTGTTCCTGAGTCCAGGCTTGTCCGCCGACCACCGCGAACGAGGACCATCCGAGTCCGATGGGGCGTCGCCACAGCTCGCGCGGGGCTTGGGTGGTCCAATTCGGGGAGAATCGGGCGATCGGCAGAACGCCGGCGCGGTCGGACCCGAGAAATTGGGCTGAGTCTTCCAGGCCGGGAAGGGCCGCTGCGTGAACTGGTTTCTGCACCGTCTCGGCAGGCGATGCGGTGGGCGGGGTCGCGTCGGAGTGGCTCCCTCGCCAGACCAACCGGGGCAGGCCCGTGCCATTGATCGTGCCATCCACCCGCAAGGCCCCCTTCAGGGCGAGTCCAGAGAGGATGACGATGGCCAAGCCGACCAGCCGGGTCCGGGCCCGAAACCGGGACGAGGCGAGGAACCAAATCAACAGCGTGACTGTACCGAGAAGGGCCAAGGCAGCCGTAGCCCAGGCGCGCAGGTTGCGCTCGAGTTCCGGTCGCCATTGCACGGCAGCGATGCCTGCCGCCACCAGCGCGAGGGTGACCACAGGAAACCAGGGGAAAGCGGTGTTCCGTTTCGGGGACGTCACGGCGTTGGCTGACGGAGCGCCGGATGTGTTGCCGACCTTTGGGCTCGGATCGGGGATCTTCTCGTTCACTGTGAGGGACCGCTAACGTATCCCGGCTAAAATGAAAGCAACTTTCCGGTTCCGTTCAATCTGGCGCCGCTGAGGCAGACATCCAGCAGGAGGTCAGTATCCATCAGGATCTTCACGCGATGCGGTGCTTGGTCTTCAGCGATTGGAGGCGAAGGTTTTCTGGCCCGCCTTCACGAACGGTGAACTGGCCTGCCCACCGTTCCACGAAGCCGGACCGATCCAACTGAGTCGTTCCGGCAGGCTGGGTCCCTGTCTGGTGGGCTTGACGTTTTGCCTGGACGATCAGCTCGCGGTCCGTGGTGACGGTCACTCGATGCTTCATGTGTCTACCTTACCGAAAGCCATGCGAACTCGCTATCCCACTTCGACCTGTCGCCCGTATTCTCGGACTAAACAGTGCGTTGACCGGCTGGAAACTGGGGCGGTAGCTTGCGCGCGCCGTCTGAATAGGCGGTGATTGGGAGCTTGGATTTCGTCAGCAACTCCTCTGCGTTTCAATCGTTTGAACCCTGATCGATATCTTCTGAATTTTGCCATGAGCCACCCCCG
>CAMCYJ010000178.1 GCA_945883815.1 Akkermansia muciniphila | reverse complement strand
GACTCTGACGCGGTTTCTGAGCGGAAACCCAGAAAAGGTAAGGCGGTTCGGCGTTCAGCTTCGATCGAAGGCGAAGAACTGAGGATCCGTCTTGGCACCGACCTTAGGCGACTCCTTGCTCTGCAATGCCACTCGGATGGCTGGTCGGTGAATGACTTGGTTACCTCAGTGCTTTGGTCGGTCTTGTCCGCTCGTTCACCATCCATCTGGCATGCCGGCACTTGCTTGGCATCGGCGAATGTGTGTCGTTTTTGGCACCGTCATCCCATGGATACGGCCTTGAGGTTGACATCCGACAAGGGAGTTTTCCTCATCACCACGAATCCGGCTAGCCCACTGTTCAAGCACTGGAAGGAACACTACAGCCTTTTGGGAGTCCCAGATTGTGATCGGATGGCCCGCCAGATGCGTCTGATCCAACTTCAGGAGTGGTTACAATCGGTGGAGGATTTCGAAGTCGATGACTGGAGAAAGGCTCTCTTGGAAGAGGACTATCTTGTCACTCGAGCAGTGGTCTCTCAGCAGGACGGTCCAGCCGATGCGGTCGCGCGTAATGACGAAGCCAGCGTCTCTTCAGGTACCCCATGAGGAATCCCACATTCTCCCATCCAACGGCACACGTGATGAAAGTTTCCACCCTTCGTTTGACATGCGCGGCTGTTGTCGTGCTTCTGTCCCCAAGTGCGGGAGGTGCTGATCCGTCAGGATACTTGAGTCGAACGGAGCGAGACTTGGGGAAGATCCGCTTGGAGACACCACCCAAGCCGCCCGTCCCGCCATTGGCTCCCTTACCTCAGACCTACATTCCCGAGCCTCAATTCACGGCAGAATTTCTATCGGAATTGAGGACGACTTCAGCCATGCACCGGACTAATTTCACCGTCCGGGCTGACACCAGTGAAGCGCTTAGTCCCCAGATAGCTCCTCCCGTCCTGCAACCCGTTGATCCTGTTCCCGCGGGCGTCGGTGATGATCCGGACAAATCGCGGCAATTGCTCCGGTATTTTCTCAGCCAACTGAGTTTGACCAATCCTGCTGCGGGAACGACCGCCACATCAGGAGTGCCCATGAATATCATCCTGCCGTTGCGGGTGACATCGGGGGAATCCTCGGCACGTGGCACAGGAAGGGCTACCTATGAATTGCGTTGAACGTTTTCTGGCAGCAGCGCTCTTTGGAGTGCTGCCTGTATTGGCTTTGGCGGACTCCCAGTCTCCAGCCGGGGCAGGCGAGAATACGAAGGCACCCGCAGTTGCTGCCGTCGAATACGGTCTGGATCCGAAGTTGGGGGCCCTGCCCACTGAGAATCTTCAGTTCAAGACGAACACGAACTACCTCTTGGAGCAGAACCGGGTGGCGGGGGCACGCTTCCAAAAACTGCGCGAGATGGGGGAACGTACCAACTATCTCGAGGAATTCAGTCGGACGGTCGAATCGGTGCTCAATTCAGACGCCTCGGAACGCATCAAAGAAGACACTCGCAAATTGACCCTTCTGGAGTTGGCCCACCAGCGCGAGTTGGCGGCTGAAAAAGACAAGGCCGGTGGGCATCTTGAACGGGCCTTGCAGCTATTGGCCGAATATGTCGAGCGCTATTCACGAGACGCGGCGGTGCCGGAGGTCTTGTTGCGACAGGGTTACCTGCTGCGACGTCTCGACCTGAAGGAGGAAGCGATTGAGAAATTTTATCTCGTGCTGCGATCGGTGCCCAGGATCGAGGGAAGGAACATTGCTTACTCCAGGCGTTTGGTGATGATGGCGCAGTCCGCCATTGCCGATACTTGTGCGGATCTGGGGCGCCATTCTGAGGCCGCCGAACTCTACGGGCGAATGCTTCAGACCAAATCGGAAGAACTCGAACTCGAGACGGTTCGCATCAAGCAATTGCGCTCGCTGCGAGAATCGGCCTCAGAAGGCATCTTGGAGCGCCAGGCGATGGGCTTTCTCGAGGATTTCCCGGATTCCGATTACATTCCGGAGGCTCGGTATTTTCTGGCCCATTCCTTGAAACAGCAAAAGAAGCGCGATGCGGCCTTGGAGCAGTTCCAGCTATTGCTGGAGGCCGTAGAGTTGGCACCACCTGATCGCTTGGTGCGATGGATGCCATGGAAACTTCGCGTCGGCAACGAGTTGGCCAACCAGTTCTATTTGGAAGGCGACTACCTCTCTTCGGTGTCGCTGTACCGCGCGTTGGCTCGTTCCAATACCGATGGTCAGACTCGGCAGTCGTTTCAATACCAAGTGGGCCTGTGCGAAGAGCGTTTGGGTCAGGTGGAGGATGCGATCAAGACCTACCAGCAGATCTTGGATGCGCCGTACATTCCTTCGGTCAGTTCCAGCAGCAACACCAACGCCGTTCCTGCTCAAATCCTTCGGAATATGGCCGCATTGCGAATCTCGGTGTTGAAGACCGCTTCTTCGAAAGCTCCAACCCCTCGGATCCCCGCAGCCCAGCCTTGAATCCAATCATGTCTGCTGCATTTGAGACTGCGCTGGCCGCCTATCATCAGGTTTGCCTCCAACTGGCCGACCTGTCCGAGGAGGAGGGGCTCGCTCTCGAATCAGGGGTGAAGCCTCCGATTGGAGAAATCGCACGCCGGCGTCGTGATCTGCTCCGAGACCTGGCGAGAACCCAGTCTGTCGTCAAGGCAGCCGCACCGATTCCTTTTCCGGATCGACTGCGTCCCGCTTTGCAAGCCACCCTTGATCTGATACAGCGTTCAGTGCGGCTCGATCGGCAGAATGAACAGTGGATGCTCCGTCATCAAATGATACCTGGTGATCTGGTACCCAGTAGCGCAAGTCGAAGCCCGCAGCGGATACGGTCCACCTACGGACTGAGGGCTGGGGGTATCGGGCTATGAGGCTCATCGAACGGGTGCTTATTGTGGATCGCTCTGATCTGATCCGACAGACCGTTGGGCGCGTCCTCCGGCCCCGAGGAGTGGCAGTAGCAGAGGCTGATTCGCTGGCGGCTGCCTGGGAGTACCTGGAGGCGGATCGGTTTCAATTGATCCTCGTTGGTGAAACACTACCAGACGGTTTGTCCACCACCCTGATCCGTGAGCTGTCCGCTCGGATGGAGACCCCGTACATCGTCAGCATCCTGGATAAGGAGAGCAGCGACTCGACTCAGCAGCATCATCGTGCTGGAGCCCATGAGATCGTAGTTCGTCCCTTCGCTGAGAGGGATTTGAGGGATTTCTTCGACAGAGCCCGCAAATTTCTGGCGGCACCTGCTGTTTCTCCAGCGGCTCCGGTTGCGCCCTCGACCCCTGCCAGCACTCCCCGCACCACCCGAGT
>CAMCYJ010000177.1 GCA_945883815.1 Akkermansia muciniphila | reverse complement strand
CGGATTAGCAAGTGGAAGTGGTTGGCCATCATGCAGTAGGTGATCACCTCCAACCCGCAGAACGCCGAAAGGGACATCAGAATTTCAGACATCTTCTCCCGACACACCTCATTCAAGAGATTCTCCCCTCCCACCGTCCGCGAAATGCAGTGGTACACCGCTGCATTCCCAGCATGCCCCTTGATCCGCGCCAACCTCATTCGCCAAAGCTAATTACCAACCCATCCCAGTCAATAACTTTGAACCTGTCACTTTGTTTAATCGCTTGTGGTTAGAGGTGAGACTTTGCAACATTTGATCAGTGAACAAGTCGGCGCGACCAGAGATTCCCAGGAAGACGGTGTACCGCCTTTCCCAATATCTGCGTTGTCTGCAGCGATTGAAGGGCAATGGTATTCAAACGGTGAGCAGCGAGGCGCTTGCCAAGGCTGCCGGGGTCAAGCCGACGCAGTTGCGCAAAGATTTGACCTATCTGGGCCAGTTCGGAACGCGAGGGCTCGGTTATGATGCGGTTCAGTTGGCAGAGATGATCACATCGCACTTGGGAACCAACCGCCTGCAACCCGTAGTCCTAGTCGGTGTGGGCAATCTGGGAAGTGCACTGCTCCAATATAGGGGGTTCGAACCCGAGGGCTTCGAGATCGTAGCCGCTTTCGACTTGGACCCGGATCGTCCCAGGGAAACCCCTCTAAGGGTTCCTTTGCTGGGTATGGATCGACTGGAGTCGACGCTATCAGAACACCATGTTCGAATGGCCATCCTGTCTGTGCCAGCGGCTGCAGCTCAGGAGGTGACCAATCGTCTGGTGGAGGCCGGGGTGCTGGGGATTCTCAATTTCTCCCCGATCGTGCCCGCAGTTCCAGAACACGTGGTGGTAAACAATGTGAATCTCGCCATCGAATTGGAGAATCTCAGCTACTTCTTGAACGACTGAGCGCTTCAGAGGCCCACTGCTCTCCATCTGTATCGTGTCCGTATCGCCATGAATCTTCCCAATCAGGAACCACCGACCCCCCAGTCCATTTGTTTGCCGGATATCCGGAACGAAACTCGTGCGACGCTGACTGCTCAATTCGCGGTGTGGAATGAACCCTCGTACCGACTGGACCAACTCTTGGATTGGCTTTATGTGAGGCGCGCCGGGAGTTGGGATGCCATGACCAACCTCTCCAAATCGCTGCGATCCCAGCTAGCCTCGACTTGGAGCCTGGGTTCTCTGGGTCTGGTGCGCAAACAGGGCTCGCGGGATAGCACTCAGAAATTCCTTTGGCGACTGAAGGATGGGGCTCTGATCGAAAGTGTTCTGATACCCGCCAACCCCGCCTTGTACGGCGAGGCCGCTGACCGCCATACGCTTTGCGTTTCGACACAAGTCGGCTGCGCATATGGCTGCCGCTTCTGCGCCAGCGGTCTGGATGGATGGAAGCGAAACCTTTCGCCTTGGGAAATTATCGGTCAGATCCTCGGGATAGAATGCTGGCACGCCCAACAGCCCCAGTCCTCAGGGGAGCCAACCCCCGACAAGTCCGCCAGCCACCGACTGGTTAACAATCTGGTGATCATGGGCATGGGGGAACCAATGGCCAATTATGACAATCTGATGTCGGCACTGCGTTCATTGAATGCACCGTGGGGCGGTGGGATCGGAGCCAGAAAAATTACCATATCGACCAGCGGTTTGGCTCCCAAGATCCGACAACTGGCCGATGAGCCCGAGCAGTTCCGCCTGGCAATCTCGCTTCATGGGGCCACCGATGCGGTCCGAAACCAGATCATGCCGGTCAACCGGAAGTATCCACTGGCCGAACTGACACAGGCCTGCAGCCACTACCTGGAGAAGAAGGGGAAAATGATCACCTTGGAATACATCCTGATCGATGGGGTCAACGATGCCCTCTCAGAGGTGAAACCTTTGGCCGATCTCGCACGACGTCTGCACGCCAAGGTGAACCTGATTCCCTACAATACGGTCGAAGGGTTGCCCTGGAAACGTCCCGAAGAGTCGCGCTGCCAAAAATTCGCCGAGACCCTCTCGCACAGCGGGGTGACCTGCACTCTCCGCCTCGAAAAGGGGCACGACATCGATGCGGCCTGCGGTCAACTCCGCCTGAAGACCGAACGCGAACTCACCTCTCTCGGCGCAATTCCCGGCTCCGGCATGGACCAAACGGGACTTGAGGCATAGTCTCGGCTCCAGTGATCGCGCTTCTCGATTACGATTCCGGAAACATCCGCAGCGTGGAAAAAGCCCTCCGCAAGGCGGGTGCGGAGGTGGTGCGGACGCGCACTCCGGAGGCCTTGGCCGGCGCTCAAGGCATCGTTCTGCCCGGTGTGGGGGCCTTTGACGACTGCATTCAGGCCATGGAGCGGCAGGGGCTTTTGGATGCAGTGCGCGCATGGATCGCAGCCGACCGACCTTTTTTGGGGATTTGCGTCGGATATCAGGCGCTCTTCGATCGAAGCGAAGAATTCAATTCGCGTGCCCCAGGAGTCGGAGTCTTTCAAGGGCCGGTCGTTCGATTCGAACCCACCGTGGAGATGCCTCACCTGAAGATTCCACAAATCGGATGGAATCAAATCCACCTCCGCCAACCCGATTGTCCGCTCTACCGCGGCATCCCGGAGGGTAGCTGGTTCTACTTCGTCCACAGTTTCTACCCCCGCCCCGACGATCCGAGGATCGTGGCCACCGAAACCACCTACGGCCCCACCTTTGCTTCGTCAGTCTGGCGCGGAAACACGTTCGCCACTCAGTTCCATCCGGAGAAGAGCCAGGAAAACGGACTGCGATTGTTGGCCAATTTCGTGGAACTCGCCGAGGCAGTTTCGCCGGCAAAGCGTTGACGCACCGGCCGATCAACCGGTCCGGATGCCCGCAGCCCACGGTTCCAGAAAACCCAGCACCGACTCGACCGAAACCGAGGACATGATGCCGAGCAACTCATCGGCAGTGCCGGCGATCGGCCGACCGTCGTAGCGGTAAAAGTCGAGGTGCCGTCCAGCGATGGAGGGATTGGGAATCAATGTCCAGTCGACCCTTCTCGGATGGACCGGCCGGTTCAGGGTCGGGGTCTCGATCACCCACTGCCGGGGCACCCCCATCGCGGCGGCAATATGCATGAACACGGTGTCCACACTGAGGAATCCCTGAGCATGCCCCACCAAAGCCATGGCGTCCCGCAAGCCCGGAGACTCAGCTTCCACGAATTCAGCGCCCGCTTGGCGCAACTGCCCGTGCAATGCGCGCTCTTCCTGGGCGCCAAAAAGGACCACGGGAATCGATGGGTACCTCCGTCGCCATTCCTGAAGCAATCGGGCGTAATGCCCCACCGGCCATCGCCGTAGCGCGAGGTTCTTGGTTCCGCCCGATCCGGTGTGAATGCCCAGCCAAGGCCGCCCCAGAAGCTTCCGATTCTCCAACCAACCGACAGCCCATCGCCGTTCCTCTTCGGATAGGAAGACCTCGTACCCAGGGCTCGGCAACCGGGGAGGCAAGCCCAACAGCGCCCACAGTCGGGCGTTGTTGTCCATCACATGTATCGACTAATCCTGAGGCAGCGA
>CAMCYJ010000176.1 GCA_945883815.1 Akkermansia muciniphila | reverse complement strand
GATCGCAGCGTGTTGTCGGGGACTCGATCCCATGGTCGATCGCGTTGCGGATGAGGTGCATCAGGCACTCCCCGAGCACTTTCTCCAAACGTCGATCGAGCAAGGTCTCACCACCCAGAGTCACCAAGTGGACTGGTTTGCCAGCTTTGATCGCAGCATCCCGCACCACCCGTTGCATCCGTTGAAACAATTGGTCCGTCGGCACCCAAAGCAACGAGTGAAGGAGTCCGTCGAGTTCCTCCAATTGCACCGAAACTGAACTGAGCAGTTCATCCGTGTCGAAAGGAGTCGTGGCCAGGGTTTTCCGGATTCTGGAGATGGCCCCAAGCGCTTCGTCCAAGCGGGAGGCAGAAACCGGGACGCGGTCGCTCATACGGCTACTGATGGCGGAATCGGAAAAGGGTTTCGCCGCCTCAGCCCTACGGATTGTGGAGTTGGGAATCGCTTCGGAGTCATCCGGCGCCGTCATCAGTTGACGCATCGACTGGTGCAGCGAGCTGCTCATGACGGTGATGGGAAGCCCGATGCCTGTACCATTGAGCTGCAATTCCACCTCGGCCAAAAACGCCGCCAAAACATCCACGCAGGCGAATATGAGCTCGATGAGGGATTGATCCACCGAACGCTGACCCGTTCGGATGATCTCCAAGATCGACTCCAAATCATGAGTCAGACAGTGGATGGGGCCGAGATTCAGGAATGCTGCTCCGCCCTTGAATGTATGAAAGGCTCGGAACAACACCTCTACCGGCTCCGAGCTCTCAGGGTTCTGCTCCAGGGCCAACACAGCGGCTTCAACCTCTTCGAGCAATCCATGGGATTCGCGGCAGAATTGCGAGAGAAGGTCTGCGTCATCGATGAGATTCAGTACAATCGGGACATCCAGCGTTTGCGTCGGATCGATGCACCCCGCCTGCGTCAACTCGTCGGACCCTGCATGGAATCCGCTGGAAGAGGCGTCAATGGCTTTGGGTTCGGACATACTCAACGGCGGCTTATCGGCAGAACGACGCAGGGACTGAAACAAAAAAGCATCGCTCGCACACTCGACCACCGGATTTCGAATACCGGAGGCTAGGCCCGGCCATCAGCCCGGCGAATGAGGAAAACACCCACCACCTGGAACAAAAGGTTGGGGATCCACAACAGGTACTGCGGATACAAGTGGGGTTTCGTGTCCAGAGACTGAGCGACAATGATGAATGAGTAGTACACCAATAGGAGCAACAGGGCCATCGCGACACCGATGTTGGTCTCGCGGCGGTGTGCCCGAATCCCCAATGGAATCCCCACTAAGGTGAATCCCAGGCAAGCGAATGAAAAGGCCGCCTGACGGTGAATTTGCACCTCGATGGGCGTCACATCCAACTTCTCAGCCCGACGCTTGGACCGCTCTTCGAGCAACTGCCGCATGGACATCTCGCTGAGCTTGGGTGGGTCGAACTTCGAAGGGCGAAAATTGGCGATCGGTTCGATCCGTTCCTCGGCGGAAATCCCCTGCCATCCGCCCGACATCTGCACCAAACCCTGGAAGTTGCGCAGCGACAAAGCCGCTGGAAACCGGTTGCTGTCCCGACGCAATTCAGCCTCAGGAGCAAAGAGATCCAGGTAACAAACGCCGTTGGTGAAAGCAAAGATGCGGACATCGCGCAGCAAGTCGCCATCCACCTTGCGGGCATACAGGGTCACCGAACCCAACTCCAGATAGCGACCCTCTCCGAGCGACAGCGTCGCCTGACTCCGGAGCACCGAATCGCGCAGTTCCTTGAAGGCCACCCGGGAACGTGGCCCGACGTCTCCGATGAACCAGAAACACACCCCGCACAAAACCAGCGAAAGAGCCACTATCGGAACGATGGCCGAGGCCAGGCTGATGCCTCCGGCCCGAATGGCCGTCAACTCTTGGTCCGCACTCAACCGGCCAAAGGTCAGAAGCGACGCCGTCAACATTCCAATCGGCAGAGCGAAGGACAGAACGAAGGGAACCAGCAGTCCCAAAGCCTGAAACAACAAACCAACGGTGGTTCGCGGACTGGCCAGTAGATCGAGGACGTCTTTGAGGACGTTGCCCAGCAACAGAACGAACGCGAACACACCGACGGTGACAACCAAAGTGGCCGTCACTTGTCTGAGCAGATAGAGGTGCAATGTCTTCATCGACTCCCGAACTCAACGCCCCATCGCGCGCCGCAGTTGAGTGCAGACCCTGACCTGATCCACCTCTCGGGTGCAACGTAGACCTAGGCTCCGGTCGATCCGTCCTTCCGCGATTGCTGGGTTGACTCCTTCAACGCCCAGACTGGTCGAACCCCTTCGCCGAAGGCAGGATTTCCGAATGCCCGCCGTCTTGGCCGTCTTCGCACATCCCGACGACATTGAATTCCGCGCCGCTGGAACCTTGCTCTTGCTGCGGGATCGAGGTTGGGACGTCCACTACTGCAACCTTTCCAACGGAGATTTGGGAAGTTCCACCCTTTCCCGCAAAACCACCGCCGTGACCCGGGCCCGCGAAGCCCAGGCTTCCTGCCGGAGCATGGGCTTCCATTGGCATCCCCCGATTGCCTCGGATCTCTGCATCTTTTACACGGACACCCACATTCGCCGGGTGTCCGCGTTGGTCCGATCCGTCCAGCCGAGCATCGTCTTGACCCACCCGCCCGTGGATTACATGGAAGACCACACCGAGACTTGTCGGATCGCGGTCACGGCGGCGTTTTCCCGTGGCATGCCGAATTACCGCACCATCCCCGCCCGAAAGCCCACACTGCAACCGCTGACCCTCTACCACTCCCTGCCCCACGGCCTTCAAGGCCCCTTGCGCCAACCGGTGCGGCCCGAATTTTTCGTCGAAACCACTTCGGTTCACGCACGCAAGCGCGCCGGTTTGGCCGCCCACGCCAGCCAGAAGGAATGGCTGGATGTGTCCCAGGGCATGGAGAGTTACCTCATTTCGCTCGACCAAGGAGACGCGCAAGTGGGCCTGTGGTCGGGCCGTTTTGCGAAGGCAGAAGGGTGGACTCGCCACCTCCATCTGGGGTTCGGCGCCGAAGCAGACGATCCGCTGCAAGAAGCCCTCGGGAACTCCCTGTGTTGCCCGGCCCCTCCAGCACCCACGAATCAACGCCGTGTCGCGCGAGCCGTACCACCCGAGCCACGATCAGCGCGGTCTAAACGACCGTAAAGTCGGGCCAGGCCTGTCACCGAAGCCCGACAGACACCACGCTCGGTGATCAGCCCCGTGATGAGCTTCGCCGGAGTCACATCGAAGCCATCGTTTCGGGCTGGAGTCCCCTCGGGCGTCAAACGCACTTCGACACGCTTGCCAGCCGAATTCACACCCGTGATGTGGGTGACCTCCCGGGCACTTCGCTGCTCGATGGGGATTTCACGCACGCCGTCCCGCAAGTTCCAATCCACGGAACCGCCGACAAACGCCACGTAGAACGGGATCTTGTGTTCACGGGCGGCCAAGGCCTTGAGGTACGTTCCAATTTTGTTGGCCACGTCACCGGCGGCGGTCACGCGGTCGGCTCCCACGATCACCACATCCACCAACCCATGCTGCATGAGATGGCCTGCGGCATTGTCGGCGATCAACGTGTGAGGCACCCCACGACCGCCCAACT
>CAMCYJ010000175.1 GCA_945883815.1 Akkermansia muciniphila | reverse complement strand
TCCTTGTTGGCGAAGGTCCAGCCAGCCCACTCCACCATGCCGTCGTTGGCCGTGCCGAAACCGGGCATCTGCGAGTTGTCCAACACCCAGTCGCTCGGGGGCGTTCCAGTCCACACTTCCAAACCAGCAAGGCTCTCCTCACGGTTCGGGCCCAGGGGCAATGAATCGAAGTTCTCAGCAAACAAACGGTTGGAGACCGCTTGAGCCTGAAGTGAACCCTGCATCGCCGTGGCGATCAGGGACGCAGCGATCGCCGACAGCACATGCCGCCGAACGCCTGGTTCTTTGATTGAGGTTGATTTCATGATCATCGATGGAAAAGCCGATCAAAGGCACTGCCTTTAATCGGCGTCTGGTTCTACCACTTAGAAGAGTGGATGCAACCCAACCCAACCGCTCTCACAGACTCTTCACGCGACTGAACAAAACAGACATAAAGCGTCACTTGTTTGTCACCGAACACCTGAGTTCTTAGGCGGGAAAAGCCTCGAGACAGGCCGAGGTCTTCAGTATCTATACGACGGTGGAACCCAGCGTTTTGGCCGCCATTTTCTCCGGTGCTGATGCCCCTTTCAGCTATGAGCGGCGCTCTCGTCCCACTCTCGGATCCGGAGAAGCCTTGGTGGCCATCTCCTTGTCCACCCTCTGTGGTTCCGACCTTCACACCTATCACGGGCGTCGCGGTGGGCCGACACCCCTGGTGCTGGGTCACGAGGCAATCGGACGGGTGATTGCGGTGGGATCGCATCTAGACCCCTCCTGGGTGGACCAGCGCATCACCTGGACCCTGACCGACTCTTGCGGTCTGTGTGATCCCTGCACCCGTTGGAATCTACCGCAGAAATGCGAGCGCCTCTTCAAATATGGTCACGGAGGCCTTTCGGATGGCTCAGGATTGAACGGCTGCTACGCCACCCATATGGTTTTGCGATCCGGCACACACCTAGTGCCAGTGCCCAACTCTCTGAGCGATGCCATGGTGGCCCCCGCCAATTGCGCTCTGGCAACCATGCTGGCCGTCATCGAATCCCTTCCGCCCCCCGGGGAACGAGCTGTGATCCAAGGAGCCGGCTTGCTCGGGCTCTACGGCTGCGCGTTGCTGAAGACTTCCGGCTGGAAACAAGTGTTCGTTGTGGATCGTCAACCGGCCCGACTCTTGGCGGTGCCCCGATTTGGCGGTGTCCCCATCCTGTCGACCGCCCAAGACGCGATCCATGCCAACTCGGCCGATGTCGTCATCGAGGTCTCCGGCAGTGCATCGGTGATCGCTGACGGAATTAACTGGCTGAGACCGGGAGGGCATTACGCCATCGCCGGGCTGGTTCATCCGGATTCAGCCCTACAGCTGACCGGTGAGACCCTGATCCGCAAATGTCTGACCCTGCGAGGGATTCACAACTACGCCCCGCGACATCTCGACGCCGCGATCGACTTCCTGACGAAACATCGAGACTCGTACCCATGGGAGTCCTTGGTGTCACCCCCAATCCCATTGAGCCAGTTGGATGAAGCCTTCCGGCTGGCAGACTCTGGAAAATGGCAGCGCGTATCCGTGATTCCCGATGGGTTGGGAACCAGCGTTTCCTAATCGTCACTGGGCTTGAAGCAGCAATCGCGAACCATTCCATTGTGACCTCCCTCCACCATTGTGCGGACAAACCCGTTAATTCTACGCCATGAAAGCGATGATCCAACGCTGGCAAAAAGACCCGATAGCTCTGGCTGCCTGGTGCACCGTGTCGGCGTTTGGAACCTACGCCTGCATGTACGGTTTTCGGAAACCCTTCACGGCAGGCGTTTATGTCAGTGATCCATTTGGCCCTGGTTTCAAGGCACTGTTGGTGAGTGCTCAAGTCCTGGGCTACACCGCCTCCAAAGCAATGGGCATCCGAGTCATCGCCGAGATGGCACCTCGGCGCCGGATTATCACGCTCCTCGGATTGATCGCCGTGGCAGAAGCCGCCTGGATCCTGTTTGGTTTACTACCACCCTCTTTCGGCGCGATTTGCCTGTTCTTGAATGGACTGCCACTGGGCATGGTCTTTGGTTTGGTTCTGGGTTTTCTTGAAGGCCGACGACTTTCCGAAGCCTTCATCACCGGTCTTTGCTGCAGCTTCATTCTCGCCGACGGGGTGTCGAAGACTGTAGGTCTACGATTGCTGGAAGCCGGTGTACCCGAACGCTGGATGCCGGCGGCCGCCGGAGCGGTCTTCGCACTCCCACTGTGGGGATTTGCCTCGATGCTCGGGCAAATTCCGCCACCGAACGATTCGGATGTCGGTGCCCGAACCATACGACAGCCACTGAACCGATCCGAACGCTGGGCTTACCTCAAGCGCCATGGAGTGGCTGTTCTGCTCATCATCACGGCCTACACACTGGTCACATTGCTGCGCACCGTGAGGGCTGATTTTTCGAGGGAACTTTGGCAGGCTTTGGGTTCTCCCGGTGCCGCGATGGTTTTCACTCGGTCAGAGGTTTGGGTCACCCTGGCAGTCATCATCCCCATGGGTTTGATGGCCCGTATCGGGAACAATAGGAGGGCCTTCTACGCCGGGTTGGCGGTCTCGTGCCTGGGGTTGGCGATCGTTGCAATTGCGTGCTGGGCGTGGCAACGAGGAGGAATCGATGCCTTTGGATTCATGGTGGCGGTGGGTATTGGACTGTACCTCCCTTACATCGCCGTTCACGCCACCCTCTTTGAACGATTCATCGCACTCACCCGAGATCGCGCCAATTTGGGATTCCTCATGTATCTGGCGGATACCGCGGGCTACCTCGCAGTGTGTGTGGTCATGCTGACGCGGGGACGTTTGATGACCGCAGATGGAGTGCTGCCCTTGTTCTTGGATGCCGGAATTACCATTGCGGTCTTGGGGATCGGAGCTCTGGTCTTAGCGGGGGGCTGGATGCATCGCGTCCACAAACACACGGGATAAGTCCCAACCGAAACCCACGACACCTCCGTCAGAACGGTTCAGTTGGATGGGTCGTGCTGGCTGGGCCTTCATCCACAATACAGACTCGTTTCGTTATTCGCCTGTTACGGGCCTCAAGCCCGGGCTTCCGCATGGGCCGCACCCCGCCCTCGCCGCGTCTTGCGAAAGAGTCCGCCACGCCATCCGGTCCCTCCTGACGGAATCGTTCCGTCCTGAGATGTTGGCTCAACAAAAATGGGGCGGACCCATTTTGCGGATCCGCCCCAATTGCGAAGTTGTTGATGAGAGTGCCGTTCGGCTCAGATCACTCCACCGAAACCCGGACGAATCCGGTGGTCACCCCGAAGGGCACCTCGATGGTCAGATCGGAACCCGTTCCAACAACCGGTGATTGCACCGGGGTCCAAGTGGCCTCATTCAGATTGGTACGGCTCTGAATGGTGTAGGTCCGGCCCGCCTCAGACGGGAAGGTGATCTTCAAACCAGTTGAGGTGGCAGCGACACCCAGGACCGGAGCCTTGGGTTGCGGCAGCGCGATTGGACCAACCGGTTTGATGCTGGTGGCCTTGAAGAAGCCCTCGGCGTCGAGTGCGGTCCAGTCTTGGGCCCAGTTCTCGGAACCAAAGGCGCCAGTGTAATTGACCGTCGTCAGGCCGGGGGTGTCCATCTGCGGCACGCCGTAAGCCGGACTGCCCGCTCGCAGCGTCGGATCCAACTGTCCGTCGGGCTTGCGGCTGATGCCCCCCAGCAACGGATCAACCACTTGGTTGCTGTTGGTCGGCGCGTACTCCTTGCCGTAGTCTTCGTTGGACCCGCTCTTGAATCCCCAGAACACGTTGTTTTTCACGTCCGGAGTCGACACCCCGTCGTCGTCGATACG
>CAMCYJ010000174.1 GCA_945883815.1 Akkermansia muciniphila | reverse complement strand
TGCCCCCTTCCAACGCCCCCGAGGCCGACGACGAGGACCATCAGCCCCCTCTGTGCGGACTGGATTGAATCGCACGGAAGTAACCGCTCAAAAACCAGCAGCGCACAGGGTAGCCGCTTTCCGGTGCAAAATGATGAGCGGGAGCAGTAGGTCTGTCTCCGAGGGGTTCCCAAGTCACGTCGCCGGCAATCGTCTCGGGCTCCCGATGAATGGGCGATCCAGCATTCCAGGGATCCTGATCCGATGGGTGACCCTGCTGCTCAAGGAATTCGAGATTTCAACGCTTCTCGCAGGTTCGCTGGGATAGGCGAAGTTTCCAGCCATGAGGCAGCCGCTGCAGGATTGGATCGGCCCCACCGTTGGAAGACCGATCCCAGCAATTCGCTGCGTGTCTGAGAATCGGAGACCATGAGCCCGAGATCGGCGGCCTGAGCGGCCGAGGTGTTCATGCGCTCATGAATGATACCCACCAACGCCTCGTCGCGCTGAATCGAATTCAGGCGCTCCAAGGAGGCCCTTGCGCCATTGAATTGGGTTGCGGACCAAACCTGGTAGACGGAGCGAATGGCTGCGGTTTGTTCGCTGCCCGGTGGCAGAGACACGGCCCAATTGAGTGCATTTTCAGGGTCACGGGAGGACCACTGCAAGCCGATGTTGGAGATGGTTTGCCCCCGAAGCACCGGGTCGCGAATCCCGGTGACAGCCGCGACGGCACTGGCGGGATCGGCAGCAACTGCCAAGGGCAGAAGGCGGCTCAGGACGGCGTCGCGGCCTTGAGCTGGCACCACTTCACGCAAAGCCCCCAGGGCAGCGGAGGGTTCGGCCGTGACCCAGAGTTGAACGAGTTCTTGCCGATCGCTGGGCTGACGTACCGTCGGCAACACTTCCTTGAGGAATGCCGCAGCTCCGGCGGCATCAGTCCGGATCCACGATTCGGCACCTCGAACCAGCCCCACGATCCCATGACCCCGCCGCCATTGTTGCTCAGCCCATCGACTGGCTGCGGCGGGATCTTGGATTGCCCACTCCCGGGTCAGTGTGGGCAACCATTTGCCCTGTTGCTCTGCCGAGGCAGCATCCCATCGTGCGATGGCGGCCGCGGGATCTCGCCGAGTCATTGCCCCCATCAGCGAATCCACCCGCGACTCCTCTGAGCCATCGGGGGCCGGGTGGGCCAACACCCATTCCAAAGCGGCATTGGGATCGTTTTCACCCCAGGCGTCCAAAACCCCGAAGGTCACTAGGGGACTGAAATTCTCGGGGAGTTGTTGCAACATAACCACGGCGACTTCCAAGTGCTGACGTTTCCAGTTGTTGAGAATGTGGTGGACTTCTTCTTCCGGCAGTTGCGCCCAGGTTGCGGTAGGAATGGAACGGGCTAACCGGAGAGCCAATTCCGGGGTTTTCTGATCGACGAAATCCAGAAGAGTGAATCGTAGATCCGCGATCTCTGGATCGTCATCTAGGGAGGCCTTGAGGACGTTTCTCCAGGCCGTTTCCGGCTCGCTGTGTAGCCACTTCAGATACAGGTCCAGAACCAAATCCGATCGAGTTCTGGAACCCGTCAGGCTCCGCGCCCGTCGCAATGCTTCCTCGCCGTCTGATTCCATCCATTTCGAGAGCGCTCCACTGAGAGCTGCACTCTGACGGTGGTCGAAGTTTCCAGATGAATCGCTGCCGAGACGCTTGGAATCGGCCAGGAAAGCCCAAGCGGAGGCGCTGTCGGCAACAATCCAACAGCGGCCCAACGCCTCCAAGAGGCCGGCATCCATACTGTTTGGAAGCGGTTGTCCAACCGCAAAACTCCAAATTACAGCCGCGCAATCCGGCTGGGTGAGATCGGCCCTCTCGATGGCTTGAACCATTTGGCTGAATCGCCAATGCCAACTCTCGTTGGTAGCCAAGATTGCCGCCAACTCGCGCGCGACCTCATCCGCGCTGAGGCGCCGCCCCGCCCCGGTCAAACCGACCCTGGCGGGTGTTCCAGTGATCACAGGGGCCTGGTGAGTTTCGCGTCGAATCTCTTCAGTCCTAGAAATTGCCGTTTCACGGAACCGGCTCCGAGCAACGGTACCCAGAAGCGCAAGAGCCAAAAGGCCCGCCACCCAACCCACGAAGCGATTCATCGGGAGTTGAGGTGAACGGTGGGGTTTCGGGGTGAGGTGTCTTGCAACGTCGCGAGTCCCCGTGTCGGGATCCGTAGGGTTCCTCCTCGCGGGCTCCCAATCACTGGGAGATTTTTTCGAGGGCGTGGAAGTTGCCCGCCTCGCAGCAAGCAACGAAGGTCTCGGTCGAGCGCTTCAACTCTTCCCAGCGACTCCGGATCTTGATGGCCTCGGCGGGGTCGATCTTATTGTCGGACGCGGCGCTGGCGATGACCGCCAAAAGGTCGGCGAACTCCTGGACCACTCCGTTGGTGGCCGGAATCAAGTATTCCGGGTGCGTGTGGTGGGTCTTGGGATTGCGAATAAAGAACCCGCCGGCCCGCTGGCACAGCCAGTGGATCAGGCGCAGGTCCCGGGTGCTCTTCATCAACTGATCCATGCGGTCCAGAGGATTGTGCGAAGCCGTCGCGGCCTCGGGATCCGGTTTTTCGGCCCATTTGTAAATCAACGACAACGACAACCCCATATCGCTGGCGATTTGCTTGGCACTGGTGGTCTGCAGGACATCCCGGATAACCTGAAAGGAGTGCATGCCAACGAGGTATCAGCGCCGCATACCTTGTGGAAAGCCGAGAAATCGCAATCTGTGAATTCAGTAGGCGTTTGTTTCTCAAGACCCCATCCCGCGCCCAATATTCCCAAGACTTTGCGCGTGCCCCGGACCATCGGGCCATGTTTGGCTGAGCCCTGTGCATCCCGCAACGATCCTGACCTGTGTGGGCGCCTATTTTGCGGCGCTGCTGACGGTGGCTTGGTGGACCGGGCGTCGGGCCGACAATGCCGGATACTTCACCGGAAATCGACGCTC
The DNA here is from genome assembly GCA_945883815.1 of Akkermansia muciniphila. GTDB lineage: Bacteria > Verrucomicrobiota > Verrucomicrobiia > Limisphaerales > UBA9464 > SXXZ01. The sequence goes on along the minus strand of CAMCYJ010000174.1, from coordinate 849 downwards.
GCCGTGGGTCTGGGTAGCACTGGGTCTCATCGGGGACACACTCTCGGGTGTCAGTTACATCTCGGTACCCGGGAAGGTGGCGACGGACCACTTCGGCTACCTGCAATTGGTCCTCGGATACTGCGTGGGTTATGCCCTCATCGGCACCGTCCTGCTGCCGCAGTACTACCGCCTCCGGTTGACCTCCATCTACGAGTTCCTTGGGCAGCGTTTTGATACGACCGCGCAACGGACCGGCTCCGGATTTTTCCTGGTGTCGCGCCTTTTGGGCTCGGCCGCGCGCCTCTACCTGGCTGTCACGGTCTTCCAGACTTTCGTCTTCCAGGGCTGGGGCGTTCCGTTCTGGGTAACGGCCGGATCGGCCATTTTGCTCATTCTAATTTACACGCTTCGGGGTGGCATCCAGACGCTGGTGTGGACGGACCTTTTCCAGAGCGGATTCCTGGTGCTGGGAGTCCTGCTGAGCATCGGAGCCCTGATGATCGGCTTGGACTGGAGCCCGTCGGACCTCGTGCTCAATTTGTCCCGCGGGCCGGAGACCACCGTCTTCAATGGCGATTGGCGATCCCCCGGTTTCTTCTGGAAACAGCTCATTAGCGGCGCCGCCCTCGCGGTGGTCATGACCGGGCTGGATCAAAACAACATGCAGAAGACGCTCTCGTGTCGGACCTTGCCCGAAGCCCAGAAGAACCTCTGGCTCTTCACACCGATCATGGTGCTGGTCACGGTGGCCATCCTGGTCCTCGGTGCGCTGCTCTTCCGGTTTGCGGAGATGCACGGAATCCCCGTGCCTGCCCGCACCGACGAGCTCTTCCCCCGGATCGCGCTCGGATCTCTGGGTACACCGGC
>CAMCYJ010000173.1 GCA_945883815.1 Akkermansia muciniphila | reverse complement strand
GGACGACGTATCCCTGGATCTGGATCAGGGGGAGTTCGTGTCCATTATCGGACCATCCGGCAGCGGCAAGTCCACCTTGATGCACATCCTGGGTTGTCTGGATTCCCCGACCCGAGGGAACGTGGTTTTGGCAGGTACCGAGATCGCCCAGGCCTCGGCCCGGGAGTTGGCTCGTGTTCGCAATCGCACGATCGGCTTCGTGTTCCAGTTCTTCAACTTGCTGCCGAAACTCAACGTGCTCCAAAACGTCGAGTTGCCGATGATCTATGCGGGCATCGGGAGTCGGGAACGTCGGGAACGGGCCGAAAAAGCCCTGGAAATGGTGGAGTTGAGCCACCGTTTGAAGAATCGACCCAATCAGCTTTCTGGTGGTCAACAGCAACGGGTGGCCATCGCCCGGGCCTTGGTGAACAATCCCAAGATCATCTTGGCCGATGAGCCCACCGGGAACTTGGACACCCATACCGGTGAGCTCATTCTGGCGCTGTTCCGGCGTTTGGCGGCCGAGGGGCGGACGGTGATCCTGGTGACCCACAATCCGGAGATCGCAGCGGTGACTCCGCGGCGGATCGAAATCCGCAATGGCAAGATCGCGCATCAGGTCGACGCCAAGTTGGCGGGTTTGGACCGGGTTTCCAAAGTGACCACAGGAGGTCAGACCCCATGAGTCTGGAGTTGCCTCAATTGCCGACCGCTGAGTTGTCTTTGACGGATCTCCCCGTTGGCAAGACCAGTTTGGGCAATGCCGTGGTGGTCGGTCTTAAAGAGATTTGGGCTCACAAATTCCGTAGTGCCCTGACGATGTTGGGCATCGTACTCGGGGTTTCTTCGCTCGTGGCCATGAGCGCCATGGTTCAGGGCATGGAGAACGGACAGCGGGAGGCGATGCTGGCCATCGGTGGATTGCAGAAGGTCCGGATGGAAGCCCAGCGCGTGCCGGTCGAGCAGCGGCATCTCCGGGATTTGGCTCGTGGAATGACGATGGCCGATGTCGAGGCTCTCAAGGCGGGAGTTCCAGACATCGAAATCATCGCCCCCGAGATGCGTTTGGACATGGACCCGACGCTGCAGGCCAATGGAAAATTCCACCGCACGTTCATGACCGGTGGTGTCGTGCCCGAAAAAGTGAAGATCATGGAGCACGAGGTGGCGCACGGCCGGATGTTCAATGACATCGATGCGTCGGAGGCTCGGCCCGTGTGCGTCATCGGCACGGGGATTCGCGACGAACTCTTTGGTCGGCCCGAAGAGGCAGGGTCCGAAGTGATCCCCTTGGGGCGCACCATGACCATCAACGGGCAACCCTTCACCATTATTGGGATGTTCAAACACTACGAGGGTGAGCAGGAGCGCAAGCAGCGGGAGGAGCGGGAGGCGGAGCGTTTGCGACTCAAGGCCGAGGGCAAGGTTCCGCCCAAGGGGCCAGCGCGAGGGCAGGGGCGCAGCGGCAACTTCGCCTTCTGGATCAAGAACAACACCGTCTACATGCCCCTCAACACCATGTGGCATCGGTTTCAGTCCGGTTTGTCGAATGCCCCGCCGGAACCCCGTTTAAGCAACATCGAATTGAAGGTGCGGGATTTCTCCCAAATCGAGCGGACCTTGGCCAAGATCCGCAACATCATGATGGTGAACCATCGTGGCATTGAGGACTTTGCCTTCCGGACCTTCGAGGACTGGAGTGCCGACATCGACCGGTTTGTGAAGAATGCCCGAATGAGTGGAGGGCTTATCGCCGGGATCAGCCTGTTTGTTGGGGGCATCGGCATCATGAACATCATGCTGGCGAGCATCTCTGAACGGATCCGGGAGATCGGCATCCGCAAGGCGGTGGGAGCCGGCGGGTTGGACATCTTCGTGCAGATCTTGGTGGAGAGCACGGTCATCGCCGTTGTGGGTGGTGTTCTTGGATTGGCATTTTCACGATTCGTGGTGATGGGGATCGCGTGGGTGGCGCCAACGGGCAACGATCCGGTGATCACCGGCGGGGCCATGGCGTTGGCGTTTGGTTTCGCCGTTGTGGTCGGTCTCGTGGCGGGCATTTTTCCGGCGGTTAAAGCGGCTCGGATGGATGTCATCCAGTCCCTTCGTTACGACTGATGAATCTCTTCAATGCCATCCTCATCGGTCTCAAGGAAGTTTGGGCCCACAAGTTCCGCTCGCTGCTCACCCTCTTCGGGGTGGTGCTCGGGGTGGCTTCGTTGGTGGGTATGAGCGCCATCATCAAGGGGATGGAGAACGGTATGCGGGAGTCCATGATCGCCATGGGCGGGGCCGATAAAGTGCTTCTCCAGCCTCAGGCGGTGCCGGCTTTCCAAGAGCATTTGGCCGACCAGGCACCGGGACGGACACTCGTGGATGTTGTGGCCTTGAAGCAAGGGGCGCCGCTCCTGCGGGTGATTTCACCGGAAATGGCCGTGCCGGATGTCATGGTTTCCCGCGGAGACAAGCGTGCCAGCCCCGAAGAATGTGTCGGAGTATGGCCGGAGGTTTTGGACATGAACCTGCATACCGTGGAGCACGGGCGGTTCTTCAATGCTCTGGACGAAGAAAAAGCCCATGCCGTGTGTGTCATAGGCACAGGGATTCGGGATTCATTGTTTGGCGATCCCGATGAAGTCGGGCGTGAGATCATTCCGATTGGTGAAACCATTCAGATCAATGGGCAACCCTTCGTCATTGTCGGAATGTTCACCCATTATGCCAGCGAGCAGGACCTGAAGGCTCGAGCCCTCCGGAAGCAGGCCAGCGCCTCCACCAATGCCGTCGAAACGAAGAAATCACGAGGTTGGGGCAGGAAGGGTGGTTGGGCCTTCTGGCGCAAAAACAACACCATGTACATTCCGCTCAACACGGCCTGGGTGCGATTCCGGATGGCGGGTGATTTGGATGGAATCCCGGACCCTCGACTGAGCGATATCGACCTTAAGGTGAAATCCATGGAACAGATGGAGTTAGCCCTTCAACAGGCCAAGAATGTTTTATTGGTCACCCACCGAGGCATTGAAGATTTCACGTTTCAGACCCAAGAAAGCCAGGTGGAGAACATCAACAAGCAGATCAAGAACGCCCGGCTGAGCGGAGGAATCATTGCTGGCATTAGTCTACTGGTCGGCGGCATCGGAATCATGAATATCATGTTGGCCAGCATCAACGAACGGGTCCGCGAAATTGGCACCTGCAAAGCTTTGGGGGCTACCGGAGTCGATGTTTTTGTTCAGATCATTGTTGAGAGCGTGGTGTTATCGCTTTTGGGCGCGATTGCGGGGCTTGCTGCATCATTGCTCATCGTAGACCTCTTATCCTTTATCGCGCCGACAGGGAACACCCCGATCATCACCTGGGAAGCCCAAGCCATAGCTGTTGCCTTCAGCGGATCCGTGGGTGTTTTTGCTGGATTTCTACCGGCCATCAAGGCCGCCCGTCTTGAGCCGATCCAAGCACTCCGTTACGAATAGATTAGGACAGACCGAGTAAGCGGGGTTGGTGCGCAGCGAATGCGTGGATTTCGCACATCAATCGTTTCCCGTCCTACCTCCGGACATCCGGATTGTGGTGATTATCCGCCCAAACAGCGCATCTCACCGAATCTCAAGCATCCCCAATACTTGGCATTGAACCGGCTAGCGAATGTCGTCCGCAACAGGTCGGGTAGCCTGGTTTGTTGACTCATTTGGGGTAAGGCCTCCGCAGCGCAAGTTGCGGGGGCCTTTTCCGTTCCTTTCATACATAGTGACAGGTTCAATATATTTGACCGCAGAGGGTGGGGTGCTCTAGGGTTTCTTTATGCGAAGGGCTCGAATCAAGGAGGCGGGGGCGGTGTACCACTGCGTTTCTCGTACCGTCGGGGGGCAGTTCTTGCTCGATGACCTCGCAAAACAACGTCTGGTCGATCTTCTCTTCCCTCTAGCTCAG
>CAMCYJ010000172.1 GCA_945883815.1 Akkermansia muciniphila | reverse complement strand
TCTCACCCGAAGACCTCCTGGGTCGGCTTTCACCCAAGCACCTCCCAGGTCGGCTCTGGCCCAAGCACCTCCCAGGTCGGCTCTCGCCCGAGGACTTCCTGGGTAGGGACCGATCTCCGAGCGGTCCGGCGCCGCAGGCGTGGCGCTTTCGGAGAAATCGCCCTACCTCGGAAGCGTCCCTGAGAATGCCAAGTCCGCGGAACAACCCCGGCTCGCCCGAAGACCTCCCAGGTCGTCTCTGGCCCAAGGACCTCCCAGGTAGGCTCTCACCCGAGGACTTCCTGGGTAGGGACCGATCTCCGAGCGGTCCGGCGCCGCAGACGTGGCGCTTTCGGAGAAATCGCCCTACCCGGGGCGTTGCCCGGGGAATGCTCAGCCGAAACCGAGCAATGGGATCGGTCGTGCTGGTTGCTGTCTTCTTGCGCAAGAGCGTCGATCCTCGCGGTCGCCTCGCCTTTCGAAAGAATTCATCACGCCATCGCTTTCCTCCCAACCGAATCGCTCCGGATTAGGCCTGCACTTCCAGGCTGAGGATTTCTCCGGGCTCACATTCTGCGAAGACCTCGAAGGGGCGACAGCACACCTCGCAATCGGTGGTGAACCGCTGCTGGGCGATGGTGGTGTCAATGACCAGTTCCATGCCCTGACCGCAATATGGGCATTGGACCTCTTGGCTTTCCAGCATGGCTAAATCTGATCCGGCTCTGGCGGTCTGCCAAGCGAGGATCGGGTTCCGGGAGGGTTGAAAGAATTCATCAGCGAGAATTTCGGTGATTCGGCACGGAACGTGTTGTCCTGGCGTTCCATTCATGTTGGTCCATACCTTCATCGTCGAATCAGCGACCGAGGCGGTCGGCCTTATCCGGAACAAATTGGGTCCGGACGCCGTCGTGCTCAATGTCCGGAAACTTCCCGCCGAAGGGGTGTCCAAGTTGTGGAGGAAACCCAAGCTGGAGGTCTTGGCTGCAGTGATGCCAAAGCCGGGTCAGGAGGGCATCGAGTCGGTTTCGAATCCTTCCGACATGCCAGTTCCGCCAGACAAGGTTGTAGCGGCGCCGGTTGACGTGGATCCGTTGTCGGATTTGCGCCGGGAGATGTCTGAAATCCGGGCGGAGGTGCTGCGGCACCGTGATTCGAGCCCGGGACGTGAACCCGGGGTGGCGGCATTGGGCAGTTTCACGGAACTGGCGGCAGAATCTGTCCTCATTGAGCCGTTTGCACCGAAGGCGGTTTCCTATCCCGGCGACTGGCAGATCGGCCCAATTCTGGAAGCCACCGGACTTCAGGCACGCCATGCCCTCCGCGTGGTTGAGCGGTTGTGCCAAGACTACGGCGAGGCCGCGCCAGAGGCGCTGAGTGAGCAGTTGGCCGTCGCTTCGAAGGTGCTCAAAGGGGAGTGGTTGGTCCCGCCCTCCTTGTCACCCAACGGCACCTCCGAAACTCATGTCCTCATCGGTCCGGCAGGCTCCGGAAAGACGACGGCCCTGTGCAAGTGGCTGGCTCAGTTGGTTTTGGTGGAAGGGCGTTCTGTGGCCGTCTTCCGGCTCGATGGCGAGACGGCCAATACCGGCGAATTTCTCAGCGTCCATGCGGAGGTGTTGGGGGTACCCGTCCAGCGAAGCCTGACCCCGGATTGGCGATCCGCCGCAGAGATCGTCTTCATTGACCTTCCGGGCATATCCCACACCGATCGCCCCTCGATGACCAAGCTCCGAGACCGGTTGCAGGGAGTGCGTCCTGCCCAAGTCCACTTGGTGCTCAATGCGGCCTACGAATCTCCGTTATTGATGACTCAATTCCGGGGTTTTGCGCCGCTCGCGCCGGATGACTGGATGGCCACTCACCTCGACGAAGAACCTCGCTGGGGCAAACTTTGGAACGGGATCATGGGCATAAATTGCCCGCTGAGTTGGATGGGAATTGGGCAGAATATTCCGGGCGTGTTTCACCGGGCAGATCCTCAGCGGCTTCTAAATCGTCAATTCAACCGATAAATGATCGGAATAAAAACAAAACAAGTACTCATATACTTATGGCACTCGGATTGCTTCATGGCGGAAGTATCAGTGCTTTATGCGAAAATTCATGATCACAGGCGCCCTGGTTGGTTTTTCCATCGGCGGGGTTTCAGGCCTGGCCCAAGGAGCTGGTGGATCTGAGATTTTTTGGCGTGCGGCAGTATCAGCCGGCGTCCTTGGCATGTTGATGCGTTGGTGGTGGGGCATCTGGAGGAAATCCCTTCATGAAGCCCAGATGAGACGGATCAATCAGGTGGCAGAGGCCATGAGCAAGCTCCCGGGGGAAGTCGATCGAGTGTCCAACTAAGAACTAGCCGAATCCTATGCCTGCCTCCTCTCCCACTACGGAAGACGCCGAGCCCTTGCGGAAGACCCCGCCTCAGTTCTCTCAGTACAAAAAGATCCGACCGGGGACTCCCAAGGAAGCCGAGCTCATCGAACAATACCTTCCATTCGTCAAGAATGTCGTGGGTCGATTGGCGTTGAGTCTGCCATCGCATGTTGATCTGGACGACCTCTACAGCGCTGGGTTGGTGGGGCTTTTGAATGCAGTTCGAAACTATGATCCAACGGCTGGATCAAGTTTCGAGTCCTACGCACGAGTTCGCATCCGTGGATCCATTTTTGACGAACTGCGTCGCCTCGATTGGGTGCCGAGGTCGGTCCACGACAAGGCGCGGAAGGTGCAGGCTGTGATCCAGCAGATCGAACAGTCCAAAGGGCAACCTCCCACCGATGTGGAGATCGCTGCGGCCTTGGGCCTTTCGATGAACGAGTACGATGATCTGATGAATCAGATCCGGCCGGCTACCTTCGTTTGTCTGGATGCCGTCAGCGGCAACGAAGACGGTGGCGAAACGGCCCATCATGAGACCATCTCGGATGAGGCGATGCCGGATCCGGTGGATTCGACAGTCCGCAATGAAATGGCCCGTCTGATCGAGAAGCGGCTTTCCACCCTGCCGGAGATGCAGCGAAAGGTGCTGGCCCTTTACTACTTTGAAGACCTTCGTTTGCGAGAGATCGCCGAGGTCTTCGGGCTCACCGAGTCCCGGATTTGCCAGATCCACTCTCAGGCCATCCTCGCACTCCGGGGTTATTTGCAGCGGATGGTTGCTGACGACCGCTGACCGCCTTCCGATGGACCTCCTTTCGAACTCACCCTGCACCTCTCTCTGACTCCCTTTTTCCTGTTATGCTCGTCATCATCGGCTCCGTTATCGTCCTGGTTTCCGTCTTGGGAGGCTTCATGATTGCCGGTGGCCACCCGATTGTTCTCCTCCAGTGGTCTGAGTTCATCATCATTTTGGGTTCAGCCTTTGGAGCAATGGTCACCATGGCTCCGATGAAGGTTCACAAGGACATGATCGCCCAGATCATCGGTTGCCTCAAAGGCTCCCGCTACAACAAGGCGGCCTACGAGGACATGTTCAAGGCGCTCTACGAGATGTTCATGCTGGGCCGCCGCAACGGCATGGTGGCACTGGAACCTCACATCGGAGAACCTTCGACCAGCAGCATCCTAACCAAGTATACTGCGTTCTCCAGCGACCATCATGCGGTCGACTTGCTCACCGGGGCGCTTCGACCCTTGATCGACGGTAAAGTGAAGCCGGATCAGGTCGGCCTCCTGATGGAGACGGAGATCAATGCCATGGAGCAGGAGCATCACAAACCGATTGATGTCCTTTCCAAGACTTCAGATGCCATGCCTGGATTCGGGATCGTGGCGGCGGTGCTCGGCATTTGTATCACCATGGAATCCATCGGCGGACCGGTTGCTGAAATTGGTCACCATGTGGCAGCAGCATTGGTCGGAACCTTTTTGGGGATTCTGGTTTCCTATGGGTTTCTTGGTCCGTTGGTTGCCGCCATGATTTTCAATGGCAATGCCGAGATCGGCTACTATCGAATCTTGACCAAGGCCGTTTCCAACTTCGCAACTGGCTCAGCCCCCATGATGGCTCTGGAAATCGCGCGACGCGGTTTGCCGGGGGATGTTAAGCCCACCGCCGAGGAGTTGGAAGCGATGCTCAAGTCCGTTAGTAAGTAGCCCCAACCCCAAACCCCACCCCAACC
>CAMCYJ010000171.1 GCA_945883815.1 Akkermansia muciniphila | reverse complement strand
CTAAAAAGTCGGGAACCAAAGAGAGCGTCGAATCCGGCGAACGCAGCGGCACAATAAACGGCCTCCATCCCCACAGCCCCCATCCCCACGAACAACACCCAACGGAAACCACGATGCCCTCCCTCCGCAAGAATCGTGGCATTGACAGGCCCACCCGGAACGCTCGCCAAGAAACCGGAAATCCCACCCAGAAGGGCAGCCGACACCATGGGCCAGGGATCAGTCATGCGGAGCGATGAAACCGTCAGATATCAGCCGACCGAAGCATGGTCATCGTCGACTTCGTCATCGACCTCGATCTCCCGCTGCATCCGGCGCGAGATGAAGGGTCGGATGAATCCGTAAAGAAGATAGGCGATGCAAACCAGCGGCGAAACGATCGGCAAGAGTTTCTGCCACAGTAATAAGAACAACGCCGTGACCATGACGATCACGATGGTTTTTACGAAGGGCTTCTGGGTTCGCCAATTGAGCTTCTTGAAGGTGGGGTACTTCACCTCGCTGACCATCATCACCGAGAGAAATACCAGAATCACCGGCAGCGCATACCGCCAGTAACCCACCCGGAAGTCTTTCTCATCCCACCAGATGAGGAACAGCGTGAGTGAAGCCACCATACCGGCAGCCATGGGTATGGGAAGTCCCGTGAAATGACTGCCACCGCCCGATCCGGACATGGCCGCCAGACAATTGAAGCGAGCCAGCCGGAATGCACCGCAAATCACGAACAGCGCGGCGATGAACCATCCGATCTCCTTGTGATTGACGAACACCTCCGCGAGCACGACACGGTGTACCAGAAAGGCTGGAGCGACCCCGAAGCTCACAATGTCGGCCAACGAATCAAACTCACGGCCAAAGGGGCTTTCAAAGCCGCCCATTCTCGCCACACGACCATCCAAGAGGTCGAGAATGCAAGCCACCAAGATGTACAAGAGCGCCATCTTCACCTCGTGGTAACCGGAGGCTCCGGTCAGATCGGCCTCCACGATCTTCGTCAGCGCCAGGAAACCACAAAAGAGATTGCCCGCCGTGAAGAGGTTGGGCAGCAGGTAGATCTTGAGCTTCTGCGAATCCTCGTCCGGAGATCTTTGGGATGGGAGGGAGGAGCTCATGGCAAATCAACCCTGCAACCGGGCCACCACGGTTTCGCCGCCCACGACGCGATCACCCAGAGCCACAGCGACCTTGGCTTGAAGCGGGAGGTAAATGTCCACGCGGGACCCGAATTGGATCAAACTGATTCGCTCCCCCTTGGCCACAGCATCCCCCTCCTCAACCCAAGGGATGATGCGACGAGCAATCAGGCCTGTGATGAGCTTGATGGCCACCGGTCCACACGCCGGTTCCGACGTTTGGAATCCGATGATCACATTTTCATTCAAGGCGGCCGATTCCAGCTTCATGGCATTCAAGAACTGCCCCGGAGTGTGGACGACGCGAATCACGGTTCCTGCCACCGGAGCCTGTTGCACATGCACATTGAAGACCGACAAGAAGATCGAGACCCGCCGGCATCGTCCGCCCATGACCAAGAGCTCCTCAGTCTCATCAATGACATCCACCGTTCCGTGGCCTGGCGCGACGATCAGGCCATCGCCAGCGGGCACTTGGGCGTCGGGATCGCGGAAGAAATATCCCGCAAAGAGGGTGAAACCGATCAGCAGACCCGTCAAAGCAATGACCCCGGGCACCAGGATTCCGGGAAGGAGGAAGTGACTGACAATGAGTAGCAGCAGGCCAAGGACCCAATAGATCCCCAACGCCCGAAGCGTCATCCGACGAAAGGCGGCCTTGGCCTTCCCTTTGTGTTTCACAGGAATGAGTCTAGAGGCCGGCCGGGGTGGAGGGAAGCATCCAGATGCATTGGAGTTTCCTGCGAAGAATTCATCGCTCAGCGATTCCGTTGGATGGAATGTCAGAGCGGAGCGGCCAGAGGAAAAGATCAAGCGTGCTGCGCAACTCGCGCGAAGAAGTCCAGCCAACACAATTGACCCCGCTGAATCGTTCCGCCCCAGCTAGCCACTCTGGTTCGGCCGCATTCTCGAAGGATTCCCCGTTCACTCTGAGACGGTAGCCATCCTCCTGTTTGGCCTTGATCACAGATCCCGCATTTCAGAATCGGAGGGAGGTCCTGCCGCAGATCAGATATCGGTTTCCTAATGCCTCGGAAGCTCTCCGTGCGTAGAATTTGGTCGTCGATGCCGACCGCCGCCATTCTACCTACCCACACACCTGGGCTGTTCCATCAGGCGGTTGTGCAAACTGCCAGACTCCTGCGTTCAGGCGGTGTTGCCGCGGTCCCCAGTGAGACGGTCTACGGACTGGCCGCCAACGCTTTCTCACCGGAGGCTGTGCAAGGTATTTATCGGGCCAAAGGCAGGCCATCCTCCAATCCGTTGATCGTGCATGTGGCGACCGCGAATATGGCGCGTGCATGCGCCGCCGATTGGCCCGAACTGGCAGAAGTATTGGCCCGGCATTTCTGGCCGGGGCCACTGACCTTGGTGGTGCCAAAATCTTCGGAAATCCCAGACATCGTCTCTGCGGGTGGGTCCACCGTGGGTCTGCGGTGGCCCTCGCATGCCTTCTTTCAGTCCTTGATCCGGGAGTGCGGCTTTCCGCTGGCGGCACCCAGCGCCAATCCCTCGGACCGGCTTTCCCCAACGACGGCCGAGCATGTGATGGCCAGTCTTGGTCAGCGGATCCCGCTCATCGTGGATGCGGGTGCTTGTGCCGTTGGTATTGAGAGCACCGTGGTGGATGTCACGGGCAAGCGGCCGCGCATTCTGCGACCCGGTATCATTTCGGGCGATCAAATCGCACAAGCAACTGGAGTCATGGCAGACGGGACCCTGACGGGCGCGGAAGGACCTCTGCGGAGTCCGGGTCAACTCAGTCGTCACTACTCACCCAAAGCCCGATTGGAAGTCTGGTCTTGGGGGAGCGATTCCGAACTCTTAGAACGGGTGGCCCGAGAATCGATTCCTCCGGAGCAACTATTCGTACTCACCCATTCCCAGGTCCCCAGGGCACCCATTCCGGCGCAAGTATCCTTCATTCCGGACGATCCCGAGGCATTTGCACGGGCTCTCTATGGCTACTTGCACGAGTGCGACGACCGGGGAGCGGCTCTGGTGGTCATTGAAGATCTGCCCACCGGATCCGCCTGGGACGGCGTGCGCGATCGGCTGCAGCGAGCATCCGCTCCCGCCGCGCGGATCAGCTAAACGCCAACGTTGCCAGCGCCGGACTGCCTAGAGAGTGGTCCTTACCCGAGCGGGCGATGGGGCGACATTCGGGGTCGGAGCACAGGTCTCTCCGATGACAAATTGAAAAGCGCGTCCGGAGGTTTCCCTCGCGGACGCGCCTGGTTGGTTTTTTAGCGGCTCAGCTCAAGACTGAGCGGCTCAATGTTGGCCTTACGGGGCCGACAGGACGTTCAAGCGCCAAAACCGCACAGGGACATTCTTGTCCACCTGCAGGTTCACCGGCACTCCCACATCCGTGCCTTCGCCGGTTACCTTGATCGCCGTGGCGCTCCAGGTTCCCAACTTCGAGGCATTCTCAATTTGCACCACGGCACCCTTCGGCGCGCGCACTTCCAGGGTCAGAGTCGCGCCGTCGCTCGACTTGATCGACAGCTTCGAGGCCTCGCCAATCACGATCAGCACCGTTGCCAACCCAGAGTCCGACGTGCCGTCGTTCACTCGGAAGGTGAAGCTGTCAGTGCCCGTCGCATTGGTATTGGCGACGTAGACCAAGTTCGGCGCAGTACCGCTCAAGGTTCCCTGCTTCGGCTGTGACGCCACCGTGTAGGTCAGCGCGTCCTTATCGCCATCGTAGCCCGCGAGCGTCACCGCCACGGAGTTGCCCTGAACGACTTTCAACGTCTGGGTCAGAGCCACCGGCGCGTCAGCAACGGACTTAACGGTGATCGCCACCGTCACGGCGCCCGACTCCAGGCTACCATCGCTCACCTTGTAGGTGAAGCTGTCCGAACCGTTGAAGTCACCGTTCGGGACGTATTCCAGGTTGGCTCCCTCGCCGCTCAACGATCCGTTGACCGGCTGGCGCACCACCGTATAAGTCAGCGTCGCTCCCTCAGAGTCA
>CAMCYJ010000170.1 GCA_945883815.1 Akkermansia muciniphila | reverse complement strand
GTCCGCGAAATGCAATGGTACACCGCTGCATTCCCAGCCTGCCCCTTGATCCGCGCCAACCTCATTCGCCAAAGCTAATTACCAACCCATCCCAGTCAATAACTTTGAACCTGTCACTTTGTTCTAACCTGTCACTTTGTAATCTTTCGATTTACTGCGGCTTTTATTTTTCAAGTTTTGCTTGAGAGGTGGCGACGGCGGGGGTTTCATTCGAAGGTCATCAGAGTGCGTGCTTAGCTCAGCGGTAGAGCACTTCCTTCACACGGAAGGGGTCGCAGGTTCGAACCCTGCAGCGCGCACCATTCCTATTATTACAACCGACCGCTTATCGACGCGGCGTCTGAGTTGCAATTGGGGTTTCCTTGAAATACCCAAACCCATGATATGATCCGCTCAGCCATCACGATTTCAACCGTTCCGGAGTCGGTAGGGGGGCCTTTTGTCTACCACGGGGATTTGGAAACTGGAATTGCCGCAGCAGCTGAAACTGGATTTGACGGGGTGGAAATTTTTCCAACCCATGCGAATGACATCGACGGGTTCTTGCTCCGCGGATGGCTCCAAAAACATTCGATCCAGTTGGCCGCTATGGGTACCGGGGCTGGTTGGCTGACTCGGAAGCTGCGTTTGACGGATCCAGACCCCCTGGTTAGGGCTGCAGGGCGAGATTTCATCGGGGGCATTGTGGACTTTGCTGGCGGTTTTGGGGCCCCAGCCATCATTGGGTCGATGCAAGGGCGGTACGGAGATGGTGTAACCCGAGATCAAGCCCTCGATTGGCTCAGAGCCGAACTCAACCAACTGGGTCCCAGGGCCCATGCTCATGGCGTTCCTCTGCTTTACGAGCCACTCAACCGTTACGAGACCAATCTGTTCAACACGCTTTCAGAGGCCGCCGACTTCCTGGAGACACTCAATACTCGAAACGTGAAACTGCTGGCAGACTTGTTCCATATGAATGTGGAGGAGGTCGATCTGGCGGAATCTATTCGTAAGGCCGGGCACACGATTGGGCATGTGCACTTCGCCGACTCCAACCGCCGTGCCATCGGTTTCGGCCACACCGCTGCCAAGCCCATCGCCCAGGCCTTGATGGATGTGGGCTATGGGGGATTTGTTTCCGGAGAGATTTTCCCATGGCCCGACCCGCAGACGGCTGCAGAGAAAACCCTGGAAAGTTTTCGGGCATCCTTCCGTCGGTGAACGCGAACGCCATAACGGAAGGCCATCCAACCGACCATCCTCTTCACCCCCATGCTCAAGCACCAACTGATCCACCCCGAAATCAATGCAATCCTCGGGAGAGCCGGCCACCATTCAAAGATTCTCATCGCTGACGGCAACTACCCGGCTTCGACCAAGAAGGGGCCGAACGCGACCTTGGTGAGCCTGAATCTTTCACCCGGAGTGGTCTCGGTGACTGAGGTTCTTCAAGCAGTCTTGTCCGCAGTTCCTGTGGATCACGTCCAAGTGATGGGAATACCGTCAGATGATCCTTACGCCGCTCAGGGTGAACCACCAGTCTGGCAAGAGTTCCGCAAGGTGATCGAAAACGCGGGGTCGAATCTGGCGCTGGAGCCCATCCTGAAGTGGGACTTCTACCAGCATGTAGAGTCTGCCGACCATGTCCTGACTGTCCAAACCGGAGACCGCGCTCTATGGGCCAACGTCCTCCTGACTCTGGGCTGCCGAACCGAGTAACCCATTCGCTACGAGTGGCGCTCCTCGCTGATAGTCTTGAAATCCTCCAACGAACGGGCCTGCCCTGATACTACTGCGAGACAACCCTACAAGGATACTGGCACAAAAAATCCGAACCATCTGAACCGCATTAAACAGCGCGGAAAGGTTGGAGCAGATTGAGCCCCGCCCCCCTCCAGAACCACGCCCAGATGGTCAGGGTTTGCTGGTGATGGTCTCCCAATCCAAATCCATGGTCTCGGCGTAACGGGCCAGAGCCTTTTCGTGGAGAATCAAAACAGCTCGGGCCACGCTAGAATCATCGGCGTGCCCCATGATCGGGGTGTGATCCGGAATCAAGTCTGTCTTCTTGTGGGCATAGGTAATGGCAAAGACGGCGGCAGCCAAGGCGCTGTAGGGCAATTCCTTGTAGACACCTTCTGCCACGTCTTCAACCAGGTCTGCCAAGAACTCGAGTTGGTTGACCAGATGGGGAAAATGCGGCGCGTTGATCTGCGCAAACTCCACCTTCCACATCGGAAGACTCCGAAGGACTTTTTCCAACGTAGACGGAGTGACCTGAGCGGCTCCATGAACCACATAGCTGGCGATCTCGGACATAGTAAAGACTCTATCCAAACGCCTTGGCTAAAGCAACCGATCCCACACAGGCACGGCATGCCCTGCTATCGGGCTTTGCCTAAGGAGCCCGGCGCGCGCAGACTCTCTGGACAGTTGAAGGCCCGTATCGATCAATCCCTGGTGGACCGCGGTCTTTGCGAATCCCGTTCGCAGGCCCAGCGTTCCATCATGGCCGGACAGGTCCGGATCAACGGGCACCCCGCCAAAAAAGCCAGCGATTGGATCCGCGACGGTGACACGGTCGAACTGCTCAGCGGGGATCGTTACGTTTCCCGAGGCGGCCACAAACTCGAACACGCCCTGCAACATTTCGCCATTTCGGTCCACGCCTGTCAGTGCATCGACCTGGGTGCCAGCACCGGAGGTTTCACCGATTGCCTGCTCCAACACGGCGCAGCCTCCGTCCATGCCGTGGATGTGGGACACGGACAATTGTCCTGGAAACTCCGACAAGATCCTCGGGTCGTCGCGTGGGAACGCACCAACGCCCGGAGCCTCACCCTCGATCAACTCGCCCCACACTCCTCTCCCTTCGATGTCGCGGTGGCCGACTGCTCCTTCATCAGCCTGCGACTGATCCTGCCTCCTATCCCAGGGTTCCTCCGCATCGGCGGCAGTATCATCGCCCTGATCAAACCCCAGTTTGAAGCAGGCAAAGAAGAGGTGGATCGCGGAGCAGGAGTGATCACCGATCCTCAGATACACGCCCGCGTGATCGCCTCCTTGGAAAATTTTGTCGCCACCGAACTCCCCAAGCTCGCCTGGCGCGGGGTCACTGAATCCCCATTGCGGGGCCCAGCCGGTAACAAGGAGTTTCTGGCGCACCTGGAGAGAATCGTGTGAAGAAAACCGCTGACGCACTCCGACGGATCGGTTTGATCGCGAATCCCGAGAAACCTCGAAGCATCGCAGTCATCCGAAAGGCTGTCACCCAACTCAAACGTTTGGGACGAGATATTCTCTGCGACTCGGTCACCGCAGAGTTCGCTCGACTCAAAACAGTGCCCACAGCCACCGATCCCGGCGCACTGGCCAAGCAATGCGATCTCCTGCTCGTTTTCGGCGGTGACGGGACCATGCTGAAAGTGGCCCGTGAAACCGCCGGTTCCGGTGTTCCCATTCTGGGCATCAACGCAGGGCATCTGGGATTTCTCGCAGCCGTTCAGGAAGCCGATGTGACTGGCGCGCTGCGCACGGTTATTGCCGGCAAGTTCCGCGTCGAAAACAGAGCGCTGCTCGAGGCCGTCATCCATCGCAACGGTTCGTCGGCGGTCCAGACCGCACTGAACGATTTCGTCCTGAGCCGCGGACTGGCATCGCGCCTCATCGAGTTGGAAGTCGCGGTAAATGGCGAACTCCTGACCCGTTACCGTTGCGACGGTCTCATTGCCAGCTCCCCAACGGGATCCACCGCCTATTCCCTGGCGGCCGGCGGGGCCATCGTCAGCCCTGATGCCGATGTGCTGACCCTCACACCAATCTGCCCTCACACCCTTTCGATCCGCCCTGTGGTGATGAGCCTCGACTCGGTGGTCCAAGTCACCCTAATCAGCCGCCGACTGGAGGCCACCCTCGCTGCCGACGGTCAACAGCAGACCCACCTGAGCACCGGTGACCGGGTACTCATCCGCCGGAGTCACCAGGCGGTGAAGCTCCTACGCCCCGAAGGCAGCAGCTTCTTTTCAACCCTTCGGGAAAAGTTCGGCTGGAGCGGCGGAAACCTCTAAGCCGGCGTACGAGCCTCAAAGCCCCTCGGGAGATCCTCTCTTGGGTGCTGACCGACCGGATTGAACCAATCCGACGCGGCCAAATTACCTCAACCCAGTCTTGGTGTTGACTTCCTGATTTTCGACCAACCTCACCTGTCAGGGACAGGCTTCAGGGACAGGCTTCAGGGACAGGCTTCAGGGACAGGCTTCAGGGACAGGCGTCAGGGACCGGCTTCAGGGACAG
>CAMCYJ010000169.1 GCA_945883815.1 Akkermansia muciniphila | reverse complement strand
CCGCTACTGACCCTGGGGGTGCTTTTCCTCACCGGTTCCCAACCGGTGACCGGCCGGTTCACGTTCGTCCAACTCCTGCTGCTGGGCCTGCTCAATGGCATCGCCTGCCCCGTCCTCTTCCAGATGTTCGATTGGCTCCACCGAATCTTCGACTACCGCCCGCTGACGACCTCCAGCTTCCGAGCCGATCGGGAAACCGTCCGAAGCCGCCAATTTCGCCTGCGTTGAACCATGCTGATTTTCGACCAGTTCAACAAAGGAGAGCGGCCATTGCGATGGATGGCTGGCGTGGTGGGCGCCGGATTGCTGCTGTTGCTTATCGGGCTGCTACGGGTGCAAATTCTCGGTCACCACCGCTTTGAGCAGTCCCTGCAGACCCAGAGTTTCCAGTCGGTGAGGGTTCCCGCCCTCCGGGGTCGCATTCTCGACCGGCAGGGCCGCGAATGCGTGGGGAACGTTCCGCGTTACCGCTTGGACGTGTACCTCGAGGCCTTGAGCCGGGACTTCTCCCGGGAATACGGCCGACTGCGCCGCGAAGTCGTGGCGGCACGCGGCGGCACCAACTCTCCATCTCCCGGACTCTGGGAGCGGATGATGTCGAAGCTCCGCCGCGATCCACCCCGGGTGCTCATCCGCCCGGAGGAGAACAACCTCCTCTGGCGGCAGGCCCGCTACAATGTCCTCAGCAATGTGGTCTCCCGGGTCGCCAGCAAGGTCGGTCTGCCTTTGACACTGACCGAATCGGAGCTCCACCGACACTGGGCCAACAGTCGCGCCCTGCCGCTGGCCGTGCTCAAGAAGCTGACGCCACAACAGGTCTCGCTTCTGACTGAGCAATCCTGGTCCATCCGCGGAATCAGCATCGAGCTGCAAGCCGTCCGTCACTATCCGCACGGCCCTTTGGCCGCACACACGCTGGGATATCTGGTTCGAGCCGACGATTTTGAAGGCGAGGAAGGTGAATCGTTCGACTACCGACTGAGGGATTATCGGGGGGCCGCCGGACTGGAAGCGGCTTTCGATACCGCCCTCCGCGGCACTTCTGGCTCCAAGAGCATCCTCGTCAACAGCGATGGGTATCGAGTGGGAGAGACCATGACCACCGCGCCGGTGCCCGGACAGAACCTGGTCACCACCCTCGACCTCGAGGTCCAAAAGGCCACCGAGACGGCGCTGGCCGCGGTGAGCGGCGAGGAGCGGGGAGCGGTGGTCGTGCTGGATGTCCGCAATGGGGATGTCCTGGCCGTGGCCAGCGCGCCGAGCTTCGATCCGGGCGAGTGGATCGATGGCATCAGCCGGGCGCGGTGGACCAACTACTACGACGTGCCCAAGCGGACCCCCCTGATGAACCGGGCCACCGACGGCGCTTATTCCCCGGGTTCCACCTTCAAGATCGTGACCGCACTGGCTGCCCTGGAAAACGGACTGGATCCCAACCAGGTGCAAATTGTCGAAGCCAATCCCTCCAAACCCGGCAAGGGGCTCTACCACCGCGGGAACATCAAGATCGAGGACACCGCACCTCCGGGCCCCTACGACTTTCGTCGTGCCTTCATTCGATCGTCCAACTCCTACTTCATCCAACTGGGACTGGACGCCGGATATGACCGACTGCTGTCCACCGCCCACCGGTTTCATTTCGGAGAACAGACACGCATCCAACTGCGCCCCACCGAGGAGCGGTCCGGCTGGATGCCCGAGCCCGCCGAGGCCCGGGCGGAGCGCTGGCCCCAAGGACGACTGGCCAACTTCAGCATCGGCCAAGAGGTCACGGTCACTCCATTGCAACTGGCCGTGATGGTGGCCGCGGTCGCCAATGGTGGGACCATTTATTACCCGCGCCTGGTCGATCGCCTCGAATCGGGTGATCCCCTCAGCGAGGAGGCACCCAGCGCCATTCGCCCCGGTCAGGTGCGCAGCCGCCTGGAAACCCGTCCCGAATACCTCGCCCGCATCCGGGCCGCCATGCGCGATGACGTCTTGGACGGCGAAGGCACCGGCACCAGCGCCCGCGTCGCCGATTATCAGGTCTGCGGCAAGACGGGCACCGCCGAGATCAAGGGCAACGGGGTGAAAGACAAAGTGACCTGGTTCGCCAGCTTTGCTCCCTTCGAATCTCCGCGCTACGCCGTGGTCGTGATGGTGGAGAGCGGCGCCTCCGGAGGTCGCACCTGCGGCCCAGTGGCCCAGAAGATTTACGAACACCTGCGCGCCCGGGATACGGGGTCCGGCCGGCCCATTGCCCTAAACTCAGCGCCCTGAACCCATGACCCCGCTCTCCCTCCAGAATCGGCGTTCCGAGGCAGCTATCCTGTGGCCCCTGTGGGTCTCGGTGTTGGGTCTGATGATCATCAGCGCGATGTTCATCTTCAGCACCACCGGTGGCACCGAAATGACACGGGGCGTCCCCTGGTACCAATGGACGGCCACCCGCCAGGTAATGGCCTTCGGCATCGGGCTTCTAGTCGTCCTTGGGCTCAGCCTGGTGGACTACAGCCGGCTGGCACGATGGGCCATGGTCGCCTACTGGGTGTCCATCGCCCTGCTGGTGGCGGTCCATATCCTGGGAACCTCCCGCAACGGTGCGCGGCGGTGGCTGGATCTCGGCCCGATCCAATTCCAGCCGAGCGAATTGGCCAAACTGACCTTCCTCTTTGCCATGGCCAACTTCCTGGCGCGTCCCTCCTCGGAACTGCGCTCGCCCGGCGTCTTCCTCAAGGCCCTGATGCTCACGCTCCTGCCACTGGGTCTGATCCTCAAACAACCTGACTTGGGTTCATCACTGGTCTTTCTGCCCATCACCCTGGTCATGATGCTGGTGGCCGGAGTTCCACAGCGCTTTGTGGTCAAACTTCTGGGAGGGACCTTCCTCATCGTCAGCCTGATTGCCATCGACATCTTCATCGCTCCCGAGAACTGGCGACTCATCCGCCTTCAAGACTACCAGCGCGAACGGTTGCTGGTGTATTTCAACGCCGATTTCGCCCCAGCCTCAGCCACCCCGGAACAACGTCAGAGGGCCGCACAGCGCAAGCGGCAGATGTCCTGGAACGTGGAGCAGGCGCTCATCTCGGTCGGCTCGGGCGGCTTCACCGGCAAAGGGTGGCGTGAAGGCACTCAGCATCGTCTGGGTTATTTGCCCCGACTGGGCGCGCACAACGATTTCATCTTTTCGGTCATTGCCGAGGAACGCGGCTTCATCGGAAGCGTCGCCGTCATCACCCTCTACGGAATCGTCCTGTTCAGCGGGATCAAGACCGCTGGGGAATCGCGCGACCGGCTCGGACGACTGCTGGCTGTCGGCGTCGTCACCCTCTTCTTCATCCACATCTTCGTGAACATCGGCATGAACATCAAACTGATGCCGGTCACGGGCATTCCACTGCCCCTGCTCAGTGCAGGCGGAACCTCAGTGCTGTGCTCGCTAATCGCGGTCGGTGTTCTTCAAAACATCCATTTGTACCGCAAACGGTACTAGAACTCGAAATCTACAGACATGAGTCAACAGACATTCAAACGCGGCAAGGGGCCGATGCGTTTCAAGCCCACCCGGGGCATCGGCACTCCCAACCCCAACCGATCGGCCACCAACGCCCGCATGGAGGCCATCGGCGAGAAAACCACCGAGGAACGGGTGTTCGACATCCGACGCCATGAATCCGAAATCCGCCGGGCTGAAAACCGGGCGGCCGGACTTCCTGAAGACAGCGTCGATGCACCCGAGGTCAATCTCTCCAAGAATGGCCGTGATCAAACCTATCGTTCCCCCGACCTCTCCCGCGCCGAGGAGGCCCACGAGGAACCGGCAGAACAGTCGCCCAAGCCACCCCGCGAACCCAAGGGTCTCATCGAAAAGGCCCGGGCCGCGGTCAAGGAGGTGGTCAAGAAGGTCAAGCAGCTGATCCGCCCCGAGGAGAAGATCATCAAGGAAGTGGTCATCAATGCCGAACCTCTGGAGACCCGGGTCGCGGTGCTCGAAGAGAGCAAACTGGAAGACCTCACCGTCGAACGCACCGGCGACGACCGCTTGGTTGGCTCCATTTACAAGGGCAAGGTGAAGAACCTCGAGGACGGACTCAAAGCCGCCTTCGTGGACATCGGCTTCGAGAAGAACGCCTTCCTCCACTACTGGGACATCATCCCCAACACCTTCGATTCCAGCGTCGAAATCGTGGAACGCGATGACGGCGGGAAATCGCGCCGCAAAGACAAGCCCAAGATCACCCAGAAGGATGTCCCCCGGCTCTTTCCGCCCGGAAGCGAGATCATCATTCAAGTCACCAAGGGACCTATTGGCACCAAGGGACCGCGTGTCACCACCAACCTTTCCCTGCCCGGTCGCTATCTCGTC
>CAMCYJ010000168.1 GCA_945883815.1 Akkermansia muciniphila | reverse complement strand
GTACCTCGACAGACACTGTGTTCGTCCCCGGCTTCAGGCCGTTGGCTGCCCAGGGGAACGGCCCCTCCCAGGCGGCATTTCCGACACTCCGGCTGGCCTGGGTGGTCGGCAGCACCGTGCCTTCGCCCAAGCCGAGGCGCTGGACCTCGGAACCGTTGAGGAATACCAGCGCTCCGTCGTCGACCAACACGCTCGCGACCAGTTCGATGGAGTGGGCGTTGGTGATCGGGTTGACAACGGTGGTCCGGAAGAAGGCCGTCGTGGGCAGCTTCCCGGCGGTCGCCGGCAGCAGGGTCGTCTTGGGGCCTGGAAGCTCGGAATCCTCGACGTACAGAACGCCGCCGCCGGTGGTCCATCCGGTGCTGGTATCGCTCCATGCTGGCCACTGCGGGTGGGGCAGCACGCCATCCACCCGGTATTGCCACGGGTGGACGACCTCGACCAGACGATTGGTCCGATAGGCACCCGGAAGCCCAGGATCGATGGTCAACCGGGCGGCGGGGCTGGTGAGTCGGAGGGTACTGTCGATGACCTCGACGGTGATCGTCGCGTCGTGATCTGCGGCTGAAGTGACGAAGGTCCAATCGGGGCCGGATACTCCGTCCATGAGTTTGCCGTTGCGCAGCCAGCGGTATTGGAGGGGCGGTTCACCCCGGGCCTCGACACGGAAGCTCACCGGGTCGCCGAGGAAGATCGTCTGGGAGGCGGGCGGGCGGACGATCTCCAGCGCGATCGAGCGGCTGGCGAGACCGAATCCGACGATGAGGGCGACCCCCATACGCAAGAGGCGGATCAGTCGGCCTGGGGCGAGGTTTGTACGGTCCATGGAATTGGGAAGCGACGGGAGGATCTCCAGAAGCTCGTTGCCTTGGATGGCTGATCAACAAAAAACTGAAGCGGATCGCCAATCGCTTTCCACCGAGGCAATCACGCTTTTGACCACGCTGCCCGCCACGTCCGTGAGGCGGTAGTAGCGCCCTTGGAACTTGAAGGTCTGGCGTTCGTGATCGACACCGAGGAGGTACTGCATCGTGGCGTGCAAATCATGCACATGGACCGGATCCCGCAGGATGTTGTAGCCGAACTCGTCGGTCTGGCCGTGGACATGACACGGCGGGCGTGGGGCGAGACGCCTTCCGGGTTGGTCAGGAAGAGCACCGGTTCTGTGCCCGCCTTGAACTTCACCCCCTGGTGTTCGGAAGGCAGGAATCCCGAACCCCAGAGGCGCGAGTAGAGCGGTTGATCCTTGTTGGCGTCTTGCATCTTCCTGATGTTTCCAATCAATGCTCGAAGTCCGGATTGATAGATTCAATGATAGTCCTCAAGATAGCCATCCCGGGTGCGGTCAAGTCCCAGTTTGCCAGATTTTACTGATTCAGCTCACCTCCAACGCCACACTATGTATCGAATTTTAGGCAGCGACGGCAAAGAGTACGGTCCGGTGTCGATCGAACAGTTGAACCAGTGGATTCGCGAACGGCGCGTCAATGGCGAGACACGCGTTCAGGGCGAAGACGGCGCATGGCGACTCCTGCGTGAGGTGCCTGAATTGGTGGTGTTGCTCCAACCACCGGTGGTTGCCCCGCCGTTGATCTCAGCGCCGACGGAAGCGAATTCCATTCCGTCCGATTTCGACGGGGATTACGACTTGGACATCGTTGACTGCCTGACGTCCGCTTGGAGGCTGTTCCAACAGCAGTTCTCCACGCTCTTCGGGCCGACGATGATGTACGTGCTCATCGCCTTTGGTCTGGGGATTTTCGGAGCCCTCCCTTACATCGGTCCCTTGTTCAGCCTTTGCAGCATGGTCATTGGTGGACCGCTGATGGCCGGTCTCTATGTCGTTTATCTGAGGGTGATACGTGGAGAGATGCCTCCTTTGGGATCCTTGTTCGATGGGTTCCGTAAGATGTTTGGCCATTTGTTTCTCGGAAATTTGGCGGTAGGGATTCTGGCGTCGTTGCCCCTGTTGGCGGGCTTCATCGTCCTCTTCGTCAGTGTGGGACTGAGCGCCATCATGGGCTTGGCGAAGGGTTCGGCCAGTTGGCCGGCTTTTCCAGTGTTGGCACCGGGGCTGGGGCTGATTTTACTCGGTCTTCCGGTCACCATTTTCCTCACGGTCAATTGGATGTTCTCGTTGCCCTTAATCTTGGATCAACGCGTGGGCTTCTGGTCGGCCATGAAGCGGAGTTGGCGGCAGGTGCGACGCCACTGGTGGTCGTGCCTGGCTCTGTCGGTGGTGATAGCGATTTTAAACTTCTTTGGCATGTTGTGTTGTCTGGTGGGATTGCTGGTGACGGTGCCCATCTCAATCTTGGCGACGATGTATGCCTATGAGACGGTCATTCATGGCCGGAAAGCTTCGTAATCAATCGATGGGTTGGACGGCTTTGGCCATCAATCTGGGAGCCACGCCCGGGCTGGGTTCTTTTGTGGCCGGTCATCGGGTGGTGGGCATGTTTCAAATGGGTTTAGCGGTTTCGGGCTTCATTGCGATCTTGGCCTGGTTTTGGGAGTTGGTCCGAGGGGCTTGGGACAGCGTTCAGGCAGGCGACGCTGTCGTTTGGCCACCAGCGCGAGGACTTATCTTGGGCGGGGCCTTGTTTGGGGCGGCCTGGCTTTGGTCGCTGGTGACCTCCCTGCAAATCCTTCGAGACCTCCGAAAAGCCACGCCGCCGATTTTGCCCGAATCGTCGGACCGATGAGCCCATGAGCGCCGCTCAGGATCTGTGAGGCCTGTGCTGCGGTTGTCGTCGGTGGTGATCACTCAGGGCTGTGACGCGTGTCTTGCGAGGGTAGGGGTTTGACGTTTTCATCAGCAGAACGCCCTTCAAGTCATGAACACTTTTGCCCGACCATTTCTTGCCCTGTTTCTGTGTCTGGGATTTTTGCCGAATAGTTCAGCGGTCCCTATCCGCTGGAGCTTGCAAACCCGTGATCCGCAGACGGGTAAAACCAACATCACCCGCGAGCAGGTAGATTCGTCGCGCATCGGCGTGGTGGCGGTGGACATCTGGAACTACCACTGGTGCAAGACGGCCACCATGCGGGTGGATGCCTTCGTGCCGCGTATCAATAAGGCCCTGGCGGCCGCCCGCGAATTGGGAATGCCCGTTTTCTTGTGCCCGAGCGATGTCGTGGACAACTACGTGGGATATCCCCAACGGGAGCGTGTGTTCAATTTGCCCAAGGTGACGGTGCCGGCTGCGGTGAACGTCACCTGCCCGCCGGTGCCCGACGCCGGGGGATGCGCCTGCGGTGCCGAACGCTGCGGCGGTAATTACGGTTGGGATGGCATGCACCCGGACCTGATCATCGGCCCCGACGATTGGATGCCCGACACGCAGGCCGAGGTGTACGCGCTCTGCCAGAAGTATGGACTCACGCACCTGATCTACGTGGGCTTTCACACTCAGGTGTGTTTGCTGGGCAAGCCCATGGGGTTGCGAGCGATGAAGTCGGCCGGACTCCAGTGTGTGCTGGCCCGTGACATGACCGATGCCCACCCCGGCTACGACCCCGCCCGCAATTTCACACCCGATCTCAACACGGAGCAGGTGGTGGCCCATTTCGAGAAGCACTTGGCACCGACAATCCACCTTCAGGAGGAACTGTCCCGTCTGGGTCGCTGGCGCAAGGACTGGGTGGTGGATCCGGTGCGCATCACGCCTTGGGGCACCCGTATTCGGCCGCACCTCTTCGAGAAGCCCATCACCGTGACCTTGTCGGCGCCACTGCAGCCCGGAGCGGATATTCGTTACACGTTGGACGGATCAGTCCCCACGCCCAAGTCGTTGAAGTACACCCGACCGTTCGTCGTGTCCGAGACGACCCGACTGCGTGTTGGTGCGTTCCTGAACGGCCGCGCGGTGTGTATGGAATCGGAAGGTTCATTCGCCAAGAACGGGCCGATGCCGCCGCGGCCGGAGGTGCTGTTGTCGACCCTTCAGCCGACTCGCAGCGTGGGTTTCGGACACACCTACGGGGGTGAGGTTCGGTATTCGGGCAACACCCGGCCTCCTCAAACCGACCGGGCCAACCTCGGGGGTCCGCTGCGAGTCAATCGCACGACCTACACCCGTGGCCTCGGCGTGCATGCTCCCTGTGCGGTGGAATATGCGCTGAAGCCGGAGTTTCGGCGCTTCGTGGCCTTGGCCGGGGCCGATGAAAACGTGTTGGAGGTGAGCAATGGGTCCAATCTGGCCCAGTTTCCGAGCGTGGTGTTCAAGGTGCTGATTGACGGCAAGGAGGCCGCGGTCAGCCCGGTGATGCGCGTGAAGACCGACGCCTGGCACTTTGATGTGCCCATTCCGGCCGGTGCCCGACGCTTGAGTCTGGTGACCATGGATGCCGGCAACGGATCGCGCGAAGACTTTGCCGACTGGGCCGAGGCCGGATTCATGGTCCAGCCGTGATCGGATGGTTGGCCCCCCCAGAGTCGCTTCAGTG
>CAMCYJ010000167.1 GCA_945883815.1 Akkermansia muciniphila | reverse complement strand
GTGCCGTCGGCCGCGATGGCCACGAAGTAGGCGTAGGTGCCCTCGGGGAACTCCGGCGTCACGCACCAGCGGCCATTGTTTTCATCGAGGTCATAGTCGATGCCCATCACGAACTTCTGCCCGGTGGTCGGCTGGGTGAGGTCTCCGAGGAAGGCGTTGTCTTCCATGTACCGCCCCAGCGGGTACTGGGTGGACACCGCCGGCCCGCTCTGATTAGCCCCGACGCCATAGGCTCGTTGGGCCCAGGCCGGAATGGTGGAGCGGCCGCCCGTCGAGAGGTTGTCGGTGCCCCGTTGGCCGTTGCGGAGTTGGAATCCGGAAGTCATGCGGCGGAGGGCGCTGGTGGCGTTGGTCGCCTCGGAGAAGGCGTAGGGTCCGTACACCGGAAATCCATCCCGCACCCAGCCGAGGATGGGCGAGTGCCGGGTCACGGGTGCGGTGGATTCACGGTATTTCCGGGTGGTCTCATCAAAATCCACACGGTCGCCCAGCAGGTAACGCAGGGCCACGGGGTTGGCGTGGTAGTGGTGGGTGCCGCTGTTTTCCTGATGGGCGTACCCCGGATCGAAGGTGGCCCCTTCATTCACATAGGCTTCCCGGTTCCAGTAGCCGTTGCCCATGCCCGCCTCGGCCACGCCAGTCCAGACGAAGCCGTCCCGGGAGTCGAACATGGCCACGCCGTCGACGAAGCAGCCGATCACCCCGAGGCCGGTCAAGGTCTGGGTCGTTGGCACGGTGGGGTTGCGCGGGATTCGGTAGAGGGTTTTCCGGTTGGTGGGCAAATTGGGGAAGGCGCCGTTGAGCCACGGACCCATGGGGTGCAAGGCCAGCCCGGTGGTGCGGACGTACACCCAGTCGGTGTCCGAGGCCAGTTCCTGAACGCCGGCGTAAGCAGGCTGGGCCTGTGTTTGGGATCCGTTGCTCCAGGTGGTGACGGAGGAGCCTGATTGGAGCGCGGCGTCGTTGAGGTAAACTCGGGCGTAGCGTCCGGCGTGTCGGGTGATCCAGGAATCGATCCGGGCATCGGCGGCCAGCGGCAGGGAAGCCAAGCCTGCGGCGGCCCAGAGAAGGTTCAGGTTTTTCATGTGAAGGATCCGGTGAGTGGTTGCAGTGCGAGTCCAGAAAAACCGAGGACTGTTAACTCCCGATGAGTTCCGAGGGCCAAATTGTTAAGCCCGTGTAAATCCTCACGGTTTGCCCAAGCGGAAGAAGCGGAGATTTTCGGTCAGCTTGGGAGAGGCCACGTTTTGGCCGGCCTCGGCACCGATGGTCTCGTCGGACGCAAACCACGGGGTCTCGAGAGACTTGGTTTCCTGCAACTCGAAACCGATGGCGGTCACGGGCCAGCTCAGTCGGATTTGTTCGGAACCAGCGCCCAGTTCCAGAAGGGGTGCCGAGGCCGAGGAGGGGCGCAGCAATCCGCTCAACTGCAGGGCAAAGCGCACGTCGGAGCTGTCGGGAGCAAACTGGTGGACTTCCACGGCAAGGACGTTGGTGCCCGAGCGGAACCACTTGGGGTCCACCGAAGCTTCGTAAAGCGTGGTTTCGTCGGTCCCACCAACGCTGGCGCTGGCCCGGGTGGCTGCGGTCAAGGTGCCAGTGGGCAAGTTGCTTCGGAACACTTCCGTGCCGTTCAGGTACACGGCCGCACCGTCGTCGCGGATGAGCCCGAGCGTCACGGACAAGAAGCGTGTGGGGTCGTCCACCTGGAAGCTGTGGCGGAACCACGTGGAGATGTATCGGGCGGTCGTCGAGGGACCGTACTTCACGGTGGTGACGATGTTGTCGTCGCCGTAGCCCAACGGAGCGGCGCCGTTGTTCCAGGCGCTGTCATTGAATGCGGTCGTGCGCCATGAGGTTCCGGCCAGGTTGCCGCTGTCGTAGTAGCGCCACTGGGCTCCCAGCGGCACCAGCGAAACCTGGGCGAGGTCGCCAGGTGCAGAGGCTTCGAGATTAATTCCGTCCGCATGGCCGGTGATCGACAGCGGGTTGGAAAACCCGGACGGTGTGAAGAGGTAGCCTTCAGCGATGGCCTTCACGCTGTAGGTTCCGCGGGCCAGTCCAGTCAGGGTGTAGGTGCCGTCGCTGACCGTGTAGGTTTGCTGGGTGTTGGAAACCTCAACCCGAATGCCCGCCACGGGCTTGCCCCCTTGGAGCACACGGCCCGCGACGCGGTACGTGGTGGGGTTGCCGATGCGGACCAGCACCGCCGCGCTGCCTTCGCCGCCCTTCATGTCGCTGACCGTGCAGCGCACCCAATATTCGCGGGCTGCGGACCACGCACGACGGACCACGTTGGTGTTGGCGGCGACGATTGCGTTGTCTCCGAAGTCCCAGGAATAGGCCAGCGTGTCGCCGTCCGGATCGGTGGCGTTGGCTGTGAAGGTGATGGGGGCTCCCGCGAAGGCTGAGGTGGCGCTGGCCGTGAGGGTGACACTCGGGAGTCGGTTGTTGGTGGACTTGCCCAGGTTCACCTGCAGGTCGAGCGATTCTGGGATGGTTCCGCCCTTGGCCAGCGGGGTGATGTGGATGCCGGCTACCCGGTCGGAAAAAGTTCGGCCGATGAGCAGGGCCGAGTCGTTCTTGCCGTCGGCGGAGCCGGGCGTGACGTCGAGCAGGAGTGATTGCTGGTTGCCGGTGCGGGCCCAGCGCAGCCCGACGCCGTCCATCAGGGCGGGGCGATCGGTAAACTTCTGGCGGAATTCCAGCCAGTAATTGGTTTGTGCATTGCGGGCGATGCGCACGGCCCGGGTCGTGGCCGCGTTGGTGGCGTCGTGCGCGAAGAGCCGGTAGTTGCCCGAGGTCGTCACGATTTTCACCTGAGTCGTGGGCAGCCAATTCAGGTAGTTCTTGTAGCGGGTATTGAAGTGCCGCCTGCCCGCGGTGGAATTGCCCATGGTGTCGAAGCTGTCGCCGTATTCCACGTTGCTGCCGGGTCCGAGGATGCTCTGACCACCGGTGTCCCAAGCGTTGGCGTGGTTGAGTCCGAAATTGTGGCCCAGCTCATGGGAGGACACGCCGCCTGCCGCATCGAAGGAGGCGCGGATCCACGAACCGGGGGCCCCGACGTAGCCGAGTCCGGCCCAGTTGAAGCCGGGGACGGCGCCGACGCAAATGAGGTCGAAGTCGAACTGCGCCAAAGTGACGCCGGCGGTGCGGGCGGCATTGCGGGCATCGGTTCGCAAGATCGACGGGTCCGAAGCACCGTACACGGCCGCCGTCTTGGGCATGCGCAAGGTGGCAGTCATGGCGCTGCCGGCTCCGAGGGGCCGGAAAGTAGTCTTGCCGAAGCTTTGTTCCAGATAGAAGGCCGCGATTCCGTTGAGCATGTTGGTGCCGGCGGCATCGCTCAGGGGGGCGCCCGCCAGATCACTGAAATCCACGCGGAGGATTAGCAAGCGCTTGAGGCCCTCGGTGTAAGCCGATTTTTGGCGGAAGACGCCATCGGCATCCGTCCCGTTGCCTTTGTCAACCGAGGCCAGGATGAGTCGTTCGTTGTAGTTCTCGGTGTGGGCCGCGCTGCACAACCAGGCGGTGTGTCCGCCGGCGTCCACCGGCACTTCTTCGGCAAAGGTGGTGACCGGTTCATTGGAGACGGCACACAGGGCGTCCTTTGCGGGCGTGGCCATACGCGCGGCCTCATCGGCATCGAGAATCCGGACGGCATTGGGATCGAGCGCGAAAAGACCGCCGAGGGCGATGCCATGCAACGGGACGTCGGTCAGCGTCGGGCGGAGCAGGGCCGATCCGTAGGTGTAGGCCCGCCAAGCGCGATCACCCACCGACACCGTCCGGTAGACCGGTTCGAAGGGGCCGGAGTAGTCCGGGGCCGGAATGCCGGCCAAAACTCCGAAATCGCCCCGACCGTCCACGGGCTCTTCGAGAAAGGGGGTGATGGACGCGGGCAGTTGGTTGCGGAGTCCGCGTGGGATTGCCAATTCCAAGGCACGCTTAGGATCAGCGGGGATCAACTCGGCCAGATCCTGACGGCGTAGGCGGACCAGTTCCTGGCCTTCAGCTTCCAGGGCCTCGCGTGCCTCGGACGAGGGTTGGTTCAAATAGCGTTGGGTCCAGCGGGCGAATTGGGAGAAGGCGGGCTCCGGCACTGGGGTGGACCAGCTCTGGGCGCGAGAAGCAGGGACTTGTCGGGTATCTGGCAGTGGCGGTGGCAATTGGCGCCGAGCCAGCGCTGAGTCTGGAGAATGCTCTGGACGTGCAGAACTGCTTGGAGTTGTCGCCGTTGTCTCCGTGGGTGGTTCGGCTACGGAGCTTCCTCCATGTCGGACCAGCAGCAGGAATCCCAGGCCAACTCCGGTCAGCATGCTGATGACAAGGCCGCGCTTCATGATCCTCAGGATTATGCAAGCGCCGTGCCGTGAGTCCCATCGTAATCGAGATTACCGATAATTTTTCCTCAAGCAGGAGGGACAGGCTGCTCGGAAGGGACAGGCTGCTCGGAAGGGACAGGCTGCTCGGAAGGGACAGGCTGCTCGGAAGGGACAGGCTGCTCGGAAGGGACAGGCTGCTCGGGAGGGACAGGCTGCTCGGGAGGG
>CAMCYJ010000166.1 GCA_945883815.1 Akkermansia muciniphila | reverse complement strand
CCGCGGATCCATGGTGGCTGAAGCGGCCCCAAGGCAGAACCTTGGCGCGCGCGACCTGCGGCTGCACCTGCTTCTTCCCGGTGATTCGTTTGATCCCGCCGCTTCCCGATGACCTCTCGGGAGGTTCGACGGTCCGGTCGGTACTGTGTCCTCTGAAAGCGGCCTCGCTTGGCGAAATGCCACTTGCCAGTTCAGGAGATAGCCCCGACCCGCGACATGGGCTGTGCTGACGGGGTGAGGCACAAACGGCCCTGACGCGACCGGACTTCCTCGCGGTGTCTTATCTCAGGCTCCCTGATTTGCAGGATCAAAAGATCCCAAACGATCAGGCCGCTTTCTCTGAGAAACGTTCGAAGCGGTTCGAGAGGATGAAAAAGGTCGGCGCCCAAAGTCCGACAAAGATGCCAAATCGTTCACCGTGTGCCTGGGTGTCGATCGCCTGACCCCCTGTGAGAAACCAGATGGCAATGGAGCCGATAATGGAGGCGAAACCGAGGACGAAGCAGAGTTTGCTGAGAAGTTGGTACTGAGTGGGTTTCATATGTCTAACATCAACTGTTCGAGAAGGGATGAGATTGCGCAATGGATCTTCTTTAAATTGGCTAAGCACATAATTGGGCTGGGGTTTAGGAAAGGTCTGATGCCGCGGTCGCGTGGGCTCAAGCAGTTTCATGGGCCTAAACTCCGTCTCAGCAAGAAAAACCTGCGTTCGGGGTCGTCACCTGCAATGGCTCGGGTGGTGCCGCAAAAGGCCGCTGCTCAGAAGGCCAATTCCTGAATTACGCGCCGTTTCGGAACCCAATGACCTCAAACCCACTGATCTGCCGGAAGTGGTCATCCAAGGCGGCGACCCGCTTCACTCCCAACCGCCGCATCACGACGAATGAAATCGCATCACAGAAGGGATACGACTTTTCTGCGTGCTGCCGCAGCCACTGGATGGCTTCCCGGTGGTCGGCGTCGGTGACCTCTGCGAAATGGAGCAGCGGATTTTCCCAGAAGTCGGCGATGACTTTCTCCCGCACCGCAACTGAACGGGCGAACGTCGCGTGGATTTCTGCGAACACGAAGGTCGTGCTGACAAAGTGCGTCCGCTCCCGGAAGAGGGCAGCGAGACAGTCGCGAGCCCGGGCATGATGGCTCTGGCGGGGATCGCGGAAGGCAATCCAGAACGACGAATCGAGGAACACCCGGTGGCTGTGCATCAGCGTCCCGCCTCCGGTTCAGCCAACACCCACTTCCCTCGCTTCTTGAGATACTTTTTGGGAGTTCCGTAAAGGTACTGGTCGTGATTGATGGCGGCGTCTTCCGGTAATACCGGCCCGGCATCCGACGGTGTTGGCTCCAGCATGGGGTTGGCCGTCCACGCGGTATCGGGCACCCGCATCTTGTCGTCAATACAGCCACGGATCACCGCCGCCATCGTTTCACCCCGGCGCGCTGCCTCAGTCGCAATGAACCCGTGCTCGGCCTGGGTCAGATAAATCTGGGTTCGGACCATTCCCGGGGTCTCGTTGACCTCGAATTTGGGCGCGAAGACATCGCGGAGCACAGCCGGCGGAGTGGGTGCGCTCGAATACTTCAACGGCTTCTTCATAGAGAAACGTCCATCGTGATACATAGGCATCGTAAGTGCTGATCCAAGCGAACCTCAAACCCAGGAGGTAAACGCATTCGGGTTTAACAGCGCTCACCCGAGTTCTCGTCTCTCGGATCGTTTCCGGTGCCGGCCTAGGAGAGGCAATCATGGCCCATCGACGTTTTTTCCCCGAGGAAACGGATTGTTGCTTCGTTTGTGGTGGTGGATTTCAGGGGGCTGCGCACCCTGCTGGTGTCGGTTTTAAAGTCACTAGGTCCTGTTCATGATGAAGCCCCTTGTTTCGCCTCCGAACCCTTCCGTCGCCGTGATCGGCGGCGGGCCGGCGGGTTTACGGGCTGCGGAGGTCGCGGCATTGGCGGGGTTGCGGGTGACGCTGTACGAGGCCAAACCCTCCGTCGGCCGGAAGTTTCTGGTGGCCGGGAAGGGCGGTCTCAACATAACGCACGGAGAAGCCTTAGACCGCTTCCAGATGCGTTACTCCGGACCTGGGCAACCGTTCGGTTTTTGGCCAAAACTGCTCGCCGACTTTGATCCCGGAGCGATGCGGCAATGGGCCGCAGGACTGGGCGTAGAAACCTTCCAGGCAACCACGGGCCGGGTCTATCCCGTGGAGATGAAGGCCGCTCCGCTGCTGCGCCGCTGGGTGGCCCGCTTGCGCGGACTCGGCGTGACCTTTGAAATGAATCACCGACTCGTTGCTTTGAAGCCTTTGCCTGGGGTGTCAGATCAAAAGGGCGAGTTCGAGGCTGTCGGTGGATCAGGTGCCAGAGCGAGCGGTTTCGAATTGGGTTTTGCCAACGGAGCCACGGCCACGGCAGATGTGGCCATCCTTGCCTTGGGAGGCGGGTCGTGGCCCGAAACAGGATCGGACGGAGCTTGGGTCGGCTTGTTACAGTCGCTCGGTCTCACGGTGCATTCGCTGGCTCCGGCGAACTGTGGTTGGGAGCACGAGTGGTCTTCGGAAGTGTTGGCTCGGGCCGAAGGCAAGCCGCTGAAAAACATTCAGGTGCGCGCCGGTGACACGCTCGCAGTTGGCGAACTGCTCATCACGCGCTACGGACTGGAAGGCGGCGCCCTTTACCAACTCGGTGCTGCCTTGCGCGCGATGTCAGAACCCGCCATCGCCATCGATTTCAAGCCCACCTTCAGTGTGGAGCAATTGGTGGCCAAGATGGAGTCGGTGCGCCGCAACTTTCTCAATGAGGCCCTTGTCCGGTGGCGCATTGGTGACGCCGCGCACGCCCTCTTGTCGGTCCGTCCTTGGATCGACGCCGTTTCGCTGGCGCGCGCCGTGAAGCACTGCGTCATCCCGCTGAAGGGTCCCCGTCCTCTGGCTGAAGCGATTTCGTCGGCGGGCGGTGTGGTTTGGTCAGAAATCGACGATCGGCTGATGGTTCGACGGTTTCCCGGCCTATTCGTCGCTGGCGAGATGGTCGACTGGGAAGCCCCCACCGGTGGGTACCTCATGCAGGGCTGCTTCGCGATGGGGACCCATGCGGCTCGGTCCGTTGTGGATTGGCTGGGTCAACGCGGTTGAATCGTGCACGTGGGGCGATGCTCCTGGAATCCACAGACAAAGGATTGTTGGAAACGGCTGGTGGAAAGGCAGAGCGGTCTGGGCGAATTCCTATCCGTTGTCATTCGTCACGTTCTGCTCATGCTTCGTCCCGCTCCTCATGAGAATCCCTGAATTACCCAGCGGTCTTCAGCTAAGTCAGGCCCTTTGTGGATTCCTATTGTTCTTCACTGGGATTGGCATGGCGGAGTCTCGGGTTGATCGAGATTTCGCCACGCTTCAGGCGGAGGCCCAGCAAACGTTCCAAGATCACGTTACCCCCTTCGTGAAAGCCTACTGCATTCGCTGCCACGGCCAGGATCAGCAGAAGGGGGGCATCAATTTCCAGCCGGCGCTCAGCCATCCCGGCGAGGCGACTATCGCAAAACGGTGGAAGCAGGCGGCCGCCAACGTGAAGGCCCACGACATGCCGCCGACCAATGCCAAGAAACAGCCAACCGACACCGAGCGGCAGGCGTTTCTGGATGGGATCGACCGGATCAAGTTCCTCAGCCGGAAGGATCCCGGGCTGTTCGTGATTCGACGCCTCACCAAGGTCGAGTATGGGAATACGCTGCACGATCTCTTTGGCGTGGATGCGTCGATCGCGCGGGAGTTGCCGGACGAGGTGATCGGGGAAGGGTACTTGAACACGTTATCGCCCCTTCAAACCGAGCAGTACCTGAGCATCGCCAATGAGGTGTTGGATCGAATCTTGCCCGTAGGTGGAAAGACTCCGAATTCTGCGCAACGGCGTTGGTTGGGGCAGGCACCTCGGAGCGAGGCCGATTCGAGCACGGCCGCGAAGACCGTGGCCGCGTCGCTGGCTCGGAAAGCCTTCCGACGCCCCCCTTCCGAGGCCGAGTTGGATGTACTCTTGGAGGTGTTCGACCTGGGGCGCACGAACGGTCTGCCCTACTACGATGCGCTGCGTCTGATGGCCAAGGCGGTTCTGGTGTCACCGCAGTTCCTCTTCATCACTCCGCATGGTGAGGGGCAGCCCGTCGGTGGGATTGTCCGCTTGGATGATCATCAACTGGCGTCGCGATTGTCGTATTTGCTGTGGGCCACCATGCCCGACGCCGAATTGTCCGCTCTGGCCGATCGCGGGAAACTTCATGAACCGGCCGTTCTCAGGTCTCAGGTGAAGCGCTTGCTCAAAGACCCGCGGTCTCGGGCGTTGTTCGACGGTTTTGGCGCGCAGTGGCTGGGGCTGGCGAGCTTGGAAGGCAAGACGTTTGACACTGCGAAGTTTCCGCAAATGAACGCCGAGATGCGTTGGGCAATGTACGAGGAGGCACGCTTGTTTTTCGAAAGCATCGTGCGCGAAAACCGGAGCGTCGTGCGGTTCGTGGATTCGGATTACACGTTCCTCAACAGAACCCTCGCTCCGATCTATGGTTTGGAAAACACCATCACCGGGTCGCGGATGCGCCGGGTGAAGCTGACGAATCCCAATCGAGGCGGAATCCTCGGAATGCCCGGTGTTCTGGCGAC
>CAMCYJ010000165.1 GCA_945883815.1 Akkermansia muciniphila | reverse complement strand
GTATGGTGCTGCTGCGCGATGACCTGCCCATGGACCAGATGGTCGCGGAGGCCCGGAAATCGGGGCATCACTGGATTCCTCTCTACGACGAATCGCCCGACAACGTGGTGGGTGTCCTGAACACTCGGACTCTGTTGCTGGATTCCGACACCGACCTCTTCATGGCGATGGAGTTTCCGTCGTTCGTGCCGGAGAGCATGAACCTGCTGAAACTCTTCGAATCCATGCAACGGCAGCACCGGGGTGTTGCCATTGTGCTCGATGAGTATGGCAGCACTGCCGGCCTGCTGACCCTGCAAGACATTCTGGTATCGGTCGTCGGTCCCATTCGTCGAGAAGGGGAGGCTCAAGGCTTCGTCTTCGAATCCCTCGCACCCGGACGCTGGAGGGTCAATGGGGCCATGCGGCTGGACGACTTCCGGCGCGAATATCCCGCGCTCAATCCTCCGGATGACATGGAGACCATGGCCGGGCTGGTGCTGTGGTTGGCGGATGTCGTGCCCACCCCGGGCGAAGTCTTCCGGCATCAGGGGCTCCGGATCACCGTCAAGCAGGCGGACGATCGACGCATCCGTGAACTGCTCGTCGAGACGGAGGCCGCGCTGTGAGCCACGAGCTGATGCACTGGATTTCGGTGGCCGGCTGGTTGTTGGTGTCCTTTTTCCTCTCGGGCATGGAATCCGGGGTATTCGCCCTGAGCCGCCTTCGAGTGCGACAACGGGCTCGGGCCGGCAGTGGCAACGCCCGTCGCTTGCTCGCCTACATGGATCGTCCGGAGGACTTTTTGTGGACCATTCTCGTGGGCAACACGGTGGCCAATTTCGCGGCGGTGGCGCTGATTTGGCAGGACCTCCAAGGGTTGGCCAAGGGGCGAGAGTGGGCGGTGTGGTCCATGCTGCTGGCGACCGGCATGGCCATTTATCTGGTCTGCGAGTTGTTGCCCAAGCGCCTGTTCCAACGGATGCCCAACCGGCTCTGCTTATTGCTGCTGCCGGTGTTTGCCGCCATTCATTGGATGCTCTCGCCGGCGGTGTTCCTGGTGGGACGATTTGCTCAAGCGCTGCTCTGGGTGACCGGGGACCGAGCACTCAGCAGTCGCCTTTTTGCCAATCGGGATGAACTGAAGGCCTTGATCCAATCGAGCACCGGTGAGTTGTCCAAGACGGAACGATCGATCATCGACCGAGTGATCGACGCGCAGAATCTGACACTGTCGCGTGTGGCCAAGCCCTTGGATTCAGTCCAGACCATCACGGCCTCGGCGACCTTGGAAGAGATCCGGGAATTGTGTCGCCGCGAAGGCAGGACGCGTATGCCTGTGTGGAGCGGTCGGGGTCCAGGCCGCCGGATCGAGGGCATCGTCAGCCTCAAGGATGTTCTGTATTCAGAGCCGGACGGACAACGCAAGACGGCACGCGATTGGTTGCGGCCAGCCCTCTTTCTGGAGGATTCACTCCGCATTGAGGAAGCTCTTCGAGCCTTTCAGCGTTCGGGAGAACATCTGGCGATCGTCCGCGGACCCGGAGGTGTCGAGGTGGGGATCGTGACGCTGCCGGATGTCCTCGGTGCCTTGTTCCTGGAGGTGCAATCGTGAGTGATTCCTCTTCGGCCATCGAAGTGGTGGGAAAGCTATCGCTGGCCTTGTCGCTGGTGGCGTTCAATGGGTTTTTTGTCGCGGCCGAATTCGCTTTAGTGAAGGTCCGGGACACCCAGTTGGAAGGGTATGTCCAGCGACGCCATCGGCGGGCAGGGATGGTTCGCCATATTCTTGCCCACCTCGATGGGTATTTGAGCGCCTGCCAGTTGGGCATCACCTTAGCCAGCCTTGCCTTGGGATGGGTGGCCGAGCCGGTTTTCGCCGCACTTCTGGAACCGGTGTTCGGTTGGTTTCGGATCGAGTCTGCCCAATTGCGTCACCTGCTATCGGCCTCGGTCGGCATCATGGCAGTGACCTTCTTCCATGTCGTGGTGGGAGAGCAGGCCCCGAAATTCATCGCCATCAAACGCCCGCTGCCATCCTCGCTTTGGGTGGCCTATCCGCTTCATTGGTTCTACGTGGTGACCTATCCCCTGATATGGATCCTCAATTGGACGTCGCTCTGGGTGTTGCAACGGTTGGGCATCGAATCTTCGGGCCATGGTGAGGTTCACTCGGAGGAGGAGCTTCGATTGATGTTGGGTTCCACGCTGGCCGCCGGCGGGAGTTCGGTCTTGGCCCGTGAAATCGTTCAGAACTCGCTCGACCTGGGAAGAAGGCGGGTGCGTGAAGTGATGCGACCGCGGCGGGAGATTGTGGCCCTGGACATTCGGCGCCCCATCGCTGAATGCCTCCGATTGGCCGACGAGACTCGGTATTCCCGGTTTCCCTTGAGCGACGGAGGAGATCTCGACCGCTTGGTGGGTGTGGTGCACGTCAAAGACATATACCTGCGCCGGGGCGTTGGAGGGTTGGCGTCCAATTTGCAGTCCAGCTCCAAGCCGGTCATCTATGTCCCGGAGACGGCGCGCTTGGACCGACTGCTGCAACTCTTTCTGGATCGCCGACTTCATCTGGCGGTGGTGGTGGACGAATACGGCAGCACCACGGGCATGGTCACCTTGGAGAACGTCCTCGAAGAGCTGGTGGGGCAGATCCAGGACGAGTTCGACCAAGAGAAGCCGCGCATCGAGGTGTTGGGCGAGGGCCAGTGGCGATTGGATGGGTCACTTCCTCTCTTTGAACTGTTGGAGTTGGTTCAAGAACCCATGGAGCCCTCAGAGGTCCATACGGTGGGTGGTTGGATGTCCGAACAACTGGGCGGGTTTTCCAAGATCGGCGATTCGGTAGCCCTGGGCAGCCATCGACTGACAGTGTGCGAGTTGGATGGAATGCGAGCCTCACGAGTTCTCTTGGTGCGCACAGAAACACCGAGCACCCAAGGTCATTGATCTTGGCGTCGTGCAGTGCGAGCTGACCGGTATATTCCCAAGAACGCAGCAAGCATCAGCGTTCCAGCCAAGGCGGCTTCGACAGGGTGTCCGGTGGCCACCCCAGCAATGAGCTGAGTCAGGGTGAGAATCAGCCACAGGCCAGCAGGAAACGGGTTGGGCAGCTCGGGCACGGGCTTTTTCACCAAAAGCCACACGCTGGCAGCCAAGAGAGCCACGCCAGTGCCCACCCACTGGAGCCCCAGGCCTGTTATTGAAATGGGAAGGCCGATGATTGCCTGGGAGAGCCCGATGGAGACACCGGACAACAGGGTGGTTCCGACCAGAACTCCAACTCCATAGCCGGAGCGACTGCGCCAAGGACGGAGCAGGTAGCGCGTGAGACCACGACTGGCCAGAAGGTGGCTGAACCAAATGAGGAGATTCAGCTTCAAGGCCGCTGGAGAGCGGGAGCCCAGTAGGGCCGTCATGAGGCTGCCCAGCAGTGAAATCAAAGCGGCAGCCGCCACGGTGTTCTGGGTGGGCAACCAGCGGTGGGTCTCCAGGGCGATCGCCACTGTGAATCCGCCCAAGAACCAACTCGCACCCCGAGGGAGCCCATCTCCGGTGGAGGCCCCGATCGCTACGGAGCCGATCACCACCGTCCAGCCCACAATCCGCCCCGCCCATCGCACGGAGGATGGGATGGGTTTCAGGGGAGCTCCAGGTGTTGCCATGCAGTTCGGGCAGAGAACACCAGAACGCAGTTTATGGCCATCGGAAGCGATCATCAGCCGGTCTCACTGATTCGGGCAAAATTGGTGAGTATCGGCTTTCTTGTTCGACGGGAGACATCGCAGTAATCTCCAACCCGTGACGCGCATCATCATCACGGGTTCCAAGGGTCGGATGGGTCAGGCACTGCTGTCGTGTGCCAAGGATCATCCGGAGTTGCAGGTCGTTGCCGGGCTGGATGTCGGCGATGATTTGGCGGCGGTCCTTCCGCAGGCCGATGCGGTCATCGACTTCACACATCACGACGCTACCGCTCAGGTGGCGGCTTTGTGTGCGGCCCACGGAAAAGCCCTGGTCATCGGCACCACCGGTCATAGCGAAGCGGAAAAGGCGGCGATCCGGTTGGCTGCCGACAAGATTCCCATGGTCTGGGCCTCGAACTACTCGACCGGGGTGAACACCCTCTTCTGGTTGACCCGCAAGGCCGCTGAAATCCTCGGCCCTTCCTTTGACCTCGAGGTGATCGAGACCCATCACCGGCTCAAGAAGGACGCGCCCAGCGGGACGGCCACCACCTTGTTGGAGATTTTGGGCGATGTCCGCAAGGTCCAGTTGGAAGACGCGCTGCGCCACGGTCGGCATGGCATCGTCGGTGCCCGCACGCCTTCTGAAATCGGCATTCACGCGGTTCGGGGCGGCGATGTGGTGGGAGACCACACGGTCCTCTTCGCCGCGGTGGGAGAGCGGGTGGAACTCACCCACAAAGCCAGCAGTCGCGACACCTTTGCCCAGGGAGCACTCCGGGCATCTGCGTGGGTGGTCGGCAAGGCTCCAGGGATCTACAGCATGCAAGATGTGCTGGGCTTGCTCTGAGCCCATCCGAACCAACCGTTCATCTTGCTCCATCGCATGGATTCCGTCCCGGTACAGGTCGTGGTGGCTTTTGGGTCGAACCTCGGCGATTCGGCCTCCCTCATTCGGTGGGCGATGGATCGTCTCGAGGACCGTTCGAGCCGTCCCTTGCGGC
>CAMCYJ010000164.1 GCA_945883815.1 Akkermansia muciniphila | reverse complement strand
CCGGTCGTTTTTGACGACGTAGTAACCGAGTGCTGGAGCCACTGTGGCGCGGTAGTCGATGGATGCGATGCGATCTTGTCGGGCATCCGACCGAAGACCCAGGTAGACGCGATCGGACAGCATGCGGTTGTACTGGGCATAGAGGCCGTAGTTCTGGGCGGTGGTAGTTTCCTTGCGTGTGGTGGGGTCGCTGTTGCTGCCGTAGGTTGCATCAGCTCCCAGTGCGATTTCATTCTTGTCCCATTTCCGGAGCGAAGTGAGGGCGGCACCGATTAGCAAAGTATCCGCATTGCCCCGAGCCACAGCGGCATTCATGGATACGGTGGTTGTCCAGGGACTCGGAGGCTTGGGCGGTGCGGCGGGGGGCTTCGCGGCCGCTGGAGTGTTGGTCGACAATTCGGCTGCGAAACCTGACAAGGTGGCTAGGCCCAACGCGACACAGAAGCTCAGAAATTGTTGTTTCATAGGACAAAACTGGTTCAACTCTAGGTAATCGAATGATTTAGACAATCGGCAACTATTGTGAATTCGAAGGAGGTTCGAGTTTCCTTACTTTCAGGGCTTGTCTTTGCCCACCATTCCCGTCATTTCCGAGGCCAAACGATGGAGCTCAAACTTGTTCTGGAATCTTTGCTGTTCGCTGCCCAGAAGCCTCTTTCCCCCATGGAGTTGCGGGACATCCTGAATCGTGCCGCTCAGGAGGAGAACGCCATCGAACCGGTGCGCGCCCTGCTTAAGCTCGACTTGGACCGGATCTTGGAGGGACTCAAGGCCTTGGAGGAGGATCACCGTATCGCACAGCGCAGTTATCGTTTGGTGTGTGTGGCTGGGGCCTGGCAGTTCGTCAATGAGCCGGACTATGGGCCATGGCTCAGAGCCTTTCTGGGAGTGAAGAATCGTCCTTCCCGCTTGAGCCAACCGGCGTTGGAGACTCTGGCGATTGTCGCCTACCGACAGCCGATCACCCGGGCGGAGATGGAGCAGATTCGGGGTGTGGCGGTCGACGGTGTTCTTTCCAGCCTCGTTGAGCGCGGGCTCATTGAGCAGGTGGGTCGTGCTGAAGTGGTGGGGCGTCCGATGCAGTATGGCACCACGCCGACATTTTTGGAGTACTTCGGACTGGCGGCTCTGGAGGGCCTTCCGGACGCCTCGGAACTGAGGCGGATACCGGTCCAGCGCCCGGAGTCACTCTTGACGGTGGATCCTGGTCTGGCGACAGCCCCGGAATCTCCCAAACTGGAGGAAGCCTCTCCTGAGACTCTGGCCCTGGCCTTGGATGCGCCGTCAGCCGGCGGAGAGGTCCACGCCGACTCGAGTTCCGAAGAACCGGTGCCTCCTCCGGCAGACGCGAGCAGTGGTCTTTAGTGGCGGGTGAATATTCGATGCCACTGTCGGTTTGATTTTTCTCCCCCACCGGACTTCATGAAAAAGACCCGGCCGGACAAGGGTCCGGACCGGGCCTGAGTAAACTCAATTCTTAGGGCTTCGACTCTTCAGCCTTCGACCGCCGGTTGGGCCGCTGCGCCTTGAGGGGGTTGTTGGGCCAGGACCACGGGAATCGGGAATCGCAGTTTCATGACGTCATCCACCAGCACTTCGATGGTATAGACGCCGGCTTCCTTGAA
This sequence comes from Akkermansia muciniphila, assembly GCA_945883815.1. Classification (GTDB taxonomy): domain Bacteria; phylum Verrucomicrobiota; class Verrucomicrobiia; order Limisphaerales; family UBA9464; genus SXXZ01. The sequence continues at coordinate 3,148 of CAMCYJ010000164.1, read as the reverse complement.
TTCGACATTGGCCATCACGCTCACCGTCGTCATCGCCTGCACGGGATCGGCCAACTGGAATTTCACGGAATTCTGGCGCAGCAACGTATTGCCGTCCGGTGCGATGAGGCGGACCACTTCTGTGAATTGCCCGATGCCGGCCACCCAGCGGTTGAACACGCATAGTTTGAAGGCGGTGATCGGCAATTGGGGCACACGTACCAGACCGATGATGCCGATCAGGATAAAATTGCCGTTGGACTCTTGCTTCACGTCCTCGCAGAGAAGCGAGCACTGGAGGTCGGGAAGGATGCGATTCGGTTTCATGATGACCGCGGAGGAAACCAACCCAGAGCCGTTGGGTCAAAGCCAATCCGGATGTGGCGCCGGTTTCCTGGGTCTCCCAAGCCGCACGGCGGTTTCCCACTGGATCGCCTGACTGTGGTGATGGGCGATGACCACTGGTCGAGTTTTCTCCGGAGTGGCTGCGTCGGTTGGTTGTGATCGTTGAGGGGGAATTACTGATGTGGGCACGGGCTATCGCCTGACTGCCTGACTCATGGGCGGTGGTTCAGTTTCCCGACGGGACTTATACCTTGGGCTTCCAGCCCGGTCGGTATTCGCGGCCCCAGAGTGCGGAGGCGGCTGGATCCCGGTGCAGAGTACGGCTTTTGGGATCCAGGTGCAGAGTATGCCCGGTGCGCCAGGCGATGTTTCCTAAATGGCAGAGCAGGGTGCTCTTCTGGCCTTCCTCGATTTCTGAATTGAGGCGTGCGTTGCCGCGGATGGCTTCAATGAAATTCAGGAAGTGGTCGGAGTCCCGGCGGGGCGCTTGACCTTCGCGGACCGTCTTGCCTTTGTCGTCAATCTGTTTCCATCCGCTGTCCAGCAGGAGGAAGGCTCCGCCTTCTCCCAAGAACTCCACACCGACACCAGCTCCGTGATGGCCCCTTGGATTGCAGCTGTGGCATTCCCAGGTGATCTGGCTGGTGCCGAACTCGTAGGAAGCCTGGATGGTGTCCGGGGTTTCCTGATCGTCTTGGAAGTAGTACCGACCTCCCGTGCAACTGACTTGGGCAGGACAATCGACGCCGAGTCCCCAGCGCGCCAGGTCGAGGAAATGGGGGCCATTGTTGGCCAATTCACCGCCGCCCCAGTGCCAGCGCCAATGCCAGTCATAATGCACGACATTGTCCCGATAGGGGCGCTCTGGAGCGGGGCCCTGCCAGAGGGAGTAATCGAGCCACTCTGGAATGGGAGCAGTCTTGCCGAGGCCGATGGTGGTCCGGTCCGCATTGTACCAAGAGCGCGCGGCGTGGAGTTTTCCAATGATACCGCCATGGAGTTCATCCATCGCCTCGCGGACGAGAGTCCAACTGCGTCGTTGATTTCCCATCTGGACCAGGCGCCGGTGCTTTCGCGCCGCAGCCACCATCCATTGAGCCTCCCGCGCGTTGTGGCTGCCGGGCTTTTCGACGTACACATGCTTGCCGGCATCGCAGGCGAGGATCGTGGCGGGTGCATGCCAGTGATTGGGAGCTGCGATGCTGATGGCATCCAACGATGGATCATCGAGCATTCGCCGAAAATCGACGACCTCCTTGGGACGACGTCCCGTCTTTTTCTCAACCCAATCTGCGGCCTCGGCGGCCGCCCGTCGGTCCACATCACAGACCGTCCCGATCACGCACCCGGGGACCGTCAGAAAACCCTCCAGATGGGCCTTGCCTCGGTGCAGCCCCATCACTCCCACGGCCACCTGATTACTGGGCTGAGCTGCGCGGCTGGCCTGTGGTAGGAACGCGGATCCGGTCACCCATGCGGTGGACTGGACGAAGCGCCGTCGTGACAAGGTGGGGGAACTCATTGGGGAGCATTGGATTCATCTCGAGCGCCCTCGTCGAGACCGAGTTTGGCTTGCGCCTTGAGGACGCCTGGTCCGAGATCGCGGCCCGTGAACCGAACTGTCTGGACCAATCATGAATTGCAGCCCTCAGCGGAGCGGTATTTGAGGGAAGAATTGGAACGTCGTGGAGACCGTCTGGTTCAATCCGCGGCTTCGTCGCGATCAGTGCTGCTTCCGGGAGAACCGGACCCCAGCCTCGCGGAGGTGGACATCGCCTACGGGCAACCGGCACCGGACGATGTCTTGGCCTATAGCCGGATCGGATGGGTGGCGCTCTCGACGGCCGGATATACCCGATATGACCGCGACGATTTTCGTCAGGCGATGCGTTCCCGTGGCGCGCCCGTGACCAATGCCTCCTCGGTCTTTGCCGATCCCTGTGCCCAACAGGTCCTTGCCGGTATGTTGGCACTGGCTCGCAATTTGCCGTCGCAACTCCGCAACCAGGATGGTCGGCGGGATTGGCGTTATCTGGAGGATCGCTTCACGGCGTCCGTGCTCACGGGGCAGACGGCAGTCATTCTGGGCTATGGAGCAATAGGACGACGTCTGGCGCGTTTGTTGGCGCCGTTCGACATGCGATTGATGGCTCTCCGCAGGCGGATGGAAGCAGATGCCGGCGTCATCCTAGTGCCGGAAGAGGATTTGTCCCAAGCCTTGGCGGAAGCGGACCACGTGATCAACGTATTGCCGGACTCCTTGGCCACCCGAAAATTTGTCAATGCTGCTCGATTTGCCCAATTCAAACCTGGGGCCCGATTCTACAACATTGGCCGCGGCACCACGGTGGATCAGGAGTCCCTGATTCAAGCGTTGGACTCGGGCAGGTTGGGGGGAGCCTATCTGGACGTCATGGATCCGGAACCCCTTCCACCCGAACACCCTCTTTGGAGAGCATCCAACTGCTTCATCACTTGTCATATCGGCGGAGGCACCACCGATCAGGACGACAAGTTGGTCAGACACTTCTTGAATAATCTGGACCGATGGGAGCGCGGTCAGCCGCTGGAAGATCAGATCGTCTAATGCGCCGTGGGACTTCAGCATCTTGGCTTCGCGCCGTGTCTGGACGACTCACCCGATGGCGTTGACGCGCAGGTCGCGGAGGGTTTTCAGGTGAGGCAGAGGGACGCCGCGGATGGGGCGAGCGCCCTCGAGGCGTTTGGGTCCGAAGTGGGAGCGGTGGTGGGCGAAGACCTGGTTGACGAAGTCCCTGGAACCGATGGCGACGCCGGCCGTGAGGTGACGGACCCGGAGTCGGAG
>CAMCYJ010000163.1 GCA_945883815.1 Akkermansia muciniphila | reverse complement strand
TGCGCTGGGGATTTTGTTGTTCGCCTCCAAGGCTCGCTCTGGACCGATCCCGTTCCGCTTCGCGGATGGGGGGCTCCGCGGGAACGGTCCTGCGCGCGCTGAGGAGGCTCTGGGGAGGATTGGGCTTTCGCGCTGTGCGCGAGGGGTTTTGGTGTTCGCCTCCAAGGCTCGCTCTGGACCGATCCCGCTCCGCTTGGCGTATGGGGGCGAAACAAAAACGGCGGTCCCGCCTTGGAGGGCAGGACCGCCGTGATCGTGACCGTGACCGTTCAGGAGTTCTTGTCCCAGCCGTAGGTCAGCTGGGAGATTTCCTTGCCGGACTTGTCAGTGACCTTGCGGGTCTTGGCGTCGAAGTAGCACATGACGCCCAAACGGTCGGACATCTCGGCCAGCGAGATGACGGTCTGAACCTTGGTTGCCAGATCGATGCCGGCGTTGGGCTGCTTGTTGGCGCGGATGGACTCGTAGAAGTTCTTGTGGTGGGCCGCGACGCTCTCACCGGGGAATGCTTCGCTGGTCTCCGGTTCGATGTCTTCGGCGAAGGGACGCTCGGGGTTCAATTGAACCTTGTTGCCGCCCATGGTCAGTGTGGCTTTGTGGCCGCGGATCATCTCGGAGGAACCGACCTCGTTGACGCTGCTGGAGGTGATGTGCATCACGTAGCCGCTGGGGAATTCAGCGACGAGCTGGATGATCTCTTCGACGTCGCGGACGTATTGGGTGGCTTGCTCGGGTTTGCGACCTACCTGGTTCAGATCGGTCTTGAAGGCCTTGCTGCCAACCGCCGCTACACGCACGGGGAACTCGGGGTTGCCGGTGGCCAGCATGTACGGGTGCAGCTTGTGGGGGAAGAGGTCGCCCAACAGGCCGGAGCAATAGGGGTAGTACTTGCGCCAGCGGAAGTAGTGGTCGGGGTCGAAGCTGTGGCCGGTTTTGATCTGCTCGCCGAGCCACATCTTCCAGTTGATGTCGTCGGGCTTGGCCCACGGGGCGATGGTGTAGTTCCACTCGCCGTGCGGGTTGTTGCGCATGTAGCTGCCCTGGCTCATGACGATGGGGCCGATCTTGCCGGCACGGATCCATTCGGCGGCCTTGTGCCACTTGCGATCGGAGCAGCCCTGAGAACCGACTTGCAGCAGTTTGCCGGTGCGCTTGCAGGCGTCGTAGATCTGGAATGCTTCGCCGAGGTAGCGGGTCATGGGCTTCTCGACATAGACATGCTTGCCGGAGTCCATGGCTTCGCAGCTGACTTTGGTGTGCCAGTGGTCGACCGTGGCGCAGAAGATGACGTCGATGTCCTTGCGCTCGAGGACGCGGCGGAAGTCTTCGTAGCCGTCGGGCTTCGTGTCGGTCTTTTTCTGGATCTTGGCGACGTGGTCGTCGACACGGTGCTTGGAGACATCGCACACGGCGGCCAGGGCGACGTTGTTCTCCTGATAGTGTTCGAGGTTGAGGCCGACGTGGGCTCCGCCGCCTTGACCGCCGACGCCGACAAATCCAAGGACGATCTTGTCGTTGGCACCGATGACTCGGCCGGCGTAGGGAGCGGCGAGCTTGGTGAGGGTTTCAGCTGCGGCGGCAGGCTGGTTGGCGAGGATGCCAGCGATACCACCGGCTGCGGCCGTGCGCTTCAGGAAGTCACGCCGGGAGGAGCCGGTATTGGACGGGGATGGGGTTTGGGGAGAAGACATGGTTCGAGTGCGTTGAATGTGATGGGCGATGGACGAACTCTAACGGCTTGGAATTCGACGACAAGCCGGGAGGTATGGGCTGGACCAAGAAGTTGGTGGCGGGTTGGGGGATTCGTTGGAGGGCACCTCGCGGGAGGGATGGTCCTGATTTTGCAGGTTGGTGGAGCCGTTCCGGGGCGGAGCTGTCAGTTTTCTGAGGGTGTCACAGCAAGTGTCTTGAAGCGGTGGGAACCGGTGCGCCGACCGGCCCGGATTTCCAAGATATAGGCGAGCTCTGCTTCCAGCGGTGCGGCCGCGTCAGTGCCCTCAGCGGGGGTCATGCCTGCGGGATTCATGCCATACATGAGGGAGTTGAGCTCCCGGCTCTTGCCGGTGAGGTCCCAGACTTTCTTGGAGGGTTCGCCTTGGGCGTTGAGGGCGAAGACACGCACCGAGGTGAGCCGGTAGCGGCCGTCGAGGCTGAAGGTCACGCGGGCCACGCTGCCGGCGGGGTTGGCCTCGGCCGGTTTATCCGGAGACTGGGGGGCTGTCTTGGGTCCGCGCCGGCCAAATCGCGGCGGTTGGATGACCGGTCGGATTTGGGAGGCGATTTCGATGGGTTGGGGAGACAGCCAATCGGTGAAGGCGAAGATGTAGGCTCCGCTCAGGAAAAGGGCGAGGGCCAGGAGGGTCCAGGTACGGCGATTGGGGTTCATCGGTGGATCGGGTATTCCGGCGTATCGGGTTCAGGGCAGGGAGACGCCGATGTTGCGATCTTCGGGGGTGACGGCCCAGAGGTTGATGGGGTTGAACGACCGTCCGTACCGGAGGAACTCCACGTGGCCATCGACCATGGCGTAGTTGGAACCGCCACCGCGGCCCGTTTTGATGGAGGTGCCGTGACGGTTTTGGTGGAGGGCGCTCAGGTCGTCGAGGGCGTCGAAATCCATGTGGAAGTGGACCACCCGGCTGGAGTCGCGTTCACCAAAGCTGATGGTTTGCGAAGGCTCGGGGATGTCGTTTTCGCCGATGACTACTTCGCCATTGCCCTGGGTGCGGAACTCCGACATCTGGGAAGCTCCGACCCGTCTTCGGTAGAAGTCGTTGAAGCCGTTGATGAGGTAGGTCCGGGGGGCGTATTCGGCGATGCGATTGCCGACCCCAGGGATGTTAGTACTGCCTTTGGCTCCGGAATCGACGGGGCATTTGAGGATTTTGAGATCCTGGTAGTAGGGCCTCAGCGTGGTGCACCAGCGGTTGGTCAGGAGGCGGGGCGGGAATCGGCCGGTGTGGTCTCCGGCGTACAGGTGCAAGGCCAAGCCGAGTTGTTTTTCGTGGTTGAGGCAAACGATCCGTTGGGCGGAGCCCTTGGCCGCGGCCAAAGACGGCAGCAGCATGCTGGTGAGGATGCCGATGATGGCCACTACCACGAGGAGTTCGATCAGCGTGAAGCCGTCTTGGTTTTTCGAGGTGGTGCGGGAGATCATGGACTTGAATGAATAGACCACTGGGATGCATCGGCGTTACCGGAAAGAGCGGTCGGCCGGAATCGGGTCTGTTGTTGAATCACCATGGCTGATTCCGGCTTCGGGTCAACGGTCGGCCGGGCTGGGCTGCGTTCCCCGACTCACTCTCCAGCACCAGGTCCATCCGCCGACCAGTGTCACGCCCACTGCGATGGCCGGTGCCATGGCCGCGCCGGAAAGCCATAAAGTCAAGGCGCTGATGGCCGGTCCAGAGCCTATGCCCATGCCGATGAAGGCTTCATGGATTCCACCGTGTTGGCCATGGGTGTCGCTGCCGTTCATCGCGTAAAACAAAGAAGAATAGTAGATCAGGCCGGTCCCCCATCCGAAGGCGATCTGGGCCAGGATCAGTATCCATATCTGATGGGCTGTCATGACGGCGATGAACCCCAGGATGAGCAGGAGGAAGGATCCGAGAAACCATCCGACGCGGTAGTGCCACCCGTGCCAGGCCCAGAGGACGGCGAAGGTCAGGGTGCGGACGATGAACCAAGCGGACATCAATCGCCCCGCCTCTTCGATGCCCAGACCGGCGTGCTCGGCGATGCTGGGGACGACGGCGATGACGGTGTTCATGGCCATGTAGGCGAAGGGGTTGCCCATCCATGCGAGTTTCTGGAAGACCTGGGTGACTCGGGCTTCCTGTTTCGGGCCGGTATCCGCGGCGTGGGCTGGGCTGGATGACGCGGTTCCGAGGGAGGTGCTCCGGGCATGGTGACGTTCCAGTCGTCCGAGGCTGATCCACTGCAAGGTATGGATGAGGAGGGGAAGCCAGTAGAGGCTGTTTTTTCCGAGATGCTGGAAGAGGGTGCCGCCCAGAAAGAAGGCCAATCCTGCTGTTGCGGCCCAGATGACGTTGTAGAGGCCGATGCGATGCGGCAGGCGATCGGCGGGTTCTCGTTCGGAAGCCAACGCTTCCAGCATGGGCCAGGTAAAGCACATGGCGAGGGTCCAGACGAGCAGGGCCACGACTTGACCAACCGTTCCGGGAAACAACCAGCCGAGAGCGACACCCGCCCCCATGCCGCCGAAGCCGATGCGCAGGCTGGTGAAGTATCCATGCCGCTGGCCGAAGCGCCCGGCGAACCAGGAGGCTCCGACGTAGAGAAACCCATGGACTGCACCGAGGGTGAGGTTGTTGAGGTTGGAAAACCCGTGTTCCTGCCGGAGCAGGAACATGAGGTAGTTGAAATAGTAGGAGGCGGCGAAGGCGTTGGTGCCTTCGAGCACAAAGTAGCCTGCTTTTCCAGGCGGGTGGGACTTCACAGTGATGCGCCGATCTGGCAAGGCGCTCGGGGAGTCAACGGTTGGCGTTGTCCTTGTGCAAGTGTGCTGATGCTCCGCGGGATCGGTCCTACGCTCGCAGGAAGGCTCGGGGGAGGATGGGGCTTTCGCGCTTTGCGCGAGGGGCTTTGGTGATCGCCTTCAATGCTTGCTCCGGCCCGATCCCGCTCCGCTGGGCGTATGGGGGGCTCCGCGGGATCGGTCCTACGCTCGCAGGAAGGCTCGGGGGAGGATGGGGCTTTCGCGCTGTGCGCGAGGGAGTTTGGTGATCGCTTCCAAGGCTCGCTGCGGACCGATCCCGCTCCGCTGGCGTATGTGGGGGGCTCTGCGGGATCGGTCCTACGCTCGCAGGAAGGCTCGGGGGAGGATGGGGCTTTCGCGCTGTGCGCGAGGGG
>CAMCYJ010000162.1 GCA_945883815.1 Akkermansia muciniphila | reverse complement strand
TACTATCTCCTGCTCTGGACCGGGAGACCAGACCCTCGTCATGCCTACTCGATCACACCTCTTTCCTCGGGCTTCTCGCGTTTGGCTGGCGTCTTGGTGGTGTTACTGACGCTCCTGGTTCCTGTGGCCCTGGTCGCCAAGAATTGGCGGGTTGTATTGGCCGACAATGGTTCCAGCCTTTGGGATTACTCGCGGACCATGCTCGCTCCGCTTCACCGTGCTCCGGGGTTGGTGTTCGCCGATGACCCCATGCTGTTCATGGCTCTGACGGCCGGGAATGAGACGCTGTCCAGCAAGGGTGGGCACTTGTTGGTACAAACCCGACTGGCTCCGGTGCGGGTCTATCGACAGTTCTTGGCCAATCGGCATGCGGAACGTTGGCCGGCATTGCGTGAAATCGCTGCTGCCAAGGACAACATCGCGGGGCTTTGGCTGACGCTGGCCACCCGGGCTGCTCAAAGCAATCAGACCTTCTTTGCAGCGCCCGTTTTCAGTTTCTTTGCCGAGCCGTTCGACTTTCGGCCGGTCGGATCCTTGCACGGAGCCATGCTTCGGAAAGCACTGCTGCCCAGCGCGGCCAATGAGGCTGAGTTCGATCAGGTGCGCCGGTTTTGGAGTGAGGTGCAGCCGTCGTTGGATGCGGTGGTTCGGGATGCATCCCGAGGCTCGTCCAACGCAGTGATCGTAGCCGCGATGTGGTCGCGCTCCGCCAATGCCTCCGGGGTGTTCCTCCAAGAGGGCGGACGCTTGAAGGAAGCTGGAAGTCTTTTCAACGAGGCGCTCCGATTGAACGCCGACAACGCCTCGGCACGAGTCAATCTGGAGGTGAACCGAGCCTTGGTCGCTGGCAAACCCCTCTCGGCCGATCTCGTCAAGATTTGGGACGGGAAGCCGGGTTTGCTCGACATGCATGGGCCGGTGGATGAACCCGAATTCCTGCGCATCTTCGGATCGGCGCTCCTGGCCCAGAAGGACGACATGGTTCGTCGGGCCGCTGTGGGTTTTGCCCGGGCCTCCAGGTTGTCGCCCACCAATCACTTCAACCAGTTCGGGTTCATTGCGGCGGCCTTGGCCGTCGGAGATCTGGCTTCGGCGACCAACGCCTTGAATAGCTTGAAGGCGGATCCCTCTCGTGCCCGCTGGACTCCAGTGGAAAAGGCCGGTGTGGCGGAATCCGAGGGTCGTGTGCGTATCGCCCTGAATCAATTGCAGGAGGCCGAGGCGTTCCTGCTGGAGGCTCGACGCCTCAATCCCAGCAATGCCGAACTCTACGATTACCTCTCCTACCTCTACCTGCTCTTGGGCAAGACCAACGAATCTCTGGCCATGACGGAGGCTTGGGAAAAGGTGGCCAAGTCGGACCCTGCGCCCGCTTCCCGTCGGGCGCTGATCTTGATGCAATTGGGTCGGTACGGGCCTGCATCCGAGGCTCTGACCAAGGTTCTCGACCAGGAACCCGACAATTCGGTCGCCCGGGTCAATCGCGCCATCGCTCGCCTGATGCTCAATCAATTGCCCGAGTCGCGCGCCGATTACGAGCGCTTGATCAAGGACGGACGCGAGACGTTTCAAGTTCGCTTTGGTCTCGCGGAAATTGCCCGTCAGCAGAAGCAATTGTCGGAGGAGCAGAAGCACTTGGAACGCTACCTCGAGTTGGCTCCAAAGGACTCCGCTGAATCCACCAATGTCATCAGCCGTTTGGCTGCCCTGAAGCTCTCACGCTGATCCAGGGGGGCCACCGGCATCGCTGGGAACCCCGGCAATTCGACCTGTCGAGCCCATGCGTGTGAGCCATGTCATCACCCGGTTGATTGTTGGCGGGGCACAGGAGAACACCCTCAGCTCGGTTCTTGGCCTGGGACGGATTCCGGATTGGGAGGTCGAATTGATTTCTGGTCCGACCCGTGGACCGGAAGGATCTCTCGAACCCATCGCCCGGTCGGTGCCCGGACTTCTGCATTTGGAATCCAGCCTCGTTCGGCCTGTCCACCCCGTGATGGATGCTTTGGCCTACCTGAGGCTTCGCAGGCACTTCCGTCGCACACGCCCCCGGATCGTTCATACCCACAGCGGCAAGGCGGGCATCGTGGGACGGTTCGCTGCCCGCGATGCCGGTGTTCCGCTCGTGATCCACACCGTCCATGGCCCGAGTTTTGGTCCGTTCCAGGGGGGCGCGGCCAATGCGGTTTTTCGGGGCGCGGAACGGGCCGCCGGGCGGCAGACCGACCATTTTGTGGTGGTCGCCGAGGCGATGGCTCGCCAGTACCTCGATGCCGGTATTGGAACCCCGGCTCAGTACACCCGAATCTTCAGCGGGTTTGACTTGGCACCTTTCCTTGGGGTCCGGCGCGATCCAGAACTGGCCGAGCGGCTGGGACTCCGCCCTGGGGATTTTGTTGTGGGCAAGGTGGCTCGTCTCTTTCAGCTCAAGGGGCACGATGATCTGTTCGCCTCCGCCGTAGAGATGGTTCGGCAGGTTCCCAATGTGCGGTTCCTGCTGTTGGGCGATGGCCCCTGGCGTGCGCGTTTCGAGACCATGGCCGCCACGACGCCCGGTTTGGTAGGGCGTTTTGTCTTTGCGGGTCTAGTGCCGCCCTCGGAAGTCTCGCGCTATTTGGGCTTGATGGATGTGCTGGTGCATCTGTCGCGCCGGGAAGGCTTGGCCCGGGTGCTACCTCAGGCCTTGGCTGCGGGGAAGCCGGTGATCGCCTTTGGTTGCGACGGCGCTGCCGAGGTGTGCCGGGATCTGGAGACCGGGTTTCTGCTTCAAGTGGGAGACTTGGTTGGATTGGTGGATCGGGTCGCCCGGTTGGCGGGTGATCCGGAGTTGGCCTCCAGGCTGGGAGCCACCGGGCGATCGTGGGTGAGGGAACGTTTCTCCGAAGAGGCTCTGGTGCAATCCCTGGATGCCTTGTACCGCCGCCTGCTCCAGCGCCCGGGAGATTTGCCCCGATGAAATCCGGGGTCTCCATCGGGTTCTGGGCATTCGGGTTGGCCTGCGTCGTCTCGGCCGTCTCGTTGCCCCTTTGGCGCGCGCTCTGCCGTCGATGGGATCATGTCGATGATCCGGGTCACCGGAAGATCCATGTTCAATCCATCCCGCTGGCGGGCGGGTTTGCGGTATCGACGGGTGGGCTTTTGGGCGGACTGATGCTTTGGATCCTGAAATCGTCGGGAGTGCTGGGCAGCGTGGAGATCGGATCTCTCTGGGGCGGAACCGAGGCGTTGCGCCGGCTCGGAGTGCTGGTTGCTGGAGCCGTGGGCATGCTGGCTTTGGGAGCGTGGGACGATCGCCGGGACCTCGGGGCCGGTGCGAAGTTCCTCGGACAGGGAATCATCGCCGTTCTGGTCGCGCGATGGGGGGTCCAGGTGCCGGTTCCGGATGGGATGGCGATTTTTGGACAGGTGCTCACGGTGTTCTGGATCGTGGCGGTCACCAATGCCTTCAACCTCAGCGACAACATGAATGGCCTGAGTGCGGGCCTGGGCTTGATGGGAGCCACCGCGGTTTCAGTCTCATCGTTCCTATGGCGTGGGGCATCGGACTTGGCCTGCGGGGCGGCCTTGATCGCTGGTAGCCTGGCCGGCTATCTGCCCTACAACTACCCCCGCGCCTCGGTCTTCCTGGGGGATGCCGGCAGCCAATGGGTCGGCTATGTGCTCTCCATTCTGGCATTGCTGTCCCTGCCCCCCGCCAGGACCTCGGACGGTGGGTTGCAACAGTCGTGGAGGCTCGCGTTCGGGGTGGTGGCTGTTCCCCTGATCGACATGGCTTTCGTGGTTGTCTCGCGTACCTGGAGAGGGCAGCCCTTCTGGGTGGGCGACACCCAGCACCTGAGTCACCGGTTGGCCCGTACGGGTCTGGGAAAGGCCGGCGCGGTGGCTGTCTTGTGGGTCCTGGGAGCTCTTCTGACGGTCCTTCTCAGTCGCTGAGCCCGTGAAGCGGTTTTAAGCCGTCGGGCGGAAAGTTTTGCCCGCGCTGGCAGACGGGTGGACTTCGGTTCCGCCCCGGAGCCATTACTCGCGGGTGATTTTCCCATAAAACCTCGCAAAAACGGATATTTTTCAGTTCGGCATGGTCATTGCTTCACAGGATGGACGGAGGCGAGTGCATGATCGAAACGCTGTTCAACCAGTCCAACTATGTGGTCACCAAGAAGCTCTTGGACGCCACGGTGATGCGCCATCAGGCCATCGCCGGCAATTTGGCCAATGTTGAGACGCCGAACTACAAGCGGATCGATGTGGCGCCGTCCTTCCAGACCGAACTGATAAACGCGGTGAAGGCCAATGATCCGGGTCAGATCGCCAATGTCCCGGCCCCGACTCTCTTGGTCGATTCAACGGCCGTCGCCTCCAATCGCGACGGCAACTCCGTCAATCTTGAGCAGGAAATGTTGGCCATGAATGAAAATAGCCTGGCACACACCCTGGAAGCGCAACTCATCACCGGTTCCATGCTCAAGCTGAGGATGGCCATTACGGGCCGTAGCTAAACCTTCGGACTGAAGACACCATGATCCAACTCATCCCCAGCATCCAAAGCACCCGCTCCGCGCTCGATGCCGAACGGACCCGGGTGGACATCGTCTCCCAGAATCTGGCCAATGCCAATGTGACTCGAGGCGCCGATGGGCAGCCCTACAAGCGCAAGCAGGTGGTTTTCGAGTCGCTGGTCAACAATGCCGGGACCAGTGCCAACAGTGGTTCCACCATCCGGGTGACCCGCGTTGAATCCGATAACCGTCCATTTCGTGAGGTGTTCAAACCGGATCATCCCGACGCGGATCCCCGGGGATACGTCCGGTATCCCAACGTCAATGTCCACGAGGAGATGGTGGACCTCATTGCCTCCTCGCGGGCATTCGAGGCGAA
>CAMCYJ010000161.1 GCA_945883815.1 Akkermansia muciniphila | reverse complement strand
TGCCCAACCCAGAATTCCCCAGCCGCAGAACCCCTCCCCATTTTCAGACAGGCTCTCAGGGAATCTCCTCCTCTGCCGCCTGGGACCAGATTCAGGAGTCAACCCATCGGTTACATGCCTGCCGAAGCTGTCGTCCATTTCGAGGGAATGGGTGAGTCCCGGAGCTCGAGCCGCGCAGACCCATGAGCCTTCGGTGTCTGAGTTTTTTGACCTCGGGGTGTTCTCATGAGTTGTCTGGCTGCGGGCGTTGGCAGAGCAGAGCGTTGGCAGGGGAGTGATGCGGCATGGAGACGTGGGATCTTTGTGCCATCTGGCTCAACCGTTGGCCGCCGTCGATCAACTCGCACAGGGCGTCCGGGGATCGGTCTATTGATTGAATTGCAGATTTATAGAATCGCAGGGGGCCACTAAAATATATCGCTTTAATGACTTTTATTTTTGCCGGTCACTATAGGTCTTAAATTCAATGTATGATTTTAAAATCGTTTTATATAAAACGAATTAGTGTGCATTCAACAAGTAATTTTATATTATAAATATAATATCATTTTTAAGATGCGAAATCAGGGGCAAAAACAGTCATGATGTATCTCTGGGAAAATTCGAATTCGTCAAGACCACCGATCAATGGCTCGACCGGTAAGTAGGGGATACGGCTGTATCAAAATTCAGAAAACCGTAAAACTCAATTGGATAAAAAAAGCTCCTGCCAGAGGCAAGAGCGTTGTTCAATATATAAATAATGCTTCAGCAGTGGCTTGCTCTATCAAACTCCGGATTCGGATTCTGCAGCTGTTGCCTGAGGCGTTTTACCAAAATACAAGGGTAAAGAACCTTGATGCACACCATCTACAGCTAGATCCACTGTATATTCTCCAAACAAGTCTAATTTCAACCCGTTGATTTGCATCACGAGATTGAAGGTGGCGCTTTGGGATTTTTCGGCGAAACGCACCCCGACTTGAGCATCGACATTCGGCATGATCATTTTTCCATCTTGATCGGCCAAGGTGATTCGCAGCTTGTGGTTGCCCTCCTCTATCCGATGGAAGCGCATTCGGGCGACGACGGCACAGTGGGTCACGGTGTACGGGGCCTCGGCTGCAGCCACCGAATCGAAGGCTCCTAGAATGCAAACCTTGCCGCCGTAGTCGACGGCCGAATCACAGAGGGTGAAGATTTCAAGTTTCAACACGCCCAGTATGGAAGGTGCCGCGCCTTCGGTAAAGCTTCAGCCGAGTAAAAAATTGGGGTCCTGCCGCGATACCGAGCTTCACGACTGTCTCCGACGGCGTGAAAACCGGCAAAACTTGTTAGTTTGAAAACCACCATTTCCAAAAGCTCAACGCCCCGACGATTTGCCTCTTGTTCGTTGTCATTGTGACAATGGATTTTGGTCTGATGTATTTGATCTTGAACGCATTCTGGCACCATTTGAGGAAGGAAGATATGCTGGCGCTCATTCTGGATTAAAACACTCCCTGGACACGGAAAACCGTGGATTTTTAAACCGGCAGCTTTCCGGGGATTCCGGAACGGCGCAGACTCGCGACCTGCCATGACCGAGAAAACTACGCCTCCGACGGCGATTGACTCACCTGCGACCAGAGCATGCTGGAGTCAGATTGACTAAATGGTCAGTTTTTAAACTGATTTTTATAAATTAAAACCATTACATTCCATAGTGTGACATTTACACGATTATCGGCTTATCCAACGATTCAGTTGGTAGGAAAGAGATGGCGCGGGGGATTCTTTCGCAAGACGAGGCGAGAGCGAGGCGCGGGTCAAGCTGAGGCTCGTGCTTGAGGCCCAACGTTGAGGCCCAAGTGAGGCCCGAAACGAGCGAACAACGAAGCTCTTGAGGAAGAAGATGCAGCCGGCACGACCGATCCAATTGAATCGTTCCGCCTTAGAGGAGGTGAGGGAATCCCCTATTGAACGTTCAGGCGACGTGCCCGGAGTTTTTGTTAGGGTGAACCACTTCCCAGACGTTCGCGTTTGAGGAATGCCGGGTGTACCGACCCGGTGTTGTTGCCCAGGAACACCGAAAACCATGAACACCCAAAAATCCAAAAACTCTCGCCGCTGCAAACGCGTAACCCGGCGAACCCGCACCCGGGCCATCATTCCGTCTTCGATCCCAAAATGCCGTGTCTTTTTGGTGGATGGTCATCCGGTGACCCGAGAAGGCCTGATCAGCATCATCAATCGGGAAGAAAATCTGGAGGTTTGTGGAGCAGTGGGATCCACGGCCGAAGCGATTTCAGCCAT
This sequence comes from Akkermansia muciniphila, assembly GCA_945883815.1. Lineage (GTDB taxonomy): Bacteria > Verrucomicrobiota > Verrucomicrobiia > Limisphaerales > UBA9464 > SXXZ01. The sequence continues at coordinate 2,610 of CAMCYJ010000161.1, read as the reverse complement.
TCAAGGCTCTCATCCCGACATTATGATCACGGACATGTCGATTCCAGGCCACAACGGCATTGAATTCCTCAAGGACATTCACGCGCTGGTTCCGGCGTTGCCCATTTTGGTGCTGTCCATGCATGACGAGACCTTTTACGCCGAGCGCGCGCTGCGCTGTGGAGCCCGGGGCTATCTGATGAAGGCGGCCAGTTTGGAGAAACTCGTGGAGGTGATGCGACTGATCTTGTCAGGTGGATCTTTCGTGAGCCCCCAGATATCGGCCCGATTGGTCGATGCCGCCATCGGCCGACGGCCACGTGGTTCGAACTCTCCGATCGAGAGGTTGTCGGACCGGGAGTTTGAGGTTTTCCAGCACATCGGTAATGGCAAGAGCACCAAAGAAATCGCAGGGACCCTCCACCTCAGCCCCAAAACGGTGGATGTCCATCGGGGGCGCATCAAACAAAAGCTCCAGATCCGCGATGCCATTTCATTGCTCCACCATGCCGTGCGTTGGGTCGAGACCCAGTGTCCCCAGGGCTGATTTTTCCAGTGCTGTGTCCATTCAGGGCTGGGTTCCGCGGTATCCAGCCCTGTTTCAGCAAGTTCACCTTGCCTCGCCTCCCGGCCCCGTCCCAACGTCTCGGCCATGAACCGCATCGAGCAACGCTTCGCTGCCCTCAAGGCGGCCGGTCAACGGGGGTTGGTGGTCTACATCGGGGCCGGTGATCCGAACCTCGAGGCCACGCGTCGTCTGGCGTTGGGCTTTGATGCCGCCGGAGTCGACGTTCTGGAACTGGGGGTTCCTTTCAGCGATCCGTTGGCCGACGGCATCGTGAACCAATTGGCCGCTCAACGTGGCTTGGAGAGTGGCACCACGCCACCCAAGGTCTTGGCGACCATCGCCGAGATTCGCAAGGAGTCACAAATCCCCATCGTTCTCTACATTTATTTCAACTTGCTGCACCGCGTGGGAGTGGAGCGGTTCATTCGGGATGCGGCCGCTGCCGGTGTGGATGGATTGCTGGTTCTGGATCTGCCGCCCGAAGAATCGGAGACCTATGAATCGCTCATGGCCTCGGCTGGATTGAGCCCGGTGTATCTGATTGCTCCGACCACCCCGGATGCCCGCATCGCATTGATCGCACCCCGGGCGCGTGGGTTCATTTACTATGTCAGCCGCGAGGGCGTGACCGGCATGCAAAGCCAGGTCAGCGATACCATCGCGATGATGACCGACAAGATCCGCGCCCACTCCCCGTTGCCCATCGCGGTCGGCTTCGGCATCTCCAATGCCGAACAGGCCCGCCAGGTGGCCCAACACGCCGAGGCCATTGTCGTGGGCAGCGCCATCGTCAACCGGATTGCTGAGCACGGAAAATCGGCGGACCTGGTGGAGCGGGTGAGTGGATTTGTCCGGGAGTTGGCGGAAGCGGTGCGGTCGGTTCGTTGAGAATCGAATCGCTCATTCCTCCGGCGCGTCGGCCTGAATATTTCATGAAGTTACTCGCGTTGGCATGGGGTTGGATTTATTGCGCAGCGGCGCTGGGAGCTTCGGTCCAGGAGGTTCCGGCGCCCGCACCGCAGGCGTTTCGGCAAGAGCTCTCGAGGCATTTCACCGCCGATCCGGGCGCGCCCCAGGGGCCGGTGTCGCTCATCGTTGCCGGCCCCGACGGATCGGTTCTGGCCTATGGTCAGGGTACTTGGTACCAGTACCAGAAAGGACGCTGGCAAACCTTTGCAGCGGTGCCGCAAGGGCCGAGGGATTTATTCTCGTTTCCGGATGCCGAGGGGAAGTGGATCACCGCCGATGTCCGCCCCTCTTCGGTGATCCAAGTGCTGCCGGTGGGGCAGGGGTTCCTGGTGGTCTCCACCCACCGATTGGACCGCTGGGAATCTGGGAAATGGACTCGGGAACCTTGGCCGGAGTCGTGGACCCTCGCCCAGGTGGCAGTGACTCGCGATGGGGAGTGGTGGGCCGCCTCCAGTCATGGATTGGTCCGTCGGACCGCCTCGGGTTGGGAGCCCGAATCCATCGTCGACGCGGGTGATCGGGCTTGGGCGGTGCGGTCGGTTTTGGGCGTCGCCGTCGATGCCTCGGGGCAACTCTGGTTTGCCAACAAGGCCGGGGTGGGGTGCCGGACACCGAAAGGGTGGCGTTTTTTCGAGGGCAAAGACGGACTGCCGTGGAACGAGTTTACTGGGATCGCTGCGGGTCTTGCGGGTGAGGTCTGGTTCACGACGTCCCGCGGAGTGATTCGCTGGAACGGCACCGAGTTTCAATACCGTCAGGGGCCGCGTTGGCTGCCATCCGATGCGGTGTCTCAGGCCTGGGTTCAAGCCGAAGGTCGCGCTTGGTTCGCCACGTCCAACGGTGTGGGCTGCATCGATCATCAGCCCATGAACCTCTCCCAAAAGGCCGAGCATTATGAGCGCGAGATCGATCAGTACATTCGCCGTACCTCGTATGGATTCACCGCCGAAGCCCCGCTGAAGACTCCGGCGGATCGGTCGACAGCCGCTCCCGATGACTCCGACAACGACGGCCTCTGGACCGCGATGTACGGGGCCGGCGAGTGCTTTGCTTATGCGGCGACCCACGACCCCAAGGCCAAGGCCCGAGCCACG
>CAMCYJ010000160.1 GCA_945883815.1 Akkermansia muciniphila | reverse complement strand
GGGTTGATGAGCTTCTTGAGGGGCAAGACATGGTCAGAGGCTTCAGCTGAATACCGCACAGCACTGCTGCTGCGCTCCGGGGAGTCGGGGCACAGCAAGAAGCGGGCGCTGGATCGAGAGACGATCCGGGCGGCGCTGAGGGAGGGAGGACAATTGAGCGCCGGGGAGGTGCTGCGCTTGAGGATTCGCCACCTGACCGATGGGGTGGTGCTGGGGTCGAAGGGGTTTGTAGACGAGGTGTTCGAGCGGTACCGGGAACGATTTGGTCCTCGTCGCCGCAGCGGGGCACGCCCTATCCGGGCTGTGCCTCTGCCAGGCCTCATGGCCCTGCGCGATCTCCGCGTCGATGTCGTGGGGTGAGGGGACAACAAGTCTAATTCAAGAGCCCTCGGAAGCAAAGTTCAGCGGTTGTGAAAAATCCCAAATGCCAGCCGCAGGCCCAGAAAGTTGGAAACAGATAGGGAGTGTCGGTCGACTCTGTCGATCCAATGCTAAACTGAGAGACGATAGCCTTCTGGGGATCGGAAAGTTGCTGCGCTAAACCCTGGCCTCTATTCAAACTCCAAACTCACCGCAAACCGTATCGACTCTTTTGGGTGTCGTCACACCGAACCACTCGCCGCAATTACCACTCGATGAAGTTAGAGAGGCGCAGTATCCGCTCAAGCTGCTGAAATCAGCGTCGTCGCGAGGGGCCGAAGAAATAACCCTTACCAATCCGCGCCCCCAGGGTCTTGCGACCGGTTGCGGGACCCAGTTTGTCCTCATCGAACAAGGCTGTGTAAGTGTAGGGAAAGTCCGTGAGCTTTACGCGTTCTACCTTCTTGCCGATGTAGCGCTCAATGGAAGCTACCTGGGCTGCTTCACCCGCACAGAACAGGGTCAATGCATCGCCCGAACTCATCGCGCGACCGGTTCGGCCAATCCGGTGAACGTAGTCCTCGGGATGCTCCGGCACGTTGTAATTGATGACATGCGAGACGTCCGCGATGTCGAGTCCCCGTGCTGCAATGTCAGTGGCCACGAGAACTTCGTATTTCCCGCTTTTGAAACCCTCCAGGGCCTGCTCCCGATCTTTCTGGGAACGGTCCGAATGAATCACGGCCGCCTTGTGATTGTTGCGCCGAAGCAAGGCGTCAACTGTGTCGGCATCGCGTCGTGTCCGACAGAAGACGATGGCGCTTTCCCAATGAACTCTCTCCAGCAGTGAGACCAAGAGGGCGGGTTTCTGAAGCTCTGCCACCGGGTAGAGGACGTGCTTCACCGTGTCGGCGACGGAACGGCGTGCACCAATCTCGATGGTGATTGGGTCCCGCATCGCCCAGGTGATCAGCGTTTCGATTGCCGGGGGAATGGTGGCCGAGAACAGGGAACTCTGACGATCTTTGCCGCACTTGAGCACGATGCGGCGCACATCTGGGAGGAATCCCATGTCGAGCATCCGATCCGCCTCGTCAAGAACCAGAAATTGGACCCCATCCAAACGCACCGCGCCCTCACCGAGGTGGTCGAGCAGTCGCCCGGGCGTGGCTACAATGACATCCATGCCGCGATTGAGGTCGTCGCGCTGTTTGCCATAACCAACGCCGCCGTAAATCAGACCGATTCGCAGATTGGTGAACTTGGCGAACTTTTCGAAGTTCTCGAAGGTCTGCACAGCCAATTCACGCGTGGGCTCGAGCACCAGACATCGCGGTCCAGGTGCATGTGAAGCCAGTTTGCTGAGTATGGGCAGTGCAAAAGCAGCCGTTTTACCGGTTCCAGTCTGTGCCGATCCGATGACATCGCGGCCTTCAAGAATGTGAGGGATGGCACCAGCCTGAATGGGCGTCGGTTCTTTGTAACCGAGCTCTGCAACGGCATCGAGCATCGCCGGTTGCAGCCCCAGTTCAGAAAATAGCATGTCGGAGGTTACAGGTCCCCGAATCAAGGCGGAAGGCGGAACTTGATGTGCATCGAGTGCCGTTTTTGAAGAACTGGGGCGGAAAGAAATTGTTTTAAATACCTAAAAGTGGATGTAAAAAATATTTAAACAGCCCAACCATGTCTCAATCCTTCGACGATCCGGCTCTTTTTGCGACAAGGCAGAGCCTTTTGTTGCGCTTAAAGGATCAGGAGGATCAGGAGGGATGGAGAGAATTCTTCGATACCTACTGGCGCTTGATTTACTCGTTTTGTCTCAAAGCGGGGCTATCAGAGATTGAGGCAGAAGAGGTGGTTCAAGAAACCATGATCTCTGTGGCCAAGCAAATGCCACAGTTCCGGTACGATCCTTCGAAAGGCGGTTTCAAGGCATGGCTGCTGACGCTGGTTCGGCGAAGGATGGTGGACCGACTCCGCAAACAGAATCGCTGGAATCGGATCATTTCGCAGGTGCCGCCTTTTGAGGATTCGAGCGAAACTGGAGTGACGGATCATCCAGATTCGAAACGGCCCGAGCTGGATATGCTTTGGGCCTCAGAATGGGAGCGCTATCTCATCAATAAGGCACTGCAACATGTGCGGGAGCTGGTTTCCGAGAAGCAGTACTTGATCTACGAGATGCATGTTTTGAGAGACGTCCCGATTTCTACGGTGGTCGCTAACCTTCAGACCTCGGCAATGGCTGTGTATGTGGCCAAGCATCGGGTGGGTAAGCTGCTTCGGGAAGAATTGGGAAAGCTCAAACAAGAAGAGGACCCAAAATAGGAGATTCATGGCTCAGGGCGATCCGCAAAGTGGGATTCCGGTGATACCAGATCATGAGTTGATCGAGGTGATCGGCTCTGGCGCTTACGGGGAAGTCTGGCTGGGGCGAACGGTTCTGGGGACAGCACGCGCCATCAAGGTGATTCGCCGTTCGTCCTTTGAGAGCGATCAGCCGTTCAATCGGGAGTTCGAGGGCGTTCGACGCTACGAACCCATTTCACGAACCTGCCCGAGCTTGGTCCCCATCCTTCAGGTGGGCTGTGATGCAGGATCGGGTTTCTTCTATTCGGTGATGGAGCTGGCCGATCCGGTTGCCTCACCTGCGGTGGTCGCCTCGGATTATGCAGCTCAACCTTCTGCTCCGGGTGTGGGTGCCTATCAGGCACGGACTCTGCGCACAGACCTGATCACCCGGGGCCGCCTGCAAATCGCAGAGTGTGTCGAGGTAGGCCTGGCCATGGCCGATGCTCTGGAGGCCCTCCACAGGGCAGGTCTGGTGCATCGGGACATCAAACCCTCGAACATCATATTTCTGCGCGGCCGGGCCTGTCTGGCGGATGTGGGGCTGGTGAGCGAGGCCAGAGAGGGATCCAGTTGCGTGGGTACCGCCGGATACATCGCTCCGGAGGGTCCCGGACTCCCTGCGGCTGATCTCTACAGCCTCGGAATGGTCTTGTATGAGATCGCCACCGGGCAACGTCTGGCAGACTACCCTTTGACCCCGGACGAGTGGATCCAGCCAGGACACATCGTCGAGTGGGAGTTTCAGGAGATCATTCTTCGCCTCGGGGCCCGCGAACCGGCGCGACGCCATCGCGATGCCTCCGAATTGCGGGATGAGCTATTGCTCCTGCGCGGAGGCCGATCGGTTCGCCAACTGCGGGCCCGGGAACGTCGAAAACGATTTCTCCTTCGCGCCACGATCATTGTTCTGGTGATGGGGGTGGTGAGTGTTGGCGTGATGGCCGCACTGCGATCCCGCTCTCGTGAGGCTCAAGACCGCCGACAAGAGTCCGAATCTCAGCAGGTAGCCCTTCTTCTCAGCCGGGCTCGGGATATTCTCAATGATGACGCCCCGGCCAAGCGGTCCCGGGCGCTGGCCACTTTGCGCGAGGCCGTTGCCCTGCGCGCCGCGCAACCAGAACTCCGGGAGTTGGTCGCCAGTGCCTTGCTGGTGCCCGAATTGGCATCCGAGAAAACCCCGTGGCGTCCGCCTTCGCGACTCGATGGGGCGCAACCGCGGCGATGGCCCGTGGGTTCGACTTCCCACACCTTAGGCATCTTCGATCCAGAACTGCGCCACTTGTTCCGGGTGGGCACCGACGGATGGATCGAGGGGATTCCGATACGGGGCGGGGCCCGCGCTCCATCCCTCCCACCGACGGTGCCCGGTCTGAACTTGGAGTTCATCAGTTCGGTCAGCCCTGACGGTCGCTGGCTGCTGGTCCGAGATTCTGCGGAACGGCTGCACGTGGTGTCCCGAACCCAGGGGCACTCGGTGCTCCAGATACGATTGGATCCCAAGTACCTGGGTCGCGAGTTCACTCCGGATGGTCGCTGGCTGCTGGCGGGGCGGGCTGACGATTCGTTCGACCTCATGCCCATCGCTCACCCGGGGGCGGTCCGCCATGTCCCGGTCGGAGTGCCCCCGCACGATCTGGTGGTCAGCTCCGACGGGCGCTGGGCCGCGGCCATCAACGCCACCAATCCGATTGTGCGCTTCGCCAATCTCGATTCGGCCCGGGTGGAACGGAAGATGGAGCTCCCCGCCAGTGAATCGGTGCAGGTGCTGGCGTGGAATTCCGATGGAGATCTTCTGCAGGTTTGCTCAGAAATGCAGATATTCATCGGTCGCTTTGATCGTCATCAAATACCGGTGAAGCGGTTGGTGAAGGAGGATCACGGGATTTTTGGCATCGCTTTCTCGCCCGACTCGGCCTGGGTGCTTTCAACCGGGTACAATGGCCGGTCCCGCCTCTGGGACTGGTCGAGCGAGACTCCTCTGGCGGAGTACGCAGGTGCTGGTACTGCCATCCAGTGGTCGCCGGATGGGCGGTGGATTGCCTGGAAGGACGAGTTTCAATGGGAGTTGATCCGGTTCGACCCGCCTACTGGATGGTCCGTGATTCCGGAGGTGCCCCCCGACGCTCCCTCCGAAGCCAGCGCGGGCCCAGCGGTGGTCCGTTTTCATCCGGCGGGAGACCGATGGGCC
>CAMCYJ010000159.1 GCA_945883815.1 Akkermansia muciniphila | reverse complement strand
GCCCGGGCGGTGCGCTGGGCAAGATCTCGGGCAAGGAAGGCCTGACCTTCAGCGGCAAAGCCATCGTGTTCGAGAATGAAGAAAAGGCCCTTCAGGGAATCCTGGGCGGCAAGGTGAAGAGCGGGCACGTGGTCATCATCCGTGGTGAAGGCCCCAAGGGCGGGCCCGGCATGCGCGAAATGCTTTCCCCGACCAGCGCCATCATGGGCAAGGGACTCGGCAAGGAGGTCGCCCTGATCACCGATGGTCGCTTCAGCGGCGGTTCCCACGGCTTCGTCATCGGCCACACCACGCCGGAAGCCTTCGACGGCGGCCCGATCGCCGTGATCAAGAACGGCGACTCGATCACCATCGACGCCAAGAAGCGCGAGATCAACCTGGGCATCCCGGCCAAAGAATTGGCCTCCCGCCTGAAGGCCTGGAAGCAGCCCAAGCCAAATTACACCCGCGGGGTTCTGGCGAAGTATGCGGCCACGGTCAGCTCGGCCAGCGAGGGCGCAGTCACCGATCGCCAGTTCTAGTCCTCAAACCATGGCCCTGCGCATCAAGATCTGCGGCATCACCCGAGAGGAAGATGCGTGGGCTGCCATCGACGCCGGCGCCGATGCGCTGGGCTTTGTCTTCGTTCCGGGAACGCCCCGGTTCATTGAGCCGGGGCAGGCCGCTACTATCACGCGGCACCTGCCTCCGTTCGTGAGTTGCGTTGGGCTCTTCGTCAACGCCGACCCCGCACTCATCCGAGCCACCCTCACCGAAGCGCGACTCGATACGGTTCAACTCCACGGAGACGAAGCTCCGGACGTTGGACTGTCGCTCCGGGGACAGGCACGGGTGATCCAAGCTTTCCGAGTCCAAGGGCCTGAAACGCTGCAACGGTTGCCCGCATACCGGGAGTCTGCCCATGCATGGCTCTTGGATGCCTATGTTCCTGGAGCGGCTGGCGGCACTGGTGCCCGCTTCGATTGGAACCTCGCCGTCCAGGCCCGAGAACTGGGGCACCCGTTGATCCTGGCCGGGGGCCTGAAACCAGAAAATATCGCCGAAGCGATCCGTCAGGTCCGCCCCTTCGCTGTGGATGTGTCTTCCGGAGTGGAAACCTCACCGGGACAAAAAGATTCCGAGAAGTTGCAGCGGCTCATTGCTGCGGCGCGATGCACCTGAACGGATGATGCGGCACGGCCCACGGCGCTTTCAGCCCCCCCCTAGGTAGGGCTCCGATCCCCGAGCCGGCCGCACGTGCCCTCGGCGCTTTCGAAGAGAGCGCCCCACCTCCTCCCCCCAGCGCCCCGGCAGGAGCGCGCGTCCTATCCCCTCCTCTGCCGGCGGGCGGCACAACCGCTGGCCTGACCAATCCATCCACCCCCGGATAGGGCAGCCGGGTAGCCAATATGTTGCTATGGCACCTTTTGTGTCAAAAGTGAGGACCGACCCCTTTGGTTGAAGGGTTACTTGCGGAGGTCTGCCAAATCGGCGTCAACCATCAGCTCGATGAGGTCTTTGAACTTCGTCTTCGGTTCCCAGCCCATCTTGCGCTTGGCCTTCGACGCATCGCCGATGAGCAGCTCCACCTCGGCCGGGCGGTAATAGCGTGGGTCGATTTCCACGTACTTCTGCCAATCCAGGCCCACGCGGCCGAAGGCCACCTCCAGGCACTCGCGGATCGTGTGCGTCTCGTTCGTCGCGATCACGTAGTCGTCGGGCTCCGGCTGCTGCAGCATCAGCCACATCGCCTCCACGTACTCCTTCGCGTAGCCCCAGTCGCGCCGCGAATCCAGGTTGCCCATGAACAGCTTCTCTTGCAGACCCAGCTTGATGTGAGCCACCGCCCTCGTGATCTTGCGCGTCACGAACGTCTCGCCACGCCGCGGCGACTCGTGGTTGAAGAGGATGCCATTGCTCGCGTGCATCCCGTAGCTCTCACGGTAATTCACCGTCACCCAGTACGAGTACACCTTGGCGCACCCATACGGACTGCGCGGGTAAAACGGCGTGGTCTCCTTCTGCGGCACCTCTTGCACCAGCCCGAACATCTCCGACGAACTGGCCTGGTAGAACCGCGGCTGGATGCCCACCTCGCGAATCGCCTCGAGCAGGCGCACCGTGCCGGTGGCGGTGATGTCGGTTGTGTACTCCGGCGCGTCGAAACTCACCCGCACGTGGCTTTGGGCCGCCAGGTTGTACACCTCGGCCGGCTGGATCTTGCCGATCAACCGCGACAAGTTGCTGCCATCGGCCAAGTCGCCGTAGTGCAAATGCAAGTTGTGCTTGAGGCTGTGCGGATCGGAATAAATCCCATCCAGCCGCGACGTGTTGAACGTGGAGGCCCGGCGGATGATGCCGTGCACCTCGTACCCCTTCTCGAGCAACAGCTCCGCGAGGTACGAACCATCTTGGCCGGTGATTCCGGTGACTAGGGCTTTCTTGGAAGAAGACATGGCGTTTCCGAAAAACTAAGTAGCCCCAGTGTGGGGGCAGCGATCCGACGCAGCAACTCTAGGGTTTACCGAACCGGGCGTGAGTAACCATCCGAAGTGCCGCATGAGCGTCTGCCGCTCTCCAGACCTACGACTACCGCCCCTGCCACTTCAGCGAGGTCAGCACCGCGCAGAGCAGCACGAATTGGAAGTGAAGACTATAAATCTGGAAGGGAAGGTCGAACTTGGCATGGGTCAGGATGCCAACCATGGCCACCCCGATCAGGAGGAAGAATTCGGGCGGCGCCGGAATGCCGTTGCCGAAAAACGGTACCAGCCAAAGCCCCAGAAAGATCATCAAGATGATCACAAAACCCACCGTGCCAAAAGTGACCCGGGTTTCGAGATAATCATCGTGGACGTACGCATTCCACTCCGGATCTTTCTTGCGATAGAAGTAATACAACGGGGCGAACGTCTGAGCCCCGGATCCGAAGAGCGCGAAATCCTGTGCCATCCGGGCCGTGTCCTCGTAAATCAGCTTTCGGCCACTCATGTGGCCCAAATCCTCCGACCGGAACCGGGCCATCATCGCCTCGCCTCCCAACCATCCTCCGACGCCCAAGACCGCCAAAATAGCCGCTGCCACGCCGAGCTTGAACCCGGCTTGGCGCTTCGACCAAAACATCATCAGGGCGAACACCGCCACCAACAGACCCACCAAGACCAGGAAACCACCGCGACTGTTCGCCACCACCACCCCAGCGGCGGTCAAGGCCGCCAACACCAAGAGCAACACATGCGGATCGCCACCCGATCGATGCGATGCCGAGCGCCGGGCAACATTCCTGCGCCGCAGCACCCACCAAAATCCCAAGGTGAGCGGCCACATCAAGTTCAGGTACTGCGCGCCATTGGTTCGATAGGGGAACGGTCCGAAGGCCCCATGGCCCCCGTTGAAGTAGTTGGAGAAAGTCCATAGGAGCTTCTCGGCTCCATCCAAGCGCTGCAACATGCCGACCAGGGATACGGCCGCCGCGTTGATGGCCAGCGTCCAGAGCAGCCATTGCATGCGATCGCCGGGAAACCGAGGAGTGCCGTCATCGGACCGGCGTTCACGCCGGGAGGCTCCCATCAGCCAATCGCGAGCCGCAGCGAAGCTCAGGACGATGGCCAAATACTTCCAAAACGCCCGCAACGTCCGGTCCCGAGAAAGGGACTGAGGCAACCATTCGATGAATTCGAGGTACTCGATATCGACGCCTGTCGCGCCGGCATACCCTGGAGTGAAGGTGTACTGAAGGATCGCTTTGGGATTCAACGCACTGCACAGCACGTAGCTGAGCAACAAGATCACCAAACCCCAGACGCAAGCCATCGGCCATTGGGCTCTAGGATACGCTACCGGAGGCTTTCGAACCGAACTGGCTCTGGAGCGGATGACACGTTGGACGATCCACAAGCCTCCCAACAAGAAGCCCAGACCATTGAGCGCCCAGATGGTCTCCCGAGTCGTGGCACCGAGCATCCATGGCGCCAGCACAGCCATCAGTAGCAAGACCGCACCCGACATCGCATCGAAGACACGCAACACCTTGGACATCGCACAATTTTCCCAAGCCCACCTGCTCCCCTGAAGCCGATCAAGCTGTTGCAACCTTCCAGCGCGGTCTCCAAAAAGCCAAGCCCTTAACCAACGCCCCCCCCGATAGGGCACGAGTCCCTCGGGCCATCCCCGCCTCACCCGGTAGCTCAGGGAACGGACGGTGAGACACCATACCTACCGACTGCGGCTTCGCACCTTCCTCGGCGCTTTCTGAGAAAGCGCCCCACCTTTCTTCCCCCAGCGCCCCGGCAGGGGCGCGCCCCCAACCCCATGCCCTGCCGGCGGGCGGCACAACCGTCGGCCTGCCCAATCCATCCCCCGCAGACCGGCTAGCCAGCCCGCCAATATGATTCTATGGCACCTTTTGTGTAAATAGGTGGGACCCCGCCGCGGGGGGACGCCCGCTCCCGCCCGGCAAACTGCTTCGTCGGTGAAAGGTTCGCCCGCGGCCGAGCGAATAACTAGGGACATGGCCGACGCTCTTAATCACGACAGCCCCTGGAAAGTCACCGTCGAAAAGCTCACCCGGTCCTTCCTCGAGGTCACCTTTCCCGAGGTCGCCGCCGGCATCGATTGGTCAATCGAGCCAGAATCACTCGAGCAGGAACTCCTCGAGATCACCCCGGCCTCCGAAATCGGGGCCAAGCGGGTCGACAAACTTCTCAAAGTCCGCCTCCTCGATGGCACCGATCAATGGCTCTACCTCCACATCGAGGTCCAGATGCACTATGACCCCGATTTGCCCAAGCGCCTGTTCATCTACCACTACCGCATCTTCGACAAATACGGCGTCAGCCCCATCACCCTGGCCTTACTCGGAGACACCAGCCGCAAGTGGCGCCCCACATCGTACCAATACCAATCCCTCGGCTGCGGCATCACCTTCCTCTTCCGCATCTGCAA
>CAMCYJ010000158.1 GCA_945883815.1 Akkermansia muciniphila | reverse complement strand
CGGAGCACAAATCCCGGGTGAGACGACTGATGCTCTGAAGCACGTCGATGGCCGGATAGTGGTTCTGTTGGGCCAGCATTCGGTCGAGCACGATGTGCCCGTCGAGAATACCTCGAACCGTGTCTGCCACCGGCTCATTCATGTCGTCTCCCTCGACCAAAACCGTGAAGAACGCAGTGATGGCCCCGTTCTGTCCGGACCCGGCCCGTTCGAGCAACTGAGGCAGCAGAGCAAAGACGCTGGGCGTGTAACCTCGGGTGGCCGGAGGCTCACCCACGGCGAGTCCGATCTCCCGCTGCGCCATGGCAAAACGGGTCACCGAATCCATCATCAAGAGGACCGATTTGCCCTGGTCTCGGAAATACTCGGCGATAGCCATGGCCGAGTAGGCCCCTTTGAGTCGGGTCAAGGCCGGCTCATTGGATGTAGCCACTACAATCACCGACTTGGCGCGCCCCTCTTCCGAAAGATCCTTCTCGAGGAATTCGCGGACCTCACGACCACGCTCACCGATCAGTGCGATGACATTGACGTCGGCCTCAGCCTGTGCGGCCATCATTCCCAGAAGCGTGGATTTTCCGACGCCCGATCCGGCGAAGATTCCCAGACGCTGCCCACGGCCGACGGGGATCAGCGTGTCGAGTGCCTTGATCCCGGTGCCAAACACCTCGCGAATTCGGCGCCGCTGCAACGGATGAGGTGGCGGAGCCATGCAGGGGGCCCGAAACACCGGCTTCACGGGTGGGAGCGAATCAATGGGCTCCCCCAATCCATTGAGCACGCGACCCAACAAATCCGGCCCCACGGGAACCTCCAACGGGTGGCCCAGGGCAACCACCTCGGATCCGGGGTGAATGCCATGGGTCTCCGCCAGCGGCATGAGGAGCACGCGACCCTGACGAAAGCCCACCACTTCGGCCAACGCGTCACCCTTCTTGTGGGCGCCCTCGATCCGACACAGTTCTCCCACAGCACAAAGAGGACCCTCGCTCTCGATGACCAAGCCGATCAGTTGGACGACCCGCCCGCGATTCTCGATAACACGAGTGCTACGCACCCGCTCCAAGATGCCTCCCAATCGCTGACCCGGCGATGTGCCTTGCGGGTTCATGATTCCATCGATTGCCTCAGCAACTCGAGCTTCACTTCCCGACGTGCATCCACTGTCCCAAAATCGGTGTACACCAGGCAACCACCGCGCCCGACCTCCGAGGACACCTCGAAGTGGATGCGCTCGCCACCCAGTTCCTTCAGTAGGACGGGACTGTTGACCCCTTCAATCAGGGCCAGATCTTCGGCGTGGAGTTGCACCCGGACACGGCCCGTTTGGCGGAGCGATGCCAGAGCCTCCTCCAAGGCCGCCTCAACCATGTTGGGAGTGATCTCAACACTGTTGACGACCTTGCGGGCCGTCTCCCAAGCGATGGCGATGAGCGCCTGCTCGCAATCCCGAACCACCTGGGGAATGGCGTTCTCGAACTGGACGAAGAGTCGATTCTGGATATGGCGCAGGTCGGCGCGCTGCTGAACGAGTTGTTCACTCAGGGCTCGCTCACCATCAGCGACACCCCGAGCGTAGGCATCCTGCTCGCGCAGGCGCCATTTGCGTTCCAATTCCGAGAGCGAGACTTTGACGATTTGAACCTCGCGGAGAGCTTCGCCCAACGCGATGAGGTTCGAATTGAGATTGGGGTTGGGTTGCATGATCAAGATGAACTGAGCCCTTCGTTTTCGGCCTCGGATTTGCGAACAAGCTCGATGATGCGCATCTGGGCCGCCTCGATGTCTCGCAGCTTGAGCGGTCCCATGAAGCTCATCTCTTCCTGCACCGTCTCGGCGGCGCGCTTGGACACCGCGCTGAGGAGTGCTCCCTTGAGCGAATCGCTGGCCGTCTTGAGGGCGACCGCCAGATCGCGTAGGTCCACCTCGCGCAGCACCCGCTGGAGCACCGGAGTTTCCAAGGTGGCCACATCCTCGAAGGTGAACATCTTCTGACGGATTTGCTGACCGAGCTCCGGATTGCGTTCCTCGATGTTCATAAGGAGGGACTTGGTCAGGTTCTTGTCGAGCGAGTTCAGCAAATTGGCCGCGCTCTTCAGACCGCCGGTCAGATTGAGAGCGCGCGTATGCTGGGTACCGAGCTTGCGGTTGAGCTGTTCGACCACCTTCTCGACGATTTCGATGGGGGTCGGCGCGAGAGTGGCCAGACGCTCGATGACCTGGTCGCGTAAATCGCTCCGGAGCATGATCAACAACTGGGAAGCCTTCTCGGGTGGCAGGTAGGAGAGGATCAGCGAGATCGTCTGGGGTTGTTCGAACTTGAGCAGATTGAAGATTTGCCGGGGCTCCAACTCGACGATTTGCGTCATCGAGGAAACCGGTGTGCGGGTGGGCAGTACCCGGCTGATGACCGTGGCTGCCTTGTAGATACCCAAGGCCTTTTCCAACATCGATTGTGTAAAATCAAAGCCGCCTCGCAGGGAGGTGCTTGCGTGGATGGCCACATCGGTGAACTCCTTCAGTACGGTGTTCTGCATCTCAATGGAGAGCATTCCCACCTTGGCCATCTCGGCGCTTATGGACTCTAATTCGTCGGGCTGAAGCACCCGGAGAAAGGATATTGCTGTATCTTCTCCCAAAACCACCAGAAGCATGGCGATTTTCTGAGTCCGTGTCAGACGGGCAAAATCGGCGGGGCTTGAAGCCACGATCTCAGGGGCGGGTGCGGGCATGGCGAATCACTTCGATTTTTCGGCGCCGCGAGTCATCCAGGTGCGGAGCGCGTGGGTCATGTTGTTGGGATTCTCCTTCATGAGCTGGTTCATCATGTCGGCGGTCATCACGAAGGGTTGCACTTCATCGGTTTCGCTGACGGGCCCCGCCCTCAGGCCGGCGGCGAAGTTGCCCATCTGGGATCCGCCATCTCCGGAAGCGGCACCGATCGGAATTCCGATGGGGATCTCATCGATGCTGGTCTTCTGGAAGATGCGCCAGAAAACTGCGAGCACACCGACGCCCAAGAGAGGAAAGACAGAATCACGCGCAATTTCTGTCCACATGCGCTGGCGCTCACTCTTTTCGAGCCGCTGGGTGAGCTCGAGGGAGGGTTGGTCGTTGAAGGCGATTTCTTCGACCGACAGTTCGTCAACCCGTCCGGCCTCACCCCGTTCCACGATGCCCAGCGCCGATTGGACGGCCCGTCGGATCTTGAGCATCTCAGCAGCACTGCGGGGCGTAGCCACACGGTTGGTCCCGGTCACGGTGTATTCGATGGGGATGAAAACCGCGGCCGAAAGGCGCTTGGTGGAACCCGGGATATAGTTCTGCGTCGTGGTGATCTCGTTGATCTCGTACTGGTTCTGGGTGACCTTCTTGTTGGTGTTGTTCTTGGTCACCGGCGAAGTGCCAGCCGGACTGTTGGTGTCCGTGTTGGCATTGGTCGCCGCGCCCGGTGCACCGATGGCGCCCACCAGGGTCGAGGTGCTATTGTCGATCCGCTCGTCGGTGATCGTTTCAGTGCGCTTCACCTGACTCTCCGGATCGTACTTGGTCTCCCTCCGCTGCAGGGTGGTGTAATCGAGGTCGACCGACACACGAGCCATGACCCGCATCGGACCGCCGACGTAGGGAACCAGAAACGACTCCACCTTCTTGGCCAGATAGTTTTCGTATTCGCGGCGTTGCTTGAGCTGCGACGAAGTGGCCCCGGTGATGGGATCGTTGTCGAAGGTCTCGGTCAGGAGATTGCCGATGTTATCGGTGATGGAGACCCCTTCCGGATTGAGTCCTTCAACGGCATTGGCCACCAGGAATCGGATGGCATTCACCGTCGAGGCCGGGATGGGCACATTGCCCCGCAGCTTCAGGAAGACCGAGGCGCTGGGTTTCTTCTGGTACTCCACCAACAGACGGTTCTCGGGCATCACCAGCATAACCTGGGCGGACTCGATACCGTCGACTCGTGAAATGGTCTGAGACAATTCGCCTTGGATGGCCCGCAGGTAGTTGACCCGCTGCACAAAGTCCGAAATGCCAAAGTTGGGCTTGTCAAACAGCGAGAACCCCGTGGTGCCGCCACCGGGAATCCCCTTGCCAGCCAGTTGGATGCGCAGGGAATGCACCTTGTCGGCGGGCACCGAGATGCTGCCGCCGCCCCGGACCTTGTACGGCACCTTGGCCTCATCGAGCGCATTGATCACCTTGGAGGCCTCGGCTTCGGCAAGGTTACCGAAAAGAACAGCGTAGTCTTCGCGGCTGGACCAAACCGCGACGCCGGTCAGACCGAGCAGGACGACCAATCCGGCGAGGACGATCGAGATCCGCTGGTTGATGCCGATCTCCTTCCAGACGGCGGTCAATTGCTGCAATAATTCTTGGAAACTGTTGTTCTTCACTTAGGGCCCTTGATCCTCAGACCTGCATCCGCATCAATTCTTGGTACGACTCGAGAAGCTTGTTGCGCACCTCAACCATCAACTGGAAGGAGACGCTCGCTTCCTCCATGGCGATCATGGCTTGGTGCAGTGGCACTCCCTGCTGGGTGACCAAGCCTCGGACCGAATCTCCGGCGGCCACCTGTTTGTCGGCCACATCGCCCACAAACCGGCCCAGGGTGTCGGCAAAAGCATCGCGCCCCGTGACTCTCCCCAACGAAGGGATGCCAGTCGGATTGATCCCCGTGGGCAGCGGCGCCGCATTCGGGAAGGCCTTGTTGAAGGGCTGCAGCTTCCCCATCTCCGAGTCGGGAATGAGCTTCCCCAAATCTCCCAACCCGGCCTTCTGCAGAGCCTCCGTCCCGGCCTTGCCGAGAGGGGACTCCCGGAGGGCGGCCGGGTTGAACATTCGGAGTGCGGAAAGCGCTTCCATTGCAGTGTCTCAGTAAAGGCTTATCGCTTGCCGATGGACATGGCTTGCTGAGCCAGTTGTCGGGCGTTCTTGACGACGGCGATGTTCGCCTCGA
>CAMCYJ010000157.1 GCA_945883815.1 Akkermansia muciniphila | reverse complement strand
GGCGCGGCTGGTGTCTGGGCGAGGAGACGTTTCGGGAGGAGTTGTTGACGCAAATGAGCGAGCGGATGGGGGCGGAGCATTACGGCGAGGAGCGCGCGGAGACGGCGGAGGCGCAGGCGGAACTCATCATCGCGGAGGAGTTGGAGCGGGGGCGGTGGCAAGAAGCTGATCTCACTCGGACCAAGGCGGATCCAGTGAAAATAGCTTTGGCGGCGCGCTTGCGAGCAGAAACGACGATGACGGTGGGGTGGATCGCCGAACGTCTGGCGATGGGCACGCGCGGTTACCTGAACCATCTCTTGTATCGCCGGAGGAAGCTGGGCGGGGAGTAGACAATATCAAGAACTGACCCCTTTTCCATTTTACTTTTACTGTGAGTAGTTTTCCTGAATGACTCGGCTGACCTGCCCAGCGTTATTTCACTCGTCTGGGCAGGTCGCGTTCCCCACGGGTGATATCCACCAGTTCGATGGTCATCAGGTCGGGTTGACGGTAGAAAATCAGCCAACGGTCAAACGGTCTTTTGACCAAGGAGAACCGATAGCCCGGGCGATGCGGCCAAACCACTCCCGAACCGGGCCGTCGCAGGGTCTTGTCGATGGTATCGTCTACGGCGTCAGCAAATCGTCGCGCCAGCGCATCGGCCGCTTCCGGACCGTGTTCCTGCTGTGCTGTGGAATACCAGAGGATGCCCTTACGCAAGGCGGTGACGAATCCCTCGCGGCGAACCAAGTTCATTCAACTGGCTTGGTCTTGAGCACCTGCTTGGCCAGGCGTGCGGCATCTCCACGATTCCAAGGGGCGGATGGAGTCCGTTCAGAGGCCGCCAAGCGGCGGTTGACCGACGGAACGTCGAGGTTGGAGGGCACCTCGTGTGTCGGATGGGCCGGGACAAGTGCGACCATGTCCTTGCCGTTGAGCAGGTAGATGGTCTTGCCGGCGGAGGCCTGCTTCACGAGAGCACCCAACTTGGGCTTGGCTTCACTGATGATGTATGTCGGCATGACTCAAATGAGACCCGAACGAGACTCGGCGTCAACGGCGAAGCGAAGGGATACCGTTTCCCGGCTCGGCCGATACCGATGGGTTCATCCGGGTGAGGCGCGATTATCTGAACTATCTCTTGTATCGCCGGAGGAAGCTGGGCGGGGAGTAGACAATATCAAGAACTGACCCCTCTACTGACCCCCTACTCACGGGCCCTACCGGGGGTGGCAGCGGCTCCAAAGCGCCGCTGGGTAAGAATGCCTCATGGCACCAGCCCGGAGGAGACACTGCTCTTCCCGAGCCTCCTTGTTGACTTCGATTCGTTACTGGACATCATCCTGTCCATATGAAGGCCATCACGTATACAGCAGCTCGGGAGGGATTGGCCTCAACGATGGACCAAGTTTGTCGGGATCGGGATCCCGTGATCATCACTCGGAATCGCGATCAAGCCGTCGTTATGATGTCGCTCGACGACTACGAAGAATTGGAAGAGACCGCTCATCTGCTCCGCAGCCCTGAGAATGCTCGCAGGTTGCTGGCCGCCATTCACTCGCTGGAGGGCGGGAAGGGGAAAGTCAGGAAACTCCCGCTCGGGTCATGAGGCTCATCTTTGCCGAACAAGCCTGGGAAGACTATCTGTTCTGGCAGCAGACCGATCCGAAGATCACCCGAAGGATCCACGACCTAATCAAGGACACGGCCCGCCACCCTTTTGAAGGTATCGGAAAACCCGAGCCATTACGGCATGCCTTGGCGGGTTACTGGTCACGAAGGATCACCGGGGAGCACCGCATGGTGTACAAAGCGGTCGCAAACGATCTGCTGATTGCGCAGCTCAGATACCACTACTGAGAGAAGGCCGCCCATACATCCCCCGGACTGCTCGAACGCCCCTAGATCGGGACAAACCTCCGAGCTGCCCCCTCGGACCTTGGCGCTTTCAGAAGACGCGCCCTACCCTCAGGGCTGCAGCAAACTTCCAACGCTACCCGACAGCCCACCCCCAAAACACACCGGGCCGGAGGCCCGCTCCTCCGATAGGGACCGTGTCTCACAGTCCTTCCCCAGAACGCGCGCCTGGGCTGTCGGTCGTCTTGGTCTCCGGCACATGGGTAGTCCGATTCCGGGGCTGTCGGGCGAGGTGTGTCGGACGGCCCGAGGGACTCGGGCCCTACCGGAGGCGGCAACGGCTCAAAAGCGCACACCCGTGATCCGGGCGTGGAGGGTGTGGATGAAGGTATTCCGATGACGATATCCAAAATCGGTATTGGTTCCCTGACCCCTTTTTTTTCGGTTTCCCGATCTCGGTGCTTTGCGCTCCATGGGCCGGCAGTTGGAATTGCAGGACACCATTTCAATGGGCCCGCTCCCACATGGAGGGTTGCCTTGCGGAATTATTGAAAACGTTGAAACTGGAACGGTCTCATCCAAACGCCGCGACAATCGCTGTGTTGGATCGATTCCACAGGATACACAATCATGATTGAGGATGTTCTTTTCGCCAGTGCCGTCCACTTGATGGACAGGCAAAACCCCGATGACGGTGAATCCGTTTCCCGGGCTGCGACCGACGTCCGCACCCAAAACGAATTCATCCAGTGCGACGTGGAGAAACTCTTCATGTTGACCGAAGCGCTGTGGACGATCCTCAAGGAGAAGCACGGCTGCACCGACGCAGAACTCGTCCAGCGGCTCCAGGAGATCGATATGCGGGACGGCAAGCTCGACGGCAAGGTGACCAAGGTGAAACCCGACTGCCCGAAGTGCAGCCGCAAGCTCATGGGCAAGCGCCCGGTGTGCCTGTACTGCGGAGCCGAAGTCGCTCGGGTCGACCTCCAGCCCTTCAGCCGATAAAGCCCCTTGGCACAACGACAAATACCACCGGAGCGGAAGGCGATCTTCCACCTCGGCCGGGTCGTCAGCGTCATCGGCATTCTCAGCTTTCTCTCCACGTTCCTGTCGGCTGCAGCCCACTTCGGTGACTTCACCAACTTCGCGGAACGGGGTCGTTCAATGATGCTGCGAGCGGTCATCGGCATGGTGATGATGATCGCTGGTGGCCTGTTGTCCGGCGTTGGCAAAGCAGGCTTGGCAGGCTCGGGAATCACCCTCGACACCGAACAGGCGCGACGCGATGTCGAACCGTGGTCACGCATGGCCGGAGGTGCTTTGAAGGACGCGATGGATGAGGCGGGCATCCGTGGTGGCAACAAGCCTCCCGATGAGACATTGGCGTTCGATGAACGGCTTCGCCGCCTGAAGCAATTGCGCGACGAGGGCGTGGTCAGTGAGCAGGAATACGAGAGTACCAAGAAGAAGATTCTGGAGAGCGCCTGAGCGGTCCATCCTCGCAGACCTCGGCAATTTTGGAGCCAGCGCCCAACCCTCAGAGTTGCCACGAACTTCTGACGCCACCCAAACGCCCAAACCAACCGAAGGCAGCCACCCAAACTCTCCGACACAAACCGTCTGAGGCCCGCACCTCCGGTAGGGACTGTGTCTCACGGTCATCCCCCAGAATGCGAACAGGGCCAGCGGTCGTCCTGGTCTTCGGCACATGGGTAGTCCGTTTCCGGGGCGGTTGGGTGAGGCGTGAGGGCGACACGGAGTTTTCGGGCAAAGGCAAGGCGGAGCGGGGTGTCCCGGTTTGAAGAGTTCCGCAGGCAAACTCCGGGTTCGCCTTCATGGGCTGGGTTGGGCTTCCATCGGGGTTCGGCGCAATCGGCCGTTCCATGCAATGAGCGAACACTGGGATGTGGTGGTGGTTGGGGGAGGTGCGGCAGGGCTGTTCTGTGCCCGGTCGGCGGGCCTGCGCGGGCGGCGCGTGGAGTTGCTGGAGCACAATCCGCGGCCCGGCAACAAGATCCTGATCTCCGGCGGAGGGCGCTGCAATTTCACCAACATCGGCGCCACAACGGCCAACTACGTCACCTCGGGCAGCCCGCATTTTCTGAAGTCGTCGATGGCCCGGTTCACATCGGCAGATTTCCTCGCGCTGGTCGAGCGACACGGGATCGCCTGGCATGAAAAAAAACTGGGGCAATTGTTCTGCGATCAGAGTTCGAAGCAAATCCTGCAAATGCTGGAGCAGGAGTGCGGGGATGCCGGGGTGCGGATCACGGTGAACTGCAAGGTGGAAGGAGTGGAGCGGCTTCCGGAGGGCGGCTGGCGCATCCAGACCTCGCGGGGCGAGCGCACAGCCGATTCGCTGGTGATCGCCACCGGCGGGCTTTCGTTCCCGAAGCTGGGCGCGACTCCCTGGGGATACCACATCGCCCGCCAATTTGGGGTGCCGCTGGTGGAGCCGCGTCCCGGGTTGGTGCCGCTGACACTCTCAGCGACCCGCTACTCGGCATTCACCGCATTGAGCGGGTTGGCGATCGATGTCGAAACCTGGGCGAGCGCCGACCGGCCGCGCTTCCGCGAGAACACTCTGTTCACGCACCGCGGGCTCAGTGGTCCGTCCATCCTGCAAATCTCGAGTGTGCTCAAGCCGCGCGAATCGTTCCGGATCAATCTCCTGCCCGGTGTCGATGCCAAGGCGTTCCTCATGTCGCACCGAACGGGCGGGAAAGATCTGAAATGGGCGCTGCGCCAGGTGCTGCCGGAGCGGTTTGTCCAGGCCTGGCTGGGGCCGAACGCAGCTCCACGGCCGCTGGCCCAATTGCCACAACGAGAAATCGATACGCTCGCAGCCGATCTGGCAGGCTGGGAACTCCAACCGGACGGTGACGAAGGGTATCCGAAAGCGGAGGTGACGGTGGGTGGTGTGGACACATCCGCGCTGTCGTCCAAGACCATGGAGTGCCGGGACGTGAAGGGGTTGTTCTTCATCGGCGAGGTGGTGGATGTGACCGGCTGGCTGGGCGGCTACAATTTTCAGTGGGCATGGGCCAGCGCCTATGCAGCCTCTCAGGCCGTCTGAGTGCGGCGGGCCTTTTCGGCAGCTACTGCGTTGGATCGGGGGGCGAGTACCGCAGAGGGTACACGCACCCCGATCCGCCTTGTCCCTGCCGAAAATTCCTCGC
>CAMCYJ010000156.1 GCA_945883815.1 Akkermansia muciniphila | reverse complement strand
AGGCTCCGTCCAGGGATCGCGCCAAGAGTTCCGGCCGCAGTCTCAGCGGCTGGTCGGCCGGATGGCCCATACGGAACATCCACTGGTTGCCTCGCACGGTCCGCACGCTGCGGCGGACTTGATCGGCGAGGGTCTGGAAGGCCAGACGGTGGTAGGCCGCGGCCAAGGCCGAAGCGATGCCGTCCGATGGACCCTGCGTTTGGAGTTCTCCGAGAAAGCAATCGATGGCCTCTTCGAAGCGACGGTTGAGGAGGTGTTCAAACCCGGCAAAGGGGATCAGGCCAGCGTTCCCAGAGGATCCCAGTTTGGGCGGGAGGTGGAACCGATGCAGTGCCGACAGGAAGAACAACGCCCGAACCCGCTCGTACAAATTCTGGGCATTGCGGCGGAACTGGTCGAGGGCGGTGCAGGCTTCGAGCAACTCGGTCAAACTTGCAGGCCCGGCCCAGGCCTCCAGCGGACGGTTCCGCACGGAAGGCTCTTGCGACGTGATGAGGTCGATGAGCGGGTGGGCGGGCACGATGGCCAGACTATCCCCGAAGGCCTTCCAGTCCGTCAACGCCTCGAACCATTCGCAGCCCATCCGAAAACCGCTGCGGCCGTTGGCATCCTAGAGACAACCCTGCGGAGCGCCAGTCAGTTGCGACGGCCCAGGCCGCCGAGGTAACGCAGGAGGTCGCGGAAGTCGGCTTCGCTGAGGCGGTCGACCAAACCGGCAGGCATGATGGAGCCGGCTTGGGTTTGTGATTGGATTTCCTGGCGGGCCAAACGCAGCGCTCTGCGGGTGGCAGCATCCAGCAGCACGATTTCTTGGGGTGAGCTGCTTTCAATGCGACCTTGGATTTCCTCGCCATTGCGAAGGGTGAGGTTCCAGGACATGAAACCCTCCTTCACCTCGACCTGAGGTTCCAGAATGGCGCGCAGGATGAATTCCGGGGTTTGTGCCGTGCCCAGTGCTCCGAGGTCGGGGCCGAGACCTGGCTGCGATGCACCGACACCGTGGCAGGCGGTACAACCCAGTTCGGCCCGAGCAAAAATTTTGCCCCCCCGCTGGGCATCCCCAAAGGCCGAGACGCTCTTCAGGAATTCCTGCCGGGCCTTTCCGGAGGCCAGTCGTTCAGTGAGGGTTTGGCTGCCGGTTGATCCGCCCAAAACAGGATCCAAAACCGCGGTCAATTCCGGCACGTGGCGACCGGCCTGGGCCAAGAACCCTGCCAGCGCACGGGCCGATTCCGGATGAGGCGCTGTCACTTGGAGGGCCTTGGCCAACGCGACAGCTCCACCACTGTGGCGGAGGATGGGTGCTACGATCGCCTCCAGCGAGGCGGTGTTTGATTCATGGGCCAGAACCTCCGCCGCGAGTCGTGAGGCGGCGTTGAGATCCCGGGCTGCGAGAGCGGCTGCTGCTGCCGATTTCAGCAAAGGCGATGCACCGAGCCCACCCGCGCGGACGATTCGAGCGGTGTGTTCTGCAGAGGGGAATACGGCGAGGCCCGCGATGGCGCCGGCCCGCAAGGAATCGGTGGCCTCGGATGATTCCACGAGGCGGACCAATTCGGACTCCAAGGCGCTGATTTGCCAGCGGCCGATCAATCGTGCGGCCGCCGAGCGGACCGACGGTTCGGCGGATGTCAGAAGCGGACCCAAGGCCGGGCGAATGTCTTGTGCGGGCTTGAGTCCGAGATCGCGGCCGAGTGTGTCCAACTTGCTGAGGGCCCGCGCGTGGGCTCCGGCATCGTAGGCGGTGCCGACGGTGAAGGTCCGGGGTGCTAGCAGTAGAGGAATGTCTTGGGGACGGGCTGCGGCCAGCACGGCCTCGACCAGCGATGCTTGGGTGTCGGCCGGGAGAGCCACCTCCTGGACGCGTCGCAATCGGGTCGCGGCTTCGTCCACGGTGTCGGCGCTGCGATCGGCCCGGGCGAACGCGTCGCGTCGGCGCTGGTTGTTGCTGAAGCTCAGGGCTCCTTGCGCGTAGGGGCCTTTCCACAGGGGTTTGAGAGCGTGGACGCATTGGGTGAATGCGTACGCCACCGGGGCTTCTTCCGGCTGACCCGTGGCATTCTCCTGGGCGATGGACGCAACTTCGACAGCCCTGGCGTCGGGCACGTAGGCGCAGGCGACCACGGCTTCGAGACGCACCGTGGCTTCGGTGTCGGCAGCCAGGCGTGTCAGCACTTCCAGAGGAGCCTTCAAGCGACTGGCCCAGTGCCCGGTGACGCGGGCGGCCCGGGCGCGGTGGTCGGGATTTCCCGAGCGGGAGAGGAGCTCGACGAACTCACCGTCGGGCACCTCGTGCGAGGCGAGGATGCCCACGGCCTCGTTCAATCGCTCAAGGCGGATGGCGTCTGACGGCGCGGCGGCGACCCACGCCCGGACACCGGCGACGACCGGATCGGTCGGCCGATCCTTCAGCACCCGGGCGGCGAGTTGACGGTTCCACCGTTCTGGCGAGAGCAACTGGTCGAAGAGCGCAGGCAAGGCCGCCTTCTCCAGAGCGGGTGTGCGCAAGGCAGGACGCCCCTTGGCGGATACGCGCCAAATCCTTCCGCGGGTCTTGTCGCGGTCGGGATGCCGGAAGCTCGTCTGGTAGTGGCCGATGAGTGAATTGAACCAGTCGCAGAGGTACAGAGCGCCATCGGGACCGAAGCGCACATCGACGACTCGGAAGGCGGTGTTGGTCGATTCGACGAGCGGTGCCAATCGTTCGACCTGGAACGTCGCCCCGCGCGGGGTGAGGCGGAATCGCTCCACGCTGTTGTGCAGATACCCGCCGGCCACAAACTCTCCGCGGTTCTCGGGGAGCCAGTGGCTGTTGTCGGCGATGTCGGCTCCGCCGAATTTGCGACCTTGGTTCCACAGCGGCGGATGTGCCTCGAAGTGCTCGGTGCGGATCATGGCCTGTGTGAGGTGGGCGATGCCGTGGCCATTGCCGGCGAAGACGAAGGGTTGGCCGGCGCGGTCGAAGGTGGTGCCGAAGGGATTGTGCGCGCCCATGGCTCCGTCCCAAAAGGCGTCGAGCCGCATGCGGCGGGGCCAAAAACGCCAGATGCCGGCCTGGTGGAGCGTCTCGTTGCCCCAGGGGGTCTCGATGCGGCTGATGGCGTGGAGGCCCTGGCTCATCATCAGTTCACCGGCGGGGCCCCAGGTGAAGGAGTTGAGGGTTTGGTGGGTGTCGCCTGTTCCGAACCCGCTGAAGATCACGCGCCGCACGTCGGCCTTGCCGTCGCCGTCGGTGTCCTTGAGGAAGAGCAATTGGTCGGCGGCCCCCACATAGACGCCACCGTCGCCGAGTTCGAGCCCGAGGGGCATGTGGAGTTGGTCGTCGAACACGGTGGACCGATCGGCCCGGCCGTCATGGTCGGTGTCCTCGAGGACGACGATGCGATCGCGGGGGGTTTCGCCGGGGCGAATCTGGGGATAGCTGGTGGTGGTGGTCACCCAGAGTCGACCGTCGCCGTCGAAGCGGATTTGGGTGGGCTTGACCACGCCGTCGGCTTCGCTGGCGAAGAGGCTGATGGAGTAGCCCTCGACGGCTTTCAAGGAAGCCAGTTCTTCGGCGGGTGTTTGGGTGGCTAGGAGGGTGCCGGGCAGGCACAGGGCAGCGAATGCCGCGGCCTGGATGAGTGCTCGGTGGGAGACGGGGTTCATGCGGTGAGCAGTCATGGCAATTCAACGGGCGGTCTCGAGCGGGGTGACGCGGGTGAGGCGTGCGGCGAGGGTGTCGGTCTTTTGGTCGGCCGCTTGAAGGAGCGGGACGAATTGTTCCATTTCCGCAGGGAACCAGCGGATCTTGGGGTCGCGGTGGTCGCGGCTGCTGAGTTGCTCGGTGCGGTCGCCCGCCAGAAAGGCCCAATTGGTGGGCCGGCTGTAGCCTTTCCACAAATTGTTGCGTTCGATGACGGCCTGTCGCAGGGCTTCCCACGAGGGTTCAGGGAATCGGCCGGCCGGATCGGTCTGAGGGACGACCAGTCCGTGAAGCCAGGGTTTGAGGGCGCTGGCGGCCACGCGGGCTTGTCCGGATTCTGTGAGTTTGCGTCCGTCGATGGACAGGTTCTTCTGGAATCGTGCGGCTTCGAAGACATCGATGACGGGCAGGTTTTGGCGCCGGGCGATGTCTCGGATGCGTTGGGCGTAGGCTTCGATCGGTGGCGGATCGTTGCGAGTGACTGGAATGGGGGTGACGAGGATGACGCGGGTTCCGAGGGCCTGGCAGTCGAGGACCCATTGATGGAGGCGTTCCGCGAAATGGTCGAGGTGTTGGAGTCCGTCGTAGGCTTCGCCTTGGCCGAAATCGAGCACACAGACGGTGGCCTTGGCGGTGGCCATTTGTTGAAGGGGGCTGGGATAATTGACCTCGCGGAGTTGGCTGAAAACGGTGTCGCCTTCGCGGGCGAGGTTGAGGATTCGCAAGTGGTGCGTGGGATGGGCGGCGATGAGGAGGGTTTCCCAGTGGGCGTTTCGGGCCCGGGCTTCGGCGGAGCCGCCGCCGATGAGGGCGACGATGTCGTTGGTACGCAGGGAGGGGGCGGTGGTTGGGTTTTCCGCGCCGAGGCTCCATCGCGCCCAGAGGGCTCCGTAGGCCAGGATCCACAGGAACGGTTTCATGCGCATTGAGGAGTGATGCCTCAATCAAACAGTCCGGCGCGGGCTTGGGAAGTCTCAACACGGTGGTGCGTCTTCGGTGTGGCTTCGCGGGACCGGTTGGTGGAGAGCGGGACTTTGGTTGTGTGCGTCTTGGGGTGGCTCCGCGGGACAGGTCCTGCACTCGCAGGGATCGCTCGGGAGGAGGGGCTATCGCGCTGACGCGCTGGGGGGAATGGTTGCTACGATCCTATGCTCGTTCCGGCCCTGTCCCGCTGCTGCTTGGGTGTCCGGGTGATGGTGGGGTTTGTTTGGGGACAGGTTGGTGGAGAGTGGGGCTTTGGTTGTGTGCGTCTTGTGGGGGTGGCTCCGCGGGACCGGTCCTGCACTCGCAGGGATCGCTCGGGAGGAGGGGCTATCGCGCTGACGCGCTGGGGGGA
>CAMCYJ010000155.1 GCA_945883815.1 Akkermansia muciniphila | reverse complement strand
GGAAATCGATGGGGCATCCAGTATTTGTGATAGCGCCACAGCCCGATGAGCAGCGTCACGAACTTCGCTTGAAATCGGATGTTTCAGATCCGATGGGTCCAAGGCGGTTGACGAACTGTAGCTGGTGTTTGGCGGGAGAGCTTCCATCGCACTCGCCACCTGCGGTATCCGATTGGCTCGATTCAAAGTCGCTATGACGATTGAGCTGCCGGTGGCTGGGTTCGCCCAGGTTTCTGAAGTCGATGTACCTCCGTGCGCTTCCATCGAAACTTTTGGCGGCAACTCGTCGAGGACCAATGCGAACGGGGCCTGCCCCTTGGAGTGCGGATTCGATGGGGATGCCGAAGCTGGCTTGGAGACGGACGCTTTCGACGTAGTTGGCAAAACAGCCAGCGATGGTCTGATGAACGTATGGTTGGCAGGCCGCAGGGAATCGGATGATGGGTGATGCTCCGACGATCCTTCTTGCGACCGGGTAATTCTGGATTCCGTCGAGCGCGGTGTATCCATGATCGGACGCTGCGGCAATCCAAGTTCCCACTCGGTCCGGGGGTGAACCGCCTTAGTTGGGAAATGCCGGTGGGGCAACTCCGAGTCTAACTTGGGGGACTGTGCCTGAGTATTTTCACAAGAATGCAGTCCCGGAATTTCCGACGGGGTCGCACCCACCCCGTCGGACGTGGGAACCGAACCGACGCTCGAACCTACGAATCTTGCCTTGGCATGGATGATTGCCCGGTGAGGGGTTGCCACCTTCCGGCTCGGCTTGACAAAAGGCCGGTCCGGTTGCTGGACCGAGGGCGGCACGGATTCAGGACTGGAGGGCGCATCGGACGGTAACCCTCTTTCATGAGACGCTGAGCCCTTGAGTTTAGGAGCAGACCCAGTCGCCTGAGAATGGACAGACTGGGCAGTATCGAGATGCTGCAAGAAGGCTGCCCCTCCACTTGGCCCGGTTGGCGGCAATCCCGAATCTCCATCAGCGTTCCATGAAAAGGTCAGGGAGGCGCGCGGGATCGAATCCTGCGCTTTTAGATCGCCTGGAATCATGGTGTGGGAGGAGCCGCGTTGGAATTGGTTCCATCGGGCGACCGCAGGGAGATGTGCATCATCCGGCGGGAGATATCCGCAGCGAGACGAACCCCCGAATCGCCGGTAACCACCAAGGCTCCCAACAGGGACGACGCATTGGTGGAGTTGATCACAGTCATAGTCCGGGCGATTTCATCCGGAGTGTAGTTGGTCAGGATGGCCACCGCCTGGGCCGGCGGAAGAGCCGAAAGTCTGCGACCGTGTTCCAGAAGACTTCTCTGCTCTTCCACTCGCAAATAGGTGATCCGATTGGTCAGCAAGTTGTCTTGGGCGACCCTCGCCTGTGCAATCCACTGGGTGGCCAGATTGAGATTCTGCATTTCCATGCGGATTCGCTCCTCGAGTTCCTTCAGACGCTTTTCGCGACTGTCCTGATACTCTTGGCGACTGCGCAACTGGTTGAGCAAGTTGACCACGTCCGGATTGTCGAATCGCAGCGATCCCGGCTCAGAGGTCTCCCGCATGGCCTCCAAAGCGGCCAAACTCAGCTCAGTCTGTCGCTCGTTGCCGGCCGGTTGGATATCCGGAGGGTCTTGGAGAATGTCTTGTTCGGGAGACTTGATCGCTGCAGATGCCTGCGAAGCTTCGATGATCTGGGATAGGGTCGCCTGAATGCGGGCCCGCGCCACCTTGCCTCCCCAGAGGAATGTGGCGACCGAGGTTCCAATACCGAGCAGAACGATCAAAAAGGCCAGAAGGAGGGTGCGCATGGGAGTCAGAGGCTTTGGATGACGCGCTCGTCGAGCCAGCGTTCTTCGGCCAACCGTTCCGATCGCTGGTATTCCTTGAGGCGGGCTTCGCGAAGTTTTTCGAGTAGGCTCAACCGGAGCTTGGCTTGCTGCCATTCGCCCAAGCATTGGTCGACAACAACTTGTTTTGCGGTCAAAGCGACTCGGGCGCGCTCGGCGTTGAGTCGCAGACCGGGCCGCAATGCGATGGAGATGGACGCGGCGATCCCACCCTCGGACAGGGCGTCGTTCAATGATCGACTGTCGGACATCACCCGATCGAGGTCACTTTGGCAGAGGGACTTTTCCTGATTGGCCTGCGCCAAAGCCTGAGCCGCGCTGCTCTCTTGGGAGGCACGTATCTGAAGCAATGTTTCTAGGCTAAATCGGAATCGACCCATACCTTATCGAGGCGCCGCAGCACGAAACGCGCCAGCCTGCTTTGAGCGCTCTCCCATGGCGTTGCCAGTCGATGTCACTCCCTGACGCAAGGCCAGCGCCAGCAACTCCCACAATGGGGTCGGAGACGGTGTCTCGGTCTGCCCCTGACGCAGGAATCCCTCGAGGTGGGGCAGCGTCGCAATGGCCCGATCTAGTTTGGGATTTGATCCGGCCACGTAGGCGCCCACGCCGATCAGATCCCGGTTCTGGCGGTGCAAAGCCAACAATTCTCGGGCTTCTCCTTGGAGAATGATTTGGTCGGACCCCAGTAGATCCCGGTTCAAGCGGCTGATGCTGCCCAGCACCTCGATGGCTGGCCAGTGGTTGCGGTCAGCCAGTTCGCGAGTCAGAACGATATGGCCGTCGAGAATGGAACGGGTGGCATCGGCAATGGGCTCGGTCAGGTCATCACCCTCCACCAAAACCGTGAAAATGCCTGTGATTGAGCCGCGATCGGAGTTTCCAGCGCGTTCCAAAAGTCGAGGCAATGCGGCGAAGACCGATGGCGTGTATCCTCTTGCAGTGGGCGGTTCTCCCACGGCCAAACCGATTTCCCGCTGGGCCATGGCGAATCGGGTGACCGAGTCCATCATGAGCAGCACTTTGCGACCCTCATCACGGAGTTGCTCCGAGATTTGCAGCGCCATCGATGCTGCCTTCACGCGGAGCAAGGCCGGTTGGTCGGCGGTGGCCACAATCACGACAGAACGAGCGCGCCCCTCTTCGCTGAGATCATTCTCGAGGAACTCACGCACTTCGCGCCCGCGCTCACCGATCAATGCGACCACGTTGATGTCCGCATCCGAGCGGCGGGCGATCATTCCCAGGAGTGTTGATTTTCCGACGCCGCTTCCGGCGAAGATGCCCACTCTCTGACCACGCCCCAGGGGCGTGAAACTGTCGATAGCCCGGATCCCCGTGATCAGTGGATGCTGGATTCGGGCTCGGGTCAACGGATTGGGTACCATTCCATCTCCGGTGGAAGTAATCCACTGGGGTGAGGGACCATCGTCCATGGGCTTGCCCAAAGCATCGATGACCCTCCCAGAAAGACCGGAGGCCAAGGGCACCTTTCGACGCTGAGGACTGACTCGGACCTCGTCCCCGGGACACAATCCGTCGATCGTATTCAAGGGCATCAGGATCAGGTTCTGATTGTGGAACCCCACAACCTCGACACTGATCTCCCGACCGTTGGAGCAACGTATGTGGCAAACGTCTCCAAGAGCCGCCTTTGGACCAAGTGATTCGACTGTCAGTCCCGCCACCCGCACCACCGATCCAACCGGGGTAGTCAACCGTGCCTCCCGCAGGCGTTGCTGCGCCTGCTGGACAAATCTCAGACCGGTCGGGCTGCCTGGAACCAGTTGAAACATCAAGCCCCTTCAAGGGCGCTGCTGAAGCTGGCGATGCGGGAAGAACGGAGGCCGTCGACGAAACCCGACTGGGTCTCCACGATGCATCCGCCACGATCGACGGCAGAATCAGGCGCGAGTTGGATTCCCCGGGCCGCGCATTGTGAGCGAATCTCGCTGTAGGAGGCGTTCTCGAGCATCTTCATATCTTCTGGATGGAGCATCACCCGCACCACCGGAGTGCCGATGGCGGCGCCTAAAGTCTCTCGAAGGCTGGCTTCGATGACGTCCACGGTGATGGGCAGACTGCCGACAATCTTGGCCACCGCCTCAACCGTCAGTTGGAGCAACGCCTTCTCCAGAATCTCCATCCGCTCGGCCAACTGAGTGGACATCTTCTGGGACAATTGCTCGAGAAACACGCCGACCTCTTCCCGGTGTTTCTTCTCGAGCTCGTCGCGCAAGACCTGGACCCGCTCTTCGCAGGCCTCGGTGGCTGTGGCCACACCACGGCGATAGGCCTCGTGCTCGATCTTTCGACGTTGGGCTTCGAGGTCCACCGGTGGAGTCAGTCGCTCTTCGCGGTGGAAACCGAGCACCGAAAGACGGATGTCCCGAAGCGCTGAGGAATGTTGTAGCAGGGTTTGGGTCATGGGATGAATCAGGCGGAATCGAGGGAGATCTCACCGTCGGTCTCGAGCTTGCGGACGACATCCACGATGCCTTCCTGAGCCTGCTCGATCTCTCGGAGACTGGTCTTCCCGAGGTTGGAAATTTCGTCGTTGACTGTTTCGGCCGCACGCTTAGACAGCGCTCCCAGAAGGGTCTGTCTCAAATTTTCGTTGGCCGCGCTCAGGGCAATGGCCAGACGGGCGGCCTCCACCTCGCGGAGAATCTTTTGGAGAGACTTGACGTCCAGCGTGGCCAGATCGTCGAAGGTGAACATCTTCATGCGGATGGACCGCACCAAATCCGGCACCCGCTCATCGAGTTTGTTGAGGATTCCCAAGCGGATGGTCTTATCCATCGCGTTCAGGGTGGCTGCTGCCGCCTTGATGCCTCCGGTCTGGTTGAGGGCTTTGGTCACCTTGCGACCGATCTTCTTGGACAGCACCTCTCCAACCGTCTCCACGACCTCGATCGGGGTGGATGCCAGGGTCGCCAAGCGCTCGATGACTTGTTCTTGAAGGCTTTCAGGAAGGCTCTTGAGCACTTCCGATCCTTTCTGGGCCGTCAGATAACTGAGCACGAGCGCGACGGTCTGCGGTTGCTCCTCCTTGAGGAGGTTGCAGATTGAGGTGGCATCAAGATCGATGATTTGTTGCATCGCAGCCACCGAGGTGCGTCGAGTGCCGACGCGGCCGATCACCTCGGCCGCCTTGAACAGACCCACCGACTTTTCGAGCACCATCCGCGTGTATTCGACCGATCCGCTCACCCCGGAATTGGCTTGGATGGCCATTTCGGTGAATTCTTTGAGCACGGAGGTCTGCTGTTCGACGGTCATCAGCGGCAAATTGACCATTTCCGACGAC
>CAMCYJ010000154.1 GCA_945883815.1 Akkermansia muciniphila | reverse complement strand
CCCTGAAGCCGATCGTTCCCTGCCCCTGGATCCCCGGAATCCCACTGTGGATCTCTCGCGCTGGAAACAGCTGCCGCTCGGACTGATGAACGAATACCGGGTTCAATTCGACGTGTTCGAGGGTCCTCTGGATTTGTTGCTGCACCTGGTCAAAAAGCAGGAGGTGGACATCTACCAAGTCAACCTGACCCGGATCGCCTCGGAGTTCGTCGCCTACATCGACCAGATGCGGGAACTGGACCTCGAGATCGCCGGCGAGTTCCTGGTGATGGCGGCCACCCTGATCTACATCAAGAGCCGAGAACTCCTGCCTGCCGACCAAAAACCCGAAGCCCAGATCGGCGATGAAGACGAAGAGGATCCGCGCTTTGAACTGATTCGTCGGCTGGTCGAATACAAGAAGTTCAAAGACGCCGCAGCCGAGCTTCAGTCACTGGAAATCCGGATGGATCAGGTGTACGAGCATCGATCGGCACAGGTGGTACTTCCCGAGGTCGAGCCCCAGCGGCGGGAGCCTGTCTCGATTTTCGATCTAATTCAGGCGGTCAGCGTCATCCTGAAGCGCTTTGGAGAACGCGACGATGTCCGCGAGATCCAGGCCGATCCGTACACCGTCTCCGAGAAAATGGCCGCACTCCGGATCCTGATTCAAGAGAAGGGGCGTTTTCGCTTCAGCGAACTCTTTGCCGAGGCGCGCAGCCGCAGCGAAGTGGTGGTCACCTTCTTGGCCATGCTGGAACTCACCCGCCTGCGACACTTGCAAGTGATCCAAAGCGAGGACTTCGGAGAGATCGAAGTGGAGTTGGCCCCCCCGGAGGCCCCGAGGGTTGAGGCAACTGACGAACCAGTTCTGGAGGAGCCTGAGACAGATGAGGCCAACCCAACTCAATTTACCCCGCCAAAGGACTGGCCCGAAGAACGTCCGTCCGAAGACTAATTCTCCCCCGGGACAGCGGCCAAAAGGGGCACAGTGCGGCCCTCTCGACCAGCCGGTGCTGAAGTTCCTTGGATTTCGTCCCTGGCCGAGCTGAGGGACGGATTGAAGGAGGTTCCGGAGGATGGTTTCCGGAAGAGGTTGGTTCGTTAGAATCGAGTCGGTGCGCCATTCGCGGGTCACCGCGCCGTCTGCATTCGCTCGTACTGTGCGACAGCCGCCTTGGCTCGAGCATCGCCATTCTGGGCCATCGCATACACCTCCTGCATGACCGACGCGATGTTGTCCTGAAGGGCCATGCGTTGCTCGGGCGACATGACTGACTGACCCCGCAGCAATTGGAGGCGCGTGACAGCGTCTTCCATCTTGCCGGCTTTGAAATCTGCGATGGCCTTCTTGACCTGCTCGGCCGGTGCAGGGCCGGGATTGGCGTCAACTGCACCATCCGCCGGAGCTGCTGGTGCCTTCTCCATGGCCGCAGCAGACTTCTCCAACTCCGCCATGGGGTCTTCCTTCTTGCAGGCGGTAGAGACGAGGACGAGCAGTGCCAGTCCGAGCGGGGGGGAACAACGGAGAGTCATCGGAATGATGGGGAACAAGTTCAGCGTCCGTCGGGGGTGGCTGGATTGCACCAGAGGCGATTCTTGCCTCGCAGATTACCCTCGGCGTAGAAGAGTTTGGTCTTCAAGTATTCGGTGTGCCCATCCACGGCACCCACGGTGGTTCCGATGGAATGAGTGCGGGTGATGCCCTCCGCCGGGCTGCTGGAACCATCATTGAAATCACCAGGATTGGTCTCCAGCGCCTGCCACAAGATGATGGCGTTGGGATCGAACTGCGACGACTTGTAGGAACCCGGGGAAACGCCTCCAAAACCACAGACCGCACCGTTCATCAGATAACTGGACATCTTCTGAGGGCGACTCCTCCACGCAGGCTTGTTGGTCCGATCGGCGGGGCAACGGAACACAGCCGGGCTTCCGATGTTGGCGTACAAGAGACCTGTCTCGTAGGCCCTGACCATATTGGTGCTCCAGCGGGGAGTGGTGATATCCGGCGGTGCACCTAGAGTCGCATCGTACAACCATCCCTTCCTGAGCCACGGCGAGTTCCAGTTGGGCTCGGGAAGGAAATCTGCCGAATCGCCCACGTACATGTGACTGGCCAGCGTGATCTGCTTCACGTTGTTCTGGCACTGGATGGTGATGGCTTTTTCTTTCGCCTTGGCCAAGGCCGGCAAGAGCATGCCGGCCAAGATTGCGATGATCGCAATCACCACCAGCAGCTCAATGAGGGTGAAGGCTGCGCGACGGTCAGGGGCGGTAGTAAAAGGGGAATTCATTGTGGGTTGGACTCCATTTCAGATCTTCCGACGCAGTTTTGCTATCGGATCTAACCGGGGCTGGCTGAATTCGAACCTGCCGCCCCACCGAGTCAAGGATTTCCTGCCCGATTTTTGCCCACCCCGCCTCCGATGAGGATCTAAAAATCCCCATCTCAGGCGGGGCGGGCAGGCAAGAAGTAAGAAGCTCCGGGCACTATCCCCAATTCAGGGATTCCTGAAAGGCAACCACCAGGCTCCCGAAACGCCGCGGGCCACCCAAACCCCTGCGGGCGTCGGAACGGCCAAGTTGCTCCGATCGAGCCACAAACTGCAGGGTCTTTCACCCCGAGCCTGAACACGCAGCGGGTTGACAAAGGTGTCCACGAAGACCAGCGATCCATCCCCCTCCCCGAGCAATGATCCATCGAACTCCAAGAACCGGTTCACGGTGAAACCCAATTTTACGGCGGGAGCCACCGGCTTGAGAATTCCACCATCGTCCAAGACCCACGTCTCCAAAGCCATCCCCTGTTCGGAGCCAACCGCGATGCGGCCGTCGCCCAGGACGGCGACTGGATAGGCGCCCAAGTCCGGAAGCTCCCGCTCCACGATGCGCCGGGCCTTGATTCCATCGTAGCCCAAGGCCTGAAGAGCCACCGAGGTGAGCCCCTTGACGCTGTTTGATTCGACCCGGCAATAAAGCACCGAGCCTTCGTGCGAAACGCCCTTGAGTTCTCCAGGTAGCAGAACTGGATCCCGAAGCACAGGCTCCGCCGCATCCGCAACGTCTAGAACGTGCAAGTTATGTTCAGTCACCCAACTCCCCTGCAATTCCCACCACGGGAGTGTCGTGGAACCAGCAGGTTTGTTGGTCACCGCGGGTACCCACTCGTGTCGCGCCGAGGAGGCGAAGACCTTGCCACCACGAACCGAGATGGCGCTGACGCTCCCCCTATCGCCCAGCGAGTAATCACCGGCGATGACAGGGCGCTCAGGCCGCGTGAGGTCCACGGCCAACCAGCGCGTGTTACCGCCGCCAAACCACCAACCACGGCCCGGAGCGATCATCATGTCACCCCCGACCGGCATTCCTCCCCGCATCCACATCATGGGCCAGTAACCACCCTCCTGAACCCAGACCAGCGACCGGGGCGTCGGCCAATAAGCCGTGTACCGGCCCCAGCTTGACGCCGAGAATTTGGAGGGCGCCGAGCGGCCCACAATCACCAACCGATCCCCCTGGACGGCGACGATCTGAAGGAGTGTTTCGCCGGGGATAGAAGTCCAGATTTCGTTGGTGGTCCCGGGGTTTTCCACCCGGGAGTTATCTGGCCCGCGGTGGAGCAGGTACAACTGTCCGTCCCTCAGATCAGCACCTACCAGCGGCAAATTGGTCAGGGTCAGCGTGGCGATAGGTGTCTCGGGATCTGTTGCTAAACTGAGTCGCAGACGCGGAGCGCTCTGAGCCTGGAGGGAATTATCCCAGGAACCTTTGGATATCTGGATCAACCGATCGCCCATGACGAACAGTTGGTCCACCGACTCGGACAAGGACAGGACCGAACGAACCTCGGGATGATCGCGGTCGGCAATGGCGGCTGAAATCAATTCACCCCCAGAGAGGCTCAAAACATGGTTGTCCAAGAGGACCGCACGACGCGCCGCGGAGTTATGGTTGATGGTGCCGCGCAGCTTCAGCGAGTCCTTGGCGAAATCGAGCAACTGGACGCCCTGGAACCAACCGTTGGTTCCCTGTCGACCGTGCCACGGCAACAAGACAAGTCCCTGCTCGGGGAAAACTCGGAAGGCCTTCTCATCAGCGTTGGCCTCGCTCCAAGACCACCCATCTCCGAGGAAGACCTTGGCTGACAACTTCGGGGAATCGGGATTGGAAACATCGAAGAGAGAAACCGCCGCCCGACCCAACTCCACGCCCATGGCAATCAAGCGATCGCCCATGGGCTCGATGTAAGTGGACCATCCGGGCACTTCCAGTTCGCCACGGATCTTGGGGGCTCTGGGATCGGAAAGATCGATGATCCAGAGCGGGTCCACGCGCCGGAACGTCACCACGTAGGCGCGATCACCGTCGTATCGGGTGGCAAAGACCGATTCGTTAGTCACCAGGTTCAAACGGGCCAACCGTTCGGGCTTGGACAGGTTCTGAAGCGAAAAAGTCTCCAAGCTCACCACCGACGGATCCCAAGTGCCATTGGAACGCCAACGGGCATCGATCTGGGAAACGATGCTCAGAACATCGCCATTGACCCCGAACTTGAACTTGTCAGCCACCCGACCAACGGTGTTCAACTTGCCCGCCTGGCGGATGCGCCCGGTGGGGTCGGCAATGTCGAAAACCGTCACCCGAAAGGTCGGCGGCAACGGCTCCTTGGGATTGGCCGGATCCAACGCGCCGCCTGAATCGACGGTGGTGGCGAGGAACAGGTGGCGGTCCGTGGCATGAATGGCCTGTGCCATGGCATTCAGCTCCACGCTCGATCGGAGGACTGGCTTCGCGGGATCAGTCAGATCCACGGAACTGACCCAGGTCAACGATTCGAACACAGTGGCTCCTTGGGGATCCGCGGCGGACACGGGCCGATTGGTCCAGCCCTGGCTGGCGACGACCAACACATTGCCCACCAAGCGGCTTTCCACGGGATACCCCGGCAGCATCACGTTCAGTCCCGCCTGCGGACCCCGGTCGGTGGACTGAACCAAGACGATCTCGGTGGCATCCCAACGGCATTCGGGTTGGGTGAGGAGCGCCAACCATTCGCCAGACGCATCGCTGGCGGGCAGCACATAAAGTTGCTCACCGCGAGCCACCACCGGCAAAAGACCGCGGATCACCGGACTGGCCGGGCGAGTGACGTCGATCACCTGCAGTCCGCGCTGCTGATTGAAAAAGTAGAGAGTGTTGCCCGAGAACTTCCAGATATCGGACTCCTGAACGGTCGTGGCCGAAGCGGAATTCCGGTCAGCGACAGTCTGTCCTGGGATAGCCACGTCATTGACCAATAAGTTGCCGCCCCCGGACTGCGTGGGCTGGGTCGAACTGTTTTGCGGGGCGATTTTGTCACTGCCCTGAAAGAA
>CAMCYJ010000153.1 GCA_945883815.1 Akkermansia muciniphila | reverse complement strand
GGGACGGTCAACGGGACAGGAATCAGGTCGGGGTTCATGGCCTGGGAATCACGGTCTTCAGTGAACCACCAATGACACGTGGCGGTGTGCGGCTTTTTCGCTCATCCAAGAACGCATTAGGTCCACGATCCAGGCCGACCACTTCCGGCATTCGGGGCACCAGTGTTTACGCCCGGTGATCATCTTGACGCAGCCGCGCAGGCCGGAGAATTCCACGGCTTGAGGGCAGGATTCGAGGGCTGCTGCCAATTGCGTAAGCAGGGCTTGCTGAAAGGCCAACTCGCCGAGATTTCCCGACTCGGCCGCGATCGCCTGGAGATCCCCGCGCCAGACAGCAAAAGGCGGAGGCGCCGCGCCCTCGGGTGCTGGAACCGGGGTTTCGATGGTCGATACTTCCGCCGTCAGCCCCAGTCCTTGTAAGACCTTGGTCAACGCCGTGGTGAACTCAGCCACCGTGACATGGCTCTTGCCGAGTTCGTCCTTGAAGTAATGGAGGACTCCGGCCGCAGCCTCTTTCATCCATACGGGGTCTACCTGCTTGGCGGCACTCCCGGCCAGTTCGAAGGTCAGGTGTTCCACGGAGCAGGGGATGTAGTGTCCCCCATCTTGGGCAACCAAGAGAAAGTCATCGCGGAGCGCGATCATGACGGGCGTCTCCCTTTGGCGGCCGCCTCAGCCTCGGCGATCAATTCCAATTGCCGCTTGTCATCGATTGGCAGGGAACCCAAACGCTCGACCTCGCTGACAAAATCGGTGGCCTCTTCGAAGTTTCGATAAATGCTGGCAAAACGAACGTAGGCGACCGAGTCCAGCTTGCGTAGTTCCCTCATGACCCGTTCTCCGATGGCCCGGGAGGTGGTTTCACGATCGAAGCCTTCCACCACCCCGTCTTGAATCCGTTCAACAGCACCGGCGATGTCGTCCTCAGAAACCGGGCGCTTCTGGCAGGCCCTCTGTAGGCTGGAGGTTAGTTTTTCTTTTGAAAACACCTCACGGCGTCCATCCCGTTTCACGACCATCAAGGGGTCATGTTCGATTTGCTCATAGGTGGTGAAACGATGCTCGCAGGCCAAGCATTCGCGCCGACGCCGGATAGTGGACCCTTCCTTCGAGGATCTGGAGTCGATGACCTTGTCATCCTGACCGCCGCATTTGGGACAGCGCATATTTGGAGGTAACTATCAATCGGCAGTGGCCTGACCCGAGGTAAACCACTATCCGTAGTGTCGTCAAACCGTTTGCAGGGAAACTTGCTCACAATGCACATCAACTTGGGCCGACGTTTTGCCTGTCGGGTTCAGCGGCATGAATCGGAGACCTGACAACTGCCTGGGATTGGGTAGTCTGTGCCCATGATCAAGGCCTTGGTGGAGGTTCATGGGGTTTCCAAATCGTTCCAGACGGGCGATCACAAGGTCCGGGTCTTGGATGGCGTCCACCTGAGCGTGGCCGCCCAAGAGAGCGTGGCCATTGTCGGCCCCAGTGGATCGGGCAAGAGCACTCTCCTCAACCTGTTGGGAACGCTGGATCAGCCGGATCAGGGAACCATTGTCATCGATGGCAAGAACCTATCCATGATGGGCGGAGATGAATTGGCGAGGTTCCGCAACCGCAACATCGGCTTCGTCTTCCAGTCCCACCACTTGCTGCCGCATTTGACGGTCCTGGAGAACGTTCTCGTTCCGGTGCTGGCCCAGGCGTCTGAGGCGAGTGAGGAGGTTCTGCTTCGGGCCACACAATTGCTCCAAAGAGTGGGGCTGGGGGACCGCGAAAAACACCTGCCAGGCCGTCTTTCCGGCGGGGAGCGCCAGCGGGTGGCGGTGGTGCGGGCCTTGATCAACCAACCTCGCCTGATTTTGGCCGATGAGCCCACCGGGGCCCTCGATCGGGTTTCAGCGGCGGAGGTCGGCCGCTTGCTGATTGAGCTCAACCGCGAACACGGCATCACCCTCATCGTGGCCACCCATTCTGAAGAACTGGCAGCGCGGATGGATCGGGTGCTTACCATGGAGAACGGCACTCTGGTTTAAGCCGGAACGATTCAATTGGATCGGTCGTGCTGGCTGCGCCTTCTTCCGCAAGAGCTTCGTTGTTCGCTCGTTACGGGCCTACAATCGGCCCGCGCCTCGCTCTCGCCTCGTCTTGCGAAAGAGTCCGCCACGCCATCCCTTTCCTCCCAACTAAATCCTTCCGGCCGAGTACGGCCTGGAGATGGGCCCGACTTCGTGGAGAGGCCCCACCGGGCGGTCGGGATTCGGTTTCGCCAAGCGACGGCCGATACCTCATGGTCGACCCATGATTGAGCGACGGGATTGGAAACCCGAGGAAGTTCTCCGCCTGACACTCCGGGTGCTCATCGGCTTCGTCCTCTCCGGACTGCTTCAGTCGTTGGCGATGAACCAGAATGCGGCCGGCAAGCACTCGGCGGACTCCTGGAAGGCCTTGGTGCTCGGGCAGGTTTGTTTCCACGGGACGGTGGTGGCCGCCATGGTGAGTTTTTTGAGGAACCAGAGACGGAGTTGGGATCAAGGGTTCGGGTTGTCGGCGGGTGGCAGTGTCCGTGCGGTGGGGATGGGGGTTTTGGGTGGCATGGCCTTTCTGCCGGCAGCTTATGGATTGCAGTGGGGCATCGGCACATGGCTCAAGACCTTGGGGGTGGAGTTGCCGGCGCAGACGGCTGTCGGCATCCTGACCGAAGCGGATATTTGGGGACGGTCTGCGATTTTCATGTCGGCTGCGTTCGGAGCCCCTTGGGTTGAGGAGTTGCTGTTCCGGGGGGTGGCTTACCCGTTTCTCCGGGATCTGGGCTGGCCTCGATTGGCCCTGTGGGGGACCGCCATCGCGTTTGGGTTGATCCATGCCAATCTCAGCGTCCTCGTTCCGTTGACTGCGTTTGGGTGTCTCTTGAGCCTGTTGTACCAGCACTCTGGGAATCTTCTGACACCCATCGCCGCGCACGTGACGTTCAACACGGCTCCCTTCGTCTTGCTGGCTTTGGATATCCGATTGGATCGGTAAAACGTCACCCTGTCTTCGGGACTTCCGGCTCGACCGACACCGCATCGGCCGACACCGTGTTTCTCATGACGGGTTTGTCGCTCACGGAATTGAAGCAGGAACTGATCGAGACCGGCCGTGATTTCCACCGCCGCGGCTGGTCTTTAGGAACCAGCAGCAACTACTGCGTGGTGACTTCGCGGGATCCCATCCAATTGCTCATCACCGGCAGCGGTTTCGACAAAGGCCGCCTGAAACCCGAGCAATTCGTCGTGGTGGATGGGCACGGGCAGCGTCTGGATCCAGCGCATCCCAAGCCCTCCGCCGAGACGCTATTGCACACGGTTTTGGCTCGGAAGGTGGGAGCCGGAGCGGTGCTTCACACCCATTCGATTTGGGGCACCCTTTTGTCGGAAGCCCTCCAGCCAGCGGGTCGGCTTCAAATCGCCGGTTACGAGATGCTCAAGGGCCTTTCTGGAGTTTCCACTCATGACACCCGTGTTTCCATCGCCGTGGTTCCCAACACGCAGGACATTGCTGCTTTGGCGGTTTTGCTCGAAGCGCGTATCGCGGAAGGAGATCCTGATCTCCGGCACGGTTTCCTGATGGCGGGGCATGGCCTCTACACGTGGGGGGCTGATCTGGCCGAGGCTCGGCGACACATCGAGGTGTTGGAGTTTCTGATGGAGGTGGTTGGAACTCGGCGGGGTTGGGGCAGTTGAGGGACCGTAGGTGCTGCTCCCGAGCGTTGCCCTCTCAGGGTTTTCGGGAGGTCCCGCCAGTTGGTCGGTTGAAACCGGATTGTTGCTGTTGCCCGCTTGTCGCCCCGCAGTAGCTTTGGGCATGGCGTTGCTGCGAATTCCCGATGAAGGACGGGTGCTTTCCGATCCGGAGGCCATCCGGTCCCACCTTTCTCCCCATGGCATTTGGTATGAACAATGGCCGGTGGCGGGTCGGGTGGATCGACAGGCCACCGCCGAGCAAATCCTGACCGCCTATGCGCCGGAGGTGGATCAGTTGAAGGCCCGGGGCGGCTACATCACGGCCGACGTCATCGATGTCACCGCCGATGTGCCCGGCCTGCAGGCCATGCTCGACAAGTTCAATAAGGAGCACACGCATGCCGAGGACGAGGTTCGCTTCATTGTCCGCGGCAGCGGGGTGTTCCATATCCATCCGAATCAGGGCCCCATTTTTGCCATCGAGGTGATGGCCGGCGATTTGATCAATGTGCCCGCTGGTACGCTCCATTGGTTTGATTTGTGCGCCGATCGGGATATCCGCGCGATTCGACTGTTCCGGGAGAAGGCCGGTTGGACGCCCGTTTACAGCGGTAGCGATGTTGCGGTCGGTTACCAACCGCTGTGTTTCGGTCCGAACTACCTGCCGGCCGGAACTCCGCGTGCGGCCACACTTCCGGAACTCTCGGCATGATCGAGTTTCGCGGCCGGCTGGTCTTGTTGGATATCGAGGGGACGGTTTCGCCGTTGGCCTTCGTCCACGACGTTTTGTTT
This sequence comes from Akkermansia muciniphila, assembly GCA_945883815.1. Taxonomy (GTDB): domain Bacteria; phylum Verrucomicrobiota; class Verrucomicrobiia; order Limisphaerales; family UBA9464; genus SXXZ01. Next base: position 1,111 of record CAMCYJ010000153.1, on the reverse strand, counting down.
CCGTATGCGCGACGCGAGGTTGGGGATTTCCTGATGCGTCAACAGGCCTCACCTGAGGTGCTGCGTGCGCTGGAGCAAATCGCGCGTGATTCAGGGCTGGATCCCGATAGTAAAGGCGCTCCTGCGAACCTCGCCTCGGATTCCGACCGAGCGGCTTGGGTGTCGCGCATTCACGCACTCATGGATGCCGACGCCAAGCAGACCGGGCTCAAGTGGCTGCAGGGATTGATCTGGGATGAAGGGTATCAATCGGGTGAGTTGAAGAGCGTGCTCTTCAGCGATGCCGTGGAATCCATCCGGTCCTGGCATCAGTCCGGCTTGCGGCTGCGCATCTACTCTTCAGGCAGCATCGCCGCACAGAGACTGTTCTTCGCCTACAGCGATAGCGGCGATTGGACGGGTTGCCTGGAGGGGTACCACGACACTACCACCGGACCGAAACGCGCGGTGACCAGCTATCAAGCCATTGCCGAGGCAGCAGGTCTGCCGGCCTCCGAGATCTTGTTCCTCAGCGATATCACCGAGGAATTGGACGCGGCACTCGAGGCGGGATGCCAGACGGCCTGGGTCGTGCGCCCGGGCAACAAACCCGGACAGACCGACCGACATCCCACCCTTCGGAGTTTTGCGGAGATTCAGCTCAGCTGAGCTTCCAGTTCCCGCGCATCGGCTGATTGAGGTAGGCGTTGGCCGCCTTGTCGCCGATGAAGGTCTCCTTCTTGGAGTCGTACCGCAGCACGCGGCCGGTTTGCAGGGCGATCTTGGCGAGATTCACCAAGGTGCAAGAGCGGTGACCGTTGACTTCGTTCAAGGCGAACTTGGAGCGGGTCTTCACTGCTTGGACGAAGTCGGTGACCATGGGCTCCGGATCCTTCAGGCCCTTAAGGATCTGCTCGAAATTCGGGATGTCGGACTTCATGCCTTTGAAAATCTTGCCCTTGGAACCGGAGATGAAGGCGGCCTGCTTGTCCTTGTTGTCGCCGTCCAAGATGATCTCGGTGCCGTCTTTGTACTTCATCCGGATGGTGCGGAAGGTGCCGACGGCATCGGTATCTTGCACCGGGGCGTCGGACTCGATTTCCACCGGGCTCTCGTTGTCCTTGCCGAGGAT
>CAMCYJ010000152.1 GCA_945883815.1 Akkermansia muciniphila | reverse complement strand
GAACCTCGAGGCCTTGAGCAAGGTCGTGGAAATGCTCGATCAAGTAGGTTCGGCCGAGGCGGCCGACTTCGCAGTTGTCGCCCTGCTCAACGCCGACGCCCGCACCACTGGTCAGACGCTGACCACCATCTTCACCCAAGGAGCCAGGCTGGGCACCCGGCAAGATGGCCCCGGCAAACCCGAGGCCGGATCGGCCCGGGCTCTGGCCAGCCAACTGAACGTCACAGCCGATGCACGGCTCAATGCCTTGATTCTCTCCGGCCGCAAAGACTCCATCGAATTGGCCCGCAAACTCATCAAGGACCTAGACAAGCAATGGGACTCCGCCGTCACCGAGGTGAAGGTATTCCGGGTGAAGTATGCGACCCCCTCGCGCCTTTTGCCCATGCTCCAATCGGTGTTCACAGAGGGGCCGTCGGTGCCTGGAACCGAGGGGCTTAACAATTACGTCAGCCGGCTGCAAACCAAGCGCGAGGGCGGCAAGGCCGTCTCCACCGAGCAAGCCAAGACCCGCACGGCCCTCACCCTCCAGGCCGATGACAACGCCGGCGCCCTCATCGTGGCTGCACGCGCCGACACGCTACCCCTCATCGAGGAACTGCTCACCCAACTCGACATTCCCGACGCCTCGGGCCTGAGCACCGTCCGCATTTATCCCCTCAAGCACGCCGACGCCACGGCCGTGCAGAAGATCATCATCGATCTCCATTCCGGGGCCCGGAACGCCAATGCCAAACCCAGCGACCGGCCGACCATCACGCTGGATGACCGCAGCAATTCGATGATCGTCTCCGGCAACGACAAGGCTTTCGCCATCATCGACAACCTCATCGCCCAACTCGACAAGCCCATGGCGCCCGAGTTCCGCGACATTCGCATCTTGCCGCTGGCCCATGCCGATGCGGCCCAATTGGCGGCAACATTGCAGCGCCTGATGGATCAGCGCGTGACCCGTCAGGGGAGTCTCGGCAAAGGCCAGGGCGACGTCCTGAAGGTGCTCGTGCTCCCAGAACCCCGTTCCAACAGCCTGCTGGTCGGCGGCGGAAAGGACGCCTACGAGTTGGTCGAATCCCTCGCCCGCAAGCTCGACGACGCTGCCCCGAGCCTGACCGGCGGAGTGCGCATCGTGCCCTTGGAATACGCCGATGCCCGCATCCTCGCTGCCTCCTTCAACCAACTCTTCACCCAGCGCTATCAGGCGAGCACGTCACCCGAGATCCAGCGCCAGAAGCCGGTCATCCTGCCCGACGCCCGCGTCAATGCGCTCATGGTGTCCGCCGGCCGCGAAGACAATGAAACCATCGACGCCCTGCTCAAGAAGCTCGACCGCAAGCTCGACAACCCCTCGCTGGCCCTGACCGTGCTGCCCCTGAAGCACAACGACGCCGCCAGGGTCGCCGTGACTCTCGAAGGCGTCTTCGCCGCCCGCATGCAGGCGCGCACCTTGCCCGGCCAGGCCCCCTCCCCCACCGACCGGGTGGAGATCCAAACCGACAGCCTCAACAACTCGCTCATCGTCTCGTCCAACAAGGAGAACCTCGACCTCATCAAGGACTTGCTCACCCGCATTGACGTGGAACCCACCGTTGCCGAGGGCGTGTTGGAAACCTTTGTCCTCAAACACGCCGACGCGCAGCGCGTGTCCACCATGCTCAAGAGCCTCGTGCAACAAGGCATGTACCGACCCGGCCGCTCCGACGTGAAGATCCCGGGTCAGGCCAGTCGCGATGCCATGGCCATCGCTGTCGATACCCGGAGCAATACCCTCATGGTCTCGGCCAGCCCGGACAACCTGGGTCTCATCAAGGAGATCATCGCCAGGGTGGATACCCTCGACTTCGTGGCCGCCACCGACTTGAAGGTCTACATGCTGGAACACGCACGGGCCTCCAACATGGCCGGTGTTCTCACCCAATACTTGCAGGCTCGCAAAGCGGCCGATTCGGCCTCGCTCAATGCGCCCGAGCGCAGCATGCCGGTGGCCGTGATCGCCGACACCCGCCTGAACGCCATCCTCGCCACCGGATCCAAGGAAGCCATCGACATGCTCGACCGCATCGTCCCACAACTCGACGCCGAGGATCGTCTCGCCCAACTGAACTTCCGGGTCTTCCCCCTCAAGGAAGCAACCGCCATTCGCCTGCAAACCACCTTGCAGCGCCTTTTTGCCAACCGCCCGCCCAAGGCACGCGGTGAGCCCGTGGATCCCATCACCGTCGTCGCCGACGCCTGGGTCAACGCGCTCATCGTCGGAGCGGTTGTGGAAGACATGTCCATGGTCGATGGCCTCATTCAACGGCTCGACACCCAGCAGGCAGAACTCGGCCTGAAGGTCGAAGTGATTCCCCTGGCCAAGGCCGATGCCCGCAAGGTGGCACAAACCGTTCAGGGACTCTTCCGCGAGGGCACCCAAGGCGGACCGCTGCCTATTGTGGTCACCGCCGACGAGCGTGTGAACGCACTCGTCGTCTCCTGCGGCAACACCGACCTGAAGCGCATCCGCGACGTGGTGGCCAAGCTCGACACCGACCAGACCGCCCGCGTGAGCGAGATCCGGGTGATCCCCCTCAAATACGCCCGCGCCGAGAACCTGACTCAGGTGTTGAACACCTCGCTCAATTCCAGGATTGCCCCGCTGTCCGATCTGAGTCCCAACGCGCAATCGGTGCTGCAATTTGTCACCCGGACCGAAAACGGTCAGGAACTGGTGACTGCCGCGCTCAAGGAAGCCATTTCCATCACCCCGGATCCGCGCATGAATGCCCTCGTGGTTTCCGGCCCGGTGGACTACATGGGTCTGCTTGAGCAAATCGTCAGCCGCCTCGACAACAGCTCTTCGCGCGAGGCGAAGATCCGAGTGTTTTCGCTGCGCAATGCAGATGCCCAGCAAACAGCCCAACTACTGCTGTCGATGTTCCGCATGCAGGCCACGGGCGCTGCCGTGGCCGGTACGGGCCAGCGCACCATCCAATACACGCTGATGAGGCCGGCTGCGGACGGCACCGAGACCCCCTCCGCCACCGCCGTGATCGGCTCCGAAGAGCAGACGGCCTTGAGCGTCAGTGTCGACCCCCGCACCAATACCTTGTTGATTGGCGGCACCGAGCATTACGTGGCCCTCGTGCAACAAATCATCGAGACGCTGGATTCGTCCGAAGCTCTGGAGCGTAAAACCGAGGTGTATCGCCTCAAAAACGCTCAGGCCGCCGATGTCGGCACCGCCATCCGCAGCTTCCTCGACCAAGAACGTCAACGGGTCACCCAAGTGCTCGGCACCGACGCGGTCGGCACGGCCCAGCGACTCCTCGAACGCGAAGTGGCCATCGTGCCCGAGCAAGTCAGCAACACCTTGCTGCTATCCGCCAGCCCGAGGTACTTCGAGCAAATTCACCAAATCATCGAAGAACTCGATCAGGCCCAATCGCAGGTTCTTATCCAGGTCTTGCTCGCGGAAGTCACCCTCGACTCGAACCGCGACCTGGGATTCGAGTGGAGCTTCACCAAGAACCTCGGCAACGGATGGAATGTCGGCACCGGAACCGAATTCGGCATCCCCACCCAGATGCAGAACTTCGGCGGCTACTCGGCCTTGGTCACCGGCAACAACATGAGCTTCCTGATGCGGGCTCTCGAAAACGATGGTCGCGTGGAAGTCTTGAGCCGCCCGCAAATTCTCACCGCCGACAACAAGGTCGCTTCCATCAACATCGGCCAACGGGTCCCGATCATCACCGGCAGTTCCACCACTCCTCAGGGCGGCCAGATCAACACCTTCGACTACCGCGACGTGGGCGTGAACCTGACGGTCACCCCGCGCATCACCGGCGAGGGCTTCGTGAAGATCGACGTCGGAGCCACCAACAGCTCCCTGGCCAGCTCCAGCGTGGAGATCAACGACAAGGCCACGGTGCCCATCATCAACGAGCGTCGTGCCTCCACCACGGTCACCGTGCAAAGCGGACAAACCGTGGTCATCGGCGGACTCATCGGCACCGTCGATGACATCCGCCGGAAAAAGACTCCGTTCCTCGGAGACATCCCGGGCGTTGGTTTCTTCTTCCGCAGCACTTCAAAGAAGTCAGAACGGCGAGAACTGCTCATCATGCTGACCCCCCAAGTACTCATGGCCAACCACGAGCAAGAGCCCAAGATCACAACCATCGGGAACTTCTCGACCCGCATGCTGGAGAAGTCGACCCTTCGCGGAGCTGAGCGCAAAGACCCCTTGAAGATCCAGTTGATGGATTCGATCTTCCCGAACGATAGCAACGCCTCCAAGACCAACGCGCCGGCCGGCAAGAATTAATGGCCCGATACCCCTCTCAACACGGCAACACCCCCTTCCTCTGGATGTTTGCCTGCGCTGTGGTGATCGGCGTGGGAGCCTCATCAGGTTGCACCACCGGGACCTCCCGTGGTGACGTGGCCAGCGCCAGCGGCGCCAATAAAAGGCCCAAACGCCCCTCCGGCATTCTGGAACTGCACCTGCTGACCATGCCGGTCGCCTTGAACCTGGATGGCGCCCCGGGACCAGACGGAGTGGCCGTAAAGCTTTTCGCCAACGTGGGCAACGCCACCAAACCAGCACCCATCCGCAGTGGCGAAATCGAAATCCTGCTCTTCGACGGACTCCTAACCGACAAAAACGTTCCAACGCTCAAACCGGCCCACACCTGGACCTTCACCGCCAAAGAACTCAAAGGGTTTGAAACACAGGCGATGGTGGGCACCGGATACCAACTCACCCTGCGCTGGGGTAGCTTCAAACCGAAGAATGATCGAGTCACCGTCATTGCTCGTCACCCGATCGGAGACGGACGCTACCTGTACTCCACACCTGGGGTGATCTCCTGTTCGCCCTGAAGCAGCGTCCCTATCGAGGCGGCGAGATAAACCCGAGTCCTTAAACCCCGGGCCAAGCCCCGACAGCGCCCTTGCCTGGAGCCTTTGCCACCGGATCTTCAGTTGGGTCGCTCAAGGATCGCAGGACAGCCTCCGCACGTCCGGCATTGCCATCTCCAAGGTGGCGCATTGCCTCACGAAACGCGTCCAAACGAAAATCCGCACTTCCCTCAGCGCGATCCACCCGATCCAAGAACGCTGCGAGTTCGATCAGCTTGCACCGAGCATCCATGAAATAAAGGTCCAACACCTTCTGTCGAGTCATGGCCAAAGCCTAAACCAGAGCCTCAACCGCTCCAAGCTGTAGCCGATGAAGCCATTGCACATCCTGCCTACCCCAAAAACGGCACGGTCTCGCGGAGCCCGCCAAAAAGACCCGCCCAACCCACTTCCGAATAACCCAAGAGCCTGTCCCCAAAAGCATTGGTTAGCCTGTCCCCAAAACCCACCCAGCGGCAGCGGGACCGTGCCGAAGCGAGCATTGAAGGCGAACAAACCCATCCCTCGCGCGAAGCGCGAAAACCCAAACCTTCCCTGAGCCTTCCTGCGAGCGCAGGCACGGCCCCGCGGAGCCCACCAAAAAGACCCGCCCAACCCGCTTCCGAATCACCCAAGAGCCTGTCCCCAGAGCACTCCTTGGTTAGCCCGTCCCCAAAAGCACCCCAGCGGTAGCGGGACCGTGCCGAAGCGAGCATTGAAGGCGAACAAACCCATCCCTCGCGCGAAGCGCGAAAACCCAAACCTTCCCTGAGCCTTCCTGCGAGCGCAGGCACGGCCCCGCGGAGCCC
>CAMCYJ010000151.1 GCA_945883815.1 Akkermansia muciniphila | reverse complement strand
CGGTGGCCCGACCCGATCCCTTCCCGAACTCGGCCGTCAAACACCGCATTGCCGATGGTAGTGCATGTATAGCTTGCGCGAGAGTAGGTAGCCGCCGAACCTTTCCTAAGCCAAACCGTTCCTAAGCCGGATTTTTCCTAAGTTGGATTTCTTTGGGAGTCCGGCTTTTTATCTTCAGGTCTTGGAGGTTTTTTGAACCAATCAGGTTTGATTCAATTAGCTGCTACAATAGATTGCTACAATTGGCTGCTGTGAGTAGTTCTGATCTTTGACCGAAAATATTTTAATGCAGTGCTGGTAATGGTGCTGCAGTGACAATTTTATGGTGGCCATAAAGCGGTGGCCCGACCCGATCCCTTCCCGAACTCGGCCGTCAAACACCGCATTGCCGATGGTAGTGCATGTATAGCTTGCGCGAGAGTAGGTAGCCGCCAAACCTTTAAAAGCCGGACTCCAATAGAGTCCGGCTTTTGCTTTATTCGGATGGACTGGATGGCGATTTGGATTAATTGCGAATCGCGCTCGTCCGGAATCAATTCGGCTTTAGATCCAAAAGCCCATATTCGGCTGCTCATGGATTCGCATTCGAATTTCGAATGACTCATTGCCGCCTTACCCACCTACCGGTTTACCTTGCGAGAACCCGGATCTATCCAGCGATGCCGTAAGCGGAAAGTTGACTATTTTGATACTGATTTGGCTGCAGTGATCGGCCGACCGTAAGCATCCACCTCGATATCTACCGGAACTTGAATCACTCGCCCATCTGAAGTGGTTTCCTGTCGCCACTGGCGGACCACGCGGCGGGTGTTATTGAACGGGAACTTGGCTGCAACTGCTGCTCCCTCAGCCACTCCGACGACGGCCCCAACAGCATTGCCTCCAACGGCACCTACCGTCGCACCCACTGCGTGGCCCACGGCGGGTCCGGGTTGGCGATGATCGGTGAGGCTGGGGCGGTTTGGATCCGTGGCACAACCCACCGAAGCCGCCAATACAGTGGCCGATCCCAGAGTTCTGACGGTGTCAAAAAGATTCATGCGAAGTGCTAGGTTACGGGACGGTAGGAGATTCTTCATGCAACGCAATCCCCGCTCAAAGGACACATCCAGGGAGACACGTCTGGGGACAGGCTCTCATCGGTGGATTGGATTCCTGCCAAAGAAGGCTTGCCGTCATCGGTTGTGGCTTGGACCGTTGCTCTGGGTGTTTTCGTGGCCTCGGCGAGAGGGGGATTTTGATGCTCAAGACTGTTTGAACCGTTGAGCTGATGAAAACCTGCTCGAATCAACGGCGTTTTCTTGCGAAGAAATGTCGACCTTCAGCTTCCGAGAGACCCAATTTTCACCCACGGATTGTTTCAAATTCCAGACGATGAACTTCTTGATCCGAATTTTGATGCTGGCGGGATGGTGCGCCACAGCTTCCAGTGCGCTCGCTCAGCGGGAAACCATTGCCGTGGCTCCAGTCAAGGTGAACTCGGCTGTTGCCGCCAAGCTTGCCAATGCCCGGAAGGCTTTTTCGGGCGAACAGATGTCGCAGTCGTTGATGGAGCATTTCATCCATGGCATTCAGGCGACTCGGCGCTTTCAGGTGGTCGTGCGCAGCGATCTCAGGGAAATCCTGACGGATGACGACACCGCCCGTGGTTTGAGTCTGGAGAAGCAAAAGGCCCTGAATTTGGCGGAAACCAAGTATCTTACCGTGTTGACGGTCGATGATTATGAGGACCAAACCCAGCGACTGGAGCAGAAGATCACCAATACGACCCTGACGAAACGGACGATCCGTTTGTCGCTGATCACCAAGATTTACGAGGCTTCCTCAGGCAAGCTTCTGGAATCGACCTCCAAATCGATCAGTTCGACCGATGCCCAACAAACGCTGAATGAGGCCAGCAATGATGCCGAAGTCACCGATTCTCTGATCCGAACCGTGGTCAAAGAATCAGCCGATTGGGCAGCGACGCAGGTCGCGGATGTGATCTTTCCGGTTAAAGTGATCGCCAAAGCGGACAAGACCGTAACGGTCAACCGCGGTGAGGGGACTGGTGTGGCGGTGGATCAAGTTTGGCGCGTGTTTGCCGTCGGCAAGGAGTTGGTTGATCCCGATACCCAGGAGGTCTTGGGCAAGGAGGAGGTCGAGGTTGGCAAGGTTCGCATCACGGATGTGCTGCCGAAGCTATCGCGTGCCACGGTTGTGGACGATCGTGGGATTGCCGTGGGTTCTGTTTTGAGGAAGTGATCGTAGGATCCATGGATACGCATGTGGGCGCTTTGATCAAACCAGCAAATATCAAGTCCATGGTCTTCCAACAGGCGAAGCGGATGGTTTGGATCGTTCTGGCCGCGGCGTTTTTACTCTCAGGTTGCCAGACCTATCAGGAAAAGACCTCCGAGACCAAGGGGCTCTGGAGCGGTGGGCACCTTGATGCCGCAGCCGCAGACTATTCACGCAAAGCAGAGAGTGCTTCGGGTGGCAAGGACGCGCTGGTGTATCGACTTGAACAGGCGATGGCCCTCCGTGCGGCAGGGAAAATTTCCGAGAGTCAGGCTGCTTTCCAACAGGCCGACGATTTGATCAATCGCTTCGATGAGAAGGCCAAGACGAGTGTTTCGCGTGAAGCCGGTGCTTTGTTGTCGAATCAGGCGAACTTGCCCTACACCGGGCGCGACTATGACAAGGTGCTCGTCAGCACTTACAAGGCGTTGAATTTTCTGCAATTGGGTCAACCCGAAATGGCGCGGCCAGAACTGTTTCGCGCCTACCAGCGACAGCAGGATGCCGTGGACAACAACCGCAAACGCATTGATCGCGATCAGAAGGAAATTCAGTCCGCAGCATCGGAAAAAGCGGGTGAATACCAAAGCACCCAGAAAGCCCAGTCGGATCCCTTGGTCAGCGGTGAGATGAAGAAGAGGTACGCGGCGCTGGATCAACTCAAGGCGTATGCCGACTACGCCAATCCGTTCCCGGTGTATCTCGATGGTCTTTATTTTCTGTCGCTGTCCACCGGCGGCAGCGACTTGGAACGGGCCCGGAAGTCGTTCGAACGAGTCAAAGGCATGTCCGGCGACAACAAGTACATCAATGCCGATTTGGCCGTGGCTGAAAAGGCGGCCAATGGCGAACCCATTCCACCCCGGACATTCGTGGTCTTCGAGACTGGCAGCGCTCCGCACCGGGAACAGTTCCGGATCGATATCCCGCTCTTCATCGTGGGTGCCAACCGCGTACCGTATGTCGGGGTCGCTTTACCCACGTTGGAGTTCAATCCCAGTTACATTGCGCCACTGACCGTGTCTTCGGTCGCCGGAAGCGAATCAACCGTACCTTTGGCCAATATGGACAGTGTGATCGGCCAGGCTTTCCGCAATGAGCTGCCGGGCATTGTCACCAAGACGCTCATGTCCACCACCATCAAGGCCTCGGCGGCGTACTTCGTGAACCAGGTCGCTGAGGAGCAGGGGGGTGCGGTGGCCGGTTTGGTGTCGATGCTTGCGACGGCGGCCTCTCAGGCGGCCATCAACATTTCTGATACCCGCACCTGGACCACCTTGCCCAAGGAGTACCAGTTTTGCTCCTTTCCGACTCCGGCCGATGGCAAGCTCCGGGTCTCGGCTCCGAATACCCAGCAGGCCGAAGTTGCCGTCGATCCAAAATCCATTAACTTGATCCTCGTTCGCTCCGTGAGTCCGCTGTCACCCCTCGTGGTCACGGCGATCCGCCTCAAATGAACTTCCATTTTGTCCGAGTCTTTGCCACCGCAGCCCTGCTGGCTTTGCTGGGTGCCGGTTGCCAAACCGTCAACACCACCGAGACGGCCCAACCGGCCTTCCAACGCAACATGGTTTCGGAAAAGCGGGTGATTACCGACGCCTCCTTGGCCCGAAAGGTCCAGATCCTGGGGGTGAATGTCTCCGATGGTCCCGGGGGATTCCTCAAGGTGCAGGCCGAGGTGCTGAACACCACCCGCCGGTACCAGCGGTTCGCCTACAAGTGGGAGTGGTTTGACAAGGACGGCAACTTGGTCGAAGGGCCTTCGTCGGTGGCTGTCATTCGCCAGGTCGAAGGCAAGGAGTCCCTGTTCATCAACGGGGTGGCTCCGAATCCTTCAGTCCGTGATTTCCGCCTGAAGCTGTACGAAAACGCCCGATAATTGAATTTCCTTCCGGTTGAACCCTTCTGTTCGTCCATGAATCGCCCCCTTGTCTCCACCGTCCTCGTTGTCGCCACGGCCGCACTCTTGGGAGGGTGCGCTTCCAGTCAGGCCACCTATGTGGACCCTGCCAGCACTCGAACCCTTAGCAATGTGGGTGAGATCAATGTCCAAGATTGGAACATGGCCTCCGAGTCCATGATCAATTCGCTGATCTCCAAGCACATCAACTCTGGAAGCCTGAAGGGCAGCGGACCCGATGGGCGGGCCATATTGGCCATCAGCCGCATCGTCAACAACACCAGCATCCAGATCGATACGGACATCCTGGTGAAGAAGATCCGGGTGGCGCTGCTGGGAACCGGCAAGGTCGTCGCCGACATCACCGCAGGCCTGGGTGGTCCCGAAGACCCTCTGGCAGCCGAAGCCAAGCGCGAACAGCAATTCCTCGGCACCCAGAAGGTGGCTGGTCGTCCGGATTACACCTTGTCGGGCAAGATCATCGAGAACCGCACTCGTCAGGGTAACCAGCGCGAGTCGACCTACGTGTTCCAGATGGCCTTGGCCACCCGGGATGGCTTGGCCGTCTGGGAAGAGGAGAAGACGATTACCAAGCAGGGCAAGCGCGCTCCGGTGGGTTGGTAATTAACCCAACTCAGGCAAAGCACTGAGAATCGGAGGTGCAGTCGCGGGCCTGGGGAAGCTGGAGCACGCGGCGGTCCGTCGAGCGCACCAACCCCGTTCTCAAACCTCTCAGGGCTTGGTGGCAATCAGACCGCTTCGGGCGGCGCCGCCGGGCAATTCAAGGCAATCGGTGAACCCGGTGGCCTGCAGCCAGGATTCCATTTCACCCACGCCGTAGCAGCGGCCTTGCGTGGCGTGCATGAGCATCACCGAATATTCGGCGACGTGGAGCGGGCCGGATTTGTCCCGGTTGAGAAACGCGTCGTGAATGAGCAGTCGCCCGCCGGAGGGCAGGGCTTCGAAGGAGCGGGCCAGGAGTTCTCGAACGATGGGAATGTCCCAGTCGTGCAGCACATTGGAGTAGAGGTGCAGGTCATGCCCGCGGGGCAGGGGTTGAGAGAGCATGTCACCCGCCACCACCTGGACCCGGTCGCTGAATCCGCGGGCCGCAATGGCTTGAGCGCAAATCGCATCCACCGGCGGTTTCTCCAGCACGGTGGCTGTGAGTTCCGGGAAATGGGCGCACAGGGAGCAGGCGTAAATGCCTGATCCTCCGGCGATATCCAGCAGGGAACGAGCCTGATGGATGGGCAGGTGTTCGGCGAGAGCCCGTGCCAGAAAGACGCCTCGACAGTCCATGGCTTGGGTGAATTGGCGAGCGAAGTCGGGCTTCTCCATGGCTTTGTGCCAGTCGGGTTGGGACGCTTGGCTGCCCCAGTTGGCGGGCCGGTCCGATTGCAGCACCCTCAGGAGATCCTTCACCACGGGTCGATCCACCAGAGACTCGTAGTAAGGGCCGAGAAACCACGGGGACGACGAGACCAAATGTTCCCGGGCAGTTTTGGTCACCGTGTAGCGGCCTTCCAACAATTCGATGAGCCCCATGGCGCGGAAGAGCGTGATCATCACGTCGGCCGGGCGTGCGTGGAGTTGGTGGCGCGAGCAGAGTCCTTCCAGGTCGGTGGGTTCCGCGGCCAGTGCCGTGAAAAAGTCCATTCGGACCAGGGCAAGGATCAGCAAGTCCTCGGCATATAGGCCGTCCCGATAGCGATAGAGGGCCGTGGGATCCGTGGCAGGTGCGGTGGTCAGGGAATGGCGCATGGGGCTTGGGCGATCAGGGTGAAAGGGAAGGGGCGCACGAGAGGGTAACG
>CAMCYJ010000150.1 GCA_945883815.1 Akkermansia muciniphila | reverse complement strand
GGGTCGTACACGCGCAACCGATTGTCTTCATCGCTGGCCACCACCACCCGACCCGCATCCAGAAAAATGGCCGCTGAGGCACCGCTCATGCCCGGGTGCCGATTTCCGGAAGGCACTCCCTCCTTGGCTAAACTGGTCTGGGCAAGAGGGCCCAAAAACAAAGCGGCCATCAGCAATGGAAACGGGGGCATTTTCCCAGATCGTAGCGGAAGCCTCTCCCGGGTAAAGCCGCTAACTGAATCTGGAATCCATGAAGAAAATGGGTTTGCTTGTCCGCGAGCGGTTCGGGGGTAGGCTCTGACCATGGTGTTGGATGCTTCGCGAGATGCTTTGTTACAGCGGGTTTGGGAGGGCGCACGCATTGATGCGGCCGAGGCGATGGCGCTGTATCCACTCCCGCTTTCCGAGTTGGGTGCCTTGGCGGACCGGCGTCGGCGTTTGGCCCGCGGCCGCGCGTTGGAGGGGCGGGGAGCCGAGACGGTCTCCTACATCGTCGACCGCAACGTCAATTACACCAACGTCTGCAACGTCTACTGCAAGTTCTGCGCTTTCTGGCGGACTGAGAAGGACGCCGATTCCTACGTCATTACGCTCGATGAACTGGACCGGAAGATCGAGGAAACCCTCGCGCTCGGCGGCACACAAATGCTCATGCAAGGCGGTCACCATCCGAAGCTGACCAAGCAGTGGTATCTGGATTTGCTGCACCATGTCCGCACGAAGTATCCGGGATTCAATGTCCACGGTTTCAGTCCCAGCGAGTTCGTGGCCTTTTCGGAATTCTTCAATGAGCCGGTCGAAACGGTCTTGCGCGACTTCGTGTCGGCCGGTCTGGGCAGCCTGCCAGGTGGCGGTGGTGAGATCCTGGTGGATCGCGTGCGCCAGCGCATCGCCCCGCTCAAGGCCAACACCGCCCAGTGGATGGGAGTCATGGATGTGGCTCATGGTCTGGGTTTGGCCAGTTCGGCGACCATGATGTTTGGGCATGTGGAGACAGTGGCCGAGCGTATCGAGCATCTGGAAGTGGTCCGCGCTCAGCAGGATGTGTCCTTGCAGCGGTTGGTAGACTTGGGCCGCCTGAGCGCAGGAGCGAATCCCACGGAACGGTCGGTTGCCTATGCCGAGGCGCTGGAGCAGGGGCGGCTCAATGGCGGAGCGTTCACGGCGTTCATCGCTTGGACATTCCAGCCAGAGAACACCGTCCTCAAGGCCACCACGGTGGGCTCCCACGAATACTTGCGCATGCAGGCGCTGGCCCGGATCTACCTCGACAACATCCCGAGCGTGCAAAGCTCTTGGGTGACCCAGGGACCCGAGGTGGGGCAGGTGGCCCTTCTGCACGGAGCCAACGACTTGGGTTCCATCATGATCGAAGAAAATGTGGTCAGCTCGGCCGGGACCACCTTCCGCATGGGGGTGGGCGACATGAAGCGGTTGATCACGGAACTGGGGTTTGAGCCGGTCCAGCGCGACAACTGGTACCGACCGGTGGTTTCACAAGCCTGATGCGGACGGGTGGGCTGGAGTCCTACCGAGGTGTCTCGGGGATGCCCCCAGTCTCAAGGCTGGGTCGGAGCCCCGAGGTGCCGGGATTGGCGGCGGGGCAGACGTGCGGGCCTTCGAAGGGCGGCTTCGGCACCGGCAAACGGGACGAGCCACGTGGGCAAGTCAGCACGGCCGGGTCGGCGGTAGTCGCGAGCCAGGGCTGGACCGAAGATCTCCGCCGGGATTCCGGACGTTTCGACTGACCAACGCCACAGCAGTTCGTACTGACGGGGCAGGGCGATGCCGTGGCCCTTGACGCCTTGAGCATGGAGCCAGTCGCTCCAAGCGAGGATGGCTCCGAAGGCCGAACCCACCGTCGATGATTGCTCGCAGGCCGAAGGTTCTGTTTGGGGATCACCGATCTTGGTGCCGCTCACGGTGGACTCAGGATTCCGGACGGAAGCCCACAACATTGGCAGGCTCTCCAAGAAATTGCCGCTGTTGCCGAAGAGGTCCCAGAACTTCGCAAACCGTCGCAGGCGGGCCAGCGTGGCGAAGTCCAGAGTGCGCGTGGAGAGCACCTCATAGGGCGGGTGGGGATTGTAGACCATTTGCCACTCCGCATCGTGGCGAATGATGGGGGTGCCCCGCAGGCGCTTGAGGATGCCGACCTGAATTTCCTGGGGCCCGAGTCCGATCAATCGATCAAAGCCTTGTCCGAAGGATTCCAGGGTTTCGCCCGGAAGACCCACGATCAGGTCGGCATGCAAGTGCACACCACTGTGCTGCCGGAGCCACTGGAAATTGTCGGCGAGTCGATCGTGGTTCTGCCGTCGACTAATCCGGGCTTCGACCTGCCGATCGAAGGTTTGGATACCGACCTCGAATTGCAGCGTGCCCGCCGGGAATCGGGCGATGAGTTCCCGCAACTCTGCGGGCAACCGGTCCGGAATCATTTCGAAATGGACGAAGAGTTCTGGGCTGAGCCGGTCGAGGAAGAATTCGAGGATTCGTCGGCTGGTGGCGAGGTTCAGGTTGAAGGTGCGGTCGACAAACTTGAAGCGGCGTAGACCCCGGTCGTGCAATCGCTGCATCGCAGCCAAAAAGTCATCCAGCGGGAATTGGCGCACGGGGATCTCGAGGGAGCTCAGGCAGAACTCGCAGGTGAAGGGACACCCCCGAGAGGCCTCCACGTAGACCACCCGGTGTTCGAGGTCGCGCGCGTCGTAGAGTTCGTAGGGCGAGGCCAGGGCCGCCACATCCGGCACCGGAGCGGCTATCAGTTTGGGCGGTCGGGGATCGGTTCCTGACAGCAAGTTCCGGCACAGTGATGCGAAGGCCAGGTCGGCCTCACCGGTGATCACATGGTCGGCCAGCCCGATGATCGGCTGCTGATCCCACTCGTAGCTGACCTCCGGCCCTCCGAGCACGATCTTCAGGTCGGGGCGCAGGCGGCGGAGGATGCCGAGGAGTTCGAGCGTGGGGCCGGCGTTCCAGACATAGACGCCCAGTCCGAGGATTTTTGGGGCAGCCTCCAGCAGGGCTTCCGCGATCTCCAGGGGGCGCTGGTTGATGTCGAACTCCAGGATCTTGGCCCGCGACTGCAGTTCTCCCAAGTTGGCCATGAGGCAGCGCAACCCGAAGGAGGCGTGGAGGTACTTCGCGTTGAGGGTGGACAGAACGATGTCCGGCACGCGGATTATCTTACTGGGTTTTCTGATCCCTGTCTCCCGATGGTGCTGAGTTTGCAGCGTTTGCGAAGTCCACCGTGAGGGATTCCAGACGTGCAGCGATGTCGGCCAGAAGCGGGAGGTCGGAGTCAGGGCGTCGGGCGCCCCGCGGGTGAGGCGCGTCGCACGGGATGACGCCTCGCAGCTTGAGGAATTGGGCGCAGGTGTGTTTGTAAGCGGGGACCGGGGCGCGGAAGGCGATCATGCCCAAGTACTGCAGCCAGTCGTTCAATTCGAAGAAACGCCCATCACCCAGGGTCCAGGCGCGGTCGCGGGCCGCGAAGGCTTCGACCTGAAATGCGGAAAGCCCCAAAAGATAGTCGCTGCCCCACTGGATCATATCGATGGCCAGGTCGTTGCCCGTATACACGCGAAACTCGGGGCGCACGGCGTCGCGCACCGTCAGTCGCTGCCACTCCAAGTCTCGGCTGAGGGAACTGTGCTTGGCGCCCACCAATTGGGGGATGTCGAGCAAGGCTCGGAAGGTGTCCAAGTCCCAGATGCGTCCAAAGGGGACAAACATCGTGCCGAGTTCGAAGCCGAGAAATTGCGGCACGGCCTGTCCCACCGATCGGAACAGGGACACGGTTTGTGCCCGATCCCAGTGCTGGGTGGCGGAGCAGGGAAAGAGGATCGGGGTGCCCCCGGCCGATTGGATGACCGACGCCTCACGGGCGTACAAGGCGGCCGGGTCTCCAGCAAGGCCCTCGATGTAGGTGCCTGCGACGAAGCGTCGCCCCCGGGCCATTTGACCGGCTTCGGCGAGGAATTCCGCCCGCTCGGTCGGGGTCAACAGATTGGCATAGCCGGTGTCCATGTTGATTGCGGGTGTGAGTCCGGCCGCCCAGGTTCGCTCGACCAGCGCAGCCCAGGTTTTCCGGTCGGGGCGACCGTCGGAATGGAAGGGCAGGAGGACCGCGGAAATGCCGTCGATGGATCGGCGGTGGCGAAGAGGAGGGACTTGGATCATGGCGTTGGGCTGGGGCCGGGGGACAGGACGGTCAGGACCGCCTGAGAATCAAGCGGTGGTCAATCCGTTTGGTTTGCGCGTATTCCAGCGGGGGTAAACTGGTTTCGGTGGGAGAATGCACCTCATGCAGGAGGGTTTTGGAAAGGGCCTGGAGCTCCGTCCACCGCGGCCATTCCAATGGGGCTGCGTGGGCAATTTGCCGCAGGAGGCTGCGCCATTCGATGATCATTCGATCAATGTCGCCGGTACCCAGCACTTCGCTGATGAAGCGCGCTTTCGAGGCCGGATCTTCATGGATCCTGCGGACCACCGTTTCGGCCCCGGTGCCGTACTTGAGCGGTAGCCCCGTCTCCAAATATCCGTCGATCGATGTCGGGCCATAGGCCTTGCGGCAGGCAAAGGCCAGTTGACCGCCATGGCGGTCTCCATCGGCACAGAATCGGAATCCGGCGTCGAGGTTGGCCAGGTCGTACACCAGTTCTTCCAAGGGGTAGGTGGTGTCTTCCAACGCGGCCGCAATGGCTAGGCCGTCCCCTCCGGAGAAGAAACTCACCACGCGTCCGCGACGGGTGGGGTTGCCTTGGGTGTCCACCAACCCGAGGCGACGCCACGTGAGAGCAGTGCCCGGGGCTGCCGAAAGCCCGCGGCAGACCTCGGTCCATTCGCAGCGTGCGCAAACGGCCGAGAGCACCTCGCGTTCTTTTGGACGCCACAGTGCCACTCCATGACGATCGACGGGCACCTTGATGGTCTGGAGTTCCAGGCTCACGAGGACCGTGACGGCCTGTTCGTGTTCGACCCAACGGACCACAGGGAGCCGCTGTTGTTGAAGGTGCTTTTCGAGGGCAGGCTTGAGGTTCTCGTTGAAGACGTCATGGCTGACCTCGCGTCCGTGCCACTGGGTCAAGCGGCGGACCCACTTGGCCAAGATCAAGCGACCATCGGCCATTCGGTCGGCCACGATCATCGAGCGGCCGTATCGGGTTCCCTCGGGCGTTTCTTCCAAGGCGGTGAGTCCGCCTTGACCGACTTTTTCCAGGGCCTCTTGAACCGTCAGGGCCGACTTGAGCGGCACCGATGGGACGGCTCCGGATTCAGAACCGTTCTCCGGGGGCTTCGGCACCGCCGTGGTGACCCCGGCGAACCAGATCTTGCCCAGAGGTCGTTCCTGCCAGAAGGGGTAGGGCTCCCACTCGCCCGCCGAGTTGAGCATTTCCCGGTTCTTCTTCCGGACTTGGCGTGCCCGCTCTGCGTCGGTCATCCAACCGCATGGGGCATTGGGCCGCTTCAGGGCCTCCTCGACGCCAAGAATGATGGGCTTGGTGGTGAACAAGCGTTCCTGCACCCGCACGGCTTCGACAAAGGGGGATTTGCCGGCGTCGGCCGCGACCGCCATGAGGCCCAGCAGCGCGCTCCAATCCACCATGCCGGATCGGGCCAGAGCGCAGGGATGTCCATCGCGCATCCGCAACTCATTGGCACTGACCAGCACGTAACCGGTCTCATCGAGCCCGCGGCGTCCGGCACGTCCGAACATTTGCAGGATCTCATCACCCCGCAGAGGAATCTCGCGGCCCTCCCGCTTGTATTGTGCCGCGGTGATGGCCACCGAACGCAGGCTGAAGTTGATGCCGGCAGCCAACCCCATGGTGGCCACCACGACCCGGAGTTGGCCCGCCTTGGTGAGGGGTTCGATGACTCCGGCGCGTACTGCGTAGCTCAAACCACTGTGGTGATAGGCCACTCGGGATTTAAGCATCTTGGCCAGAGGTTCGCCGACGAGTCGTTTCTGGGCCTCGGTGAGTTGCAGTGGATGCGG
>CAMCYJ010000149.1 GCA_945883815.1 Akkermansia muciniphila | reverse complement strand
GGGTGCCTTCATCGCGCTCAAGGACGCCCCTCGGAATGCGTGGATCGAGGCCGTGGTGGGCATTGGAGGGCCCATTTTTGGAACGATCGGGGCGGGCGTTTGCTTTCTCATCCATGTGGCCACGGGCGACCCCTTCTGGTCGGCCTTGGCCTACACGGGCTTCATGCTCAATCTGTTCAATCTGGCGCCGGTCGGGTTCTTGGATGGGGGGCGGATCGTCACTGCGCTGTCGCCCTGGCTGTGGGTGGCGGGCTATGCCCTGATGGTCGCCTACCTGATCTATGAGGCGATGACTCGGGGTTGGATCAGCCCGATTTTGCTCATGGTGCTGGTCATGGGGTTGCCCCGTTTGTTCTCCCTCTTTCGGGCACGGGATGATGAGTCCCGGCGTTTCTTCGAGGTTGAGCCCCAGCAGCGTTGGACGATCGGCATCGCCTACTTTGGTCTGATCGCGTTGCTGGCCCTGGGAATGACCCTCAGCCATGCCCGCTCCTGATCGTACCGAAGGGGGAATTTCCTGGGAAAGTCTGCCGGTCACCCGGGGGTGTTTTGTCTGCGGGATCGACAATCCCGCCGGGCTGGGGTTGACCCTTCTGAGCGATGGTCGCTGCGTGGAGGTCCCGGTTCAGTTCCGGGACGAACACTGTGGGTTCACCGGCGTGGTGCATGGCGGGTTGCTTTCCACGGTGCTGGACGAGGTCATGGCCTGGGTGGTTGGCGTGAACACTCGCTCGTTTGCTTTCGCCGCCGAGTTGAACGTGCGGTTCCTGCGGTCGGTGCCACCCGGAGTTCCTCTGAAGGTCCGAGCGGAACTCACGGCCAATCGTCGCGGGCGGCTCTTCCTGACCCGCGGGGAGGTCTTGGGGCCCGACGGGGTTGCTTATGCTGAGGCCACCGGCAAGTTCCTGCCCATTCCCGCGGCACAGCAGTCGGCCATGCTGGCGGATTTCGTGGGAGACCCGTCGCCTTGGATTGCGAAGCCGGCGGCCGGATCGGCGCTTGGGGTGCAAGATTCCAACAGCGTCACCCCCGGCAACGATCAATGACGGCGGGCAGCAGACGTTCGACCTGAGCCATTTCCTCCTCGGTGGATTCGCGGCCCAGGGAGAAGCGGACCAGAGCCTTGGCGCGCGACTCAGGCACGCCCATGGCCCGGAGTACATGGCTGGGCTCGACAGATCCGGCTGTGCACGCGGAACCGCTGGAGGCGCAAACGCCCTCCAGATCGAGGTTGGCCAAGAGGGAGATGCTGTCGGTGCCTTCGACTGAAAAAGCCAGGGTATTGGGCAGACGGTTCACCGGGCATCCGTGGCGTTCGACGCCCGGGAGGGAGGTCACGGTTCGGGCCAATCGTTCGATCCAGGCCTTCAGCGGGTCGCTCGGAAAAACCGGTTGCAGGACCCGGGTTTCGAATGCGTTCACCAGACCGGCCACGGAGGCCAGGTTTTCGGTGCCGCCTCGTCGTTCGTTTTCTTGGGCTCCGCCGTGTTGGGTGGGATGCGGGAGCAGGGGAGAGCGTATGAACAGGGCGCCGGCCCCTTTGGGCCCATGGAACTTGTGGGCGCAAACCGACACCAAGTCGGCTTCGAATTGGTTGATGCGCTCGAAGGGCAGTTTTCCGAAAGCTTGGACGGCGTCGGTGTGGAAGATCACGCCCCGCTCGCGGCACAAGCGTCCGATCTCGGCGACGGGTTGAAGGGTGCCGGTTTCGTTGTTGGCGGCCATGACCGAGACCAGTGCGGTGTCGGGGCGGAGGGCTTCGGCCACGGCCTCGGGGGCGACTCGGCCGTGGTGATCCACCGGCAACAGCGTGAGGGTAAACCCTTCATGCGCTTCGAGGTGCTTCAACGCGTGCAACACCGCATGATGTTCCACGGGCGAGGCGACCAGGTGACGCCGGCCTTGGGCCCCTCCGAGGCGGGCCGTGCCCAGTACGGCCAGGTTGTTGGACTCGGTGCCGCCGCTGGTGAAGACCACTTCGCTGGGCTTGCACTTCCAGGCGCCGGCCAATCGGTAGCGGAATTCATCCAGAGCCGCCCGGGCCCGGCGTCCGACGGCATGCACGCTGGAGGGGTTGCCCCAGACGTTGGCCAGGTACGGCTCCATCGCCTGCCGGACGCTGGGGTCCAGCGGCGTGGTGGCGTTGTAGTCCCAATAGATGGGATTCACTCTGGGGGGAGAAGGAGCGATGGGGAGTTCGGTGCGGCTGGGCCGCAAATCCTCAGAAGGTGCGGATCTTGATGTTGCGGAACCAAACGTCGTCGCCGTGATCTTGCAAGCAGATGTGGCCGCTCGAATTCTTGGCGAAGCCGGGCATGCCCTTGAATTTGGATTCGGAGATCAGTTTCTGGGTCTCGGAGCCACCCCATTGGTACTCGACGACCTTCTTCTTGTTGAGCCAGTGCTCGGCCTGATTGCCTTTGACCACAATGCGGGCCTTGTTCCATTCGCCCACGGGCTTGAGTTCTTTCTCGGCATTGCAGGCGATGAGGGCGTAGAGCGCGGCGGCGCTGGTCTTGGGGTTTTTTCCGTCGCCGTGCTTGGAGTCGTCGAGGACCTGGTATTCAGGGCCTGTCTCGTAGGAGGCGTTGTGGTCTTCGGTCACCCGATAGATGACGCCACTGTTGGCTCCGGGGGAGACTTTCCAGTCAAAACGCAGTTCGAAATCCCCGAACTTGTCCACGGTGATGAGGTCACCGCCGCCTTCTCCGGCCACGTGCCGCAGGGTTCCGTTTTCGACCCGCCAACCCTTGGCGGGGAACGAGGTGGCTTTGTAGCCGCGCCACTGCGAGGTGTCCTTGCCGTCGAAGAGTTGCTTCCACCCGTCCTTGTCGGACTTCTTGGCTTCCTTGTCGGCCGCAACGGCGGGGGTGGAAAGGAGGGCCGTCGCGAGGGCGGCGGACATCACGGAGAGGATCACGCGTTTCATGGTATGCTGGATGTGAACGGTGCGTTGCCGGTGAACCGTCGGCAAGTGCCGTTGCAATTGCTGGAATCAGAAACGGAGTTCAACCGCTTTCGGAAGCATCGGAGGGACAGGCTCCTTGGGAAGCATCGGAGGGGGCATCGGAAGGACAGGCTCCTTGGGGTCATTTGTTGGGGGTGGGACGATGGGTGGAACTTCCGCCCGTGGAAGCCTGGGAGAGGGTGATGGAGCAAAACCTGCCGTCGGGAAGGCAAGATCGGGGCAGTCGGCGATGCAGGGGGTTCCCAAAGTGCGGGTGCTGTGCCGACGATGGAATTGGTTGAAAACACAAGCGCCCGTCCTGCCCGGGCTGCCTCCGCCTCCGAGATCCAGGCCTGCTCGCACTGCGGGTTGCCTTGCGGCGAATCCACCTTGCGCCGAGGTGCACGGCGCTTCTGCTGCGCCGGGTGCCAGACTGTCTTCGAGTTGCTCACTGAGGGCGGCTTGGATGAGTTCTACCGGCTGGGAGGGGCTCAGGGAGTTCGAGGGGGTGGGGCGGAGGAGGAGGGGAGGTTCGCGTTTTTGGACGTTCCGGAGGTGCGCTCTGCGTTGGTGGACTACTCCGATGAACGACGGACTCGGGTGACATTCCGGGTTCCGGCCATCCATTGCGTGGCCTGCGTGTGGCTCTTGGAGCATGTGTTCCGTCTGCGCCCGGGTATCGGCGACTCTTCGGTCAACTTCCTCCGTCGGGAGGTGGCGTTGACCTTCGATCCATCGGTGCTCCGGCTGAGTCAGGTGGGGTCGCTGCTGGCGTCTTTGGGGTATGAGCCGGACTTGCGCGCGTCGGATCTGGAGGGCTCCGAAGTTCGGCCGGTTTCGCGGCGGTTGTGGTTGCAGCTGGGGGTAGCCGGTTTCGCCTTCGGCAACACCATGCTGCTGAGTCTGGCCATGTATCTGGGACTCGACAGTGTCAGTGGCCCGGCGTTCCGGCATCTGGCGGGTTGGATCAGCTTCATCCTGTCAATTCCGGTGGTGACGTTCAGCGCATGGGACTACTACAAGGCAGCTTGGACAGGCCTTCGGCAGCGGGTTCCGGTGATCGAGATTCCGATCGCATTGGGCATCCTTGCGTTAATGGGCCAAAGCGTGTTCGAGGTGTTTTCACGCCGGGGCGACGGCTATTTCGACTCTCTGGCCGGGCTTCTGTTCTCTCTGCTGTGCGGGCGGCTCTTCCAGCAGAAGACCTATGCTCGATTGGTGTTCGACCGCGATTATCGGGCGTTCTTCCCATTGGCAGTTACTCGTTCCTCGGAGCGGGGTGAGGAGCGGGTGGCGGTGGCTCAAGTGGCTGTCGGTGATCGTCTCATCCTGCGCCATGGTGAGCTGGTTCCGGCCGATTCGCGGCTGCTCTATGGCGAGGCCCGGATCGATTACGCCTTCGTCACCGGCGAATCGCAGCCGGAGTCGTGCGCTCTGGGTGGGGCGCTTTTCGCTGGGGGGCGACAAACGGCCGGGCGCATTGAGGTGGAAATCCTCAAGCCGGTTTCCCAGGGCTATCTCACCTCGCTGTGGAACCAGGAAGTCTTCCAGAAGGTCCATTCGGTAGACCCGGTGGATCGTATCACCGAGGCCTACAGTCGCCGGTTTTCACTGTTGCTCTTGGTGATCGCCAGCGGTGCCGCGGCCGCATGGTGGGTCGTGGGTGATGGGGTCCGGGCCGTCCAGGCGCTGGTTTCGGTGCTCATCGTGGCCTGTCCTTGTGCATTGGCGCTGGCCTCGCCGTTCACTTTGGGAACGGCCCAGAGGGTGCTGGGGCGACTGGGAATCTACCTCAAGAATCCGTTCGTTCTGGAGACCTTGGCGCGGGTGGATTGCGTGGTTCTGGACAAGACCGGAACCCTGACGCAGACGGGTGCGGCTGCGGTCCGTTGGGATGGGGAGCCCCTCGATTCGTTGGAAATCCGCAGGATCCGTGCGCTCATCGCCCAGTCCAATCATCCGTTGTCCAGTCGGGTCCGCGAATTCCTGGAAGCTCAGGAACTGTCCGCAATCGAGTCGGTTTCCGAGTTTGTCGAGACCCCGGGTCGGGGAATCTCCGGGTCCGTGCACGGTCTCTCGGTGGTGGTGGGTTCGCTCGACCACCTCCGCGATCACGGTGTGAACTTCGCCAATGGGTCTCACGAGACCTCGGTGGCGGAGTCGGCCGGAAGCCGAGTGTACGTGGCTTTGGAGGGGCGATATCGTGGGTTCTTCGTGGCGGGCCATCCGCTGCGTCCGGGGATCGAGTCGTTGCTCGGCGTCCTTCAAACCCGTGCCGAGTTGGCGTTGCTCAGCGGGGACAATGCCGCCGAGGCGGAGCGCTTCCGAACGCTGTTCGGGTCGTCCGCAGCCCTCCATTTCAATCAGAGTCCATCGCAGAAGCTGGAGTTCGTCCGCCAGCGTCAGACGGACGGCGGCCGGACGGTGCTCATGATCGGCGACGGGTTGAATGATGCCGGAGCTCTGCAACAAGCCGATGTGGGTGTGGCGGTCGTGGAGGAGGCGGGAGCATTCTCGCCTGCCAGCGACCTCATCTTGGCCGCACATCGGGTTCCGGACTTGGACCGCATCCTGGGTTTTGCGGATGCCTCGGTTCGTTGGGTCCGCCGGGGGTTCCTCATCTCGGGCCTCTACAATGCCGTGGGCATTTCGATCGCGGCTTCCGGTCGACTCTCCCCCTTGGTGTGCGCGGTGTTGATGCCGCTAAGTTCCTTCACGGTCGTATCCTTCTCGGTACTGGGCATCGAATGGCTGGGACGCCGCTGGTTTCCGCCCTTGTCGAGGAGCCGATCATGAGTGTCCTGCTGTTGCTCATTCCCCTGAGTGTTCTGATCGCGGCCTGTTTTCTGGCGGCTTTTTTCTGGGCCGTCCGGTCTGGGCAGTTCGAGGACACTTGCACGCCTGCACTGAGGATTCTCACGGACGACGCGCCGTCGGCCATTGCTCTGCCAGTTGCAAAACCTGAGCAGGTCTCGCCAAGCCTGGGTGAGCCTCTGAGGCCTGCGACACCGGAAATTCAAAATGCTTTGGACGCATCGTTCCGGAGGTCTCAGGCGCCTCCGGTC
>CAMCYJ010000148.1 GCA_945883815.1 Akkermansia muciniphila | reverse complement strand
ACACTCACAGCCTCTCGACCCGGGCACGACTGGAGCTGTTTTCCCAGGTTTGTTTGGCCATGCAGCACGCCCACCAGAAAGGCGTGATCCACCGAGACATCAAGCCCTCCAACATCCTCGTGACGATGCAGGATGGAGTGGCCATGCCCAAGGTCATCGATTTCGGCATCGCCAAGGCCACTCTCGGACGGTTGACCGAGCAGACACTGGTCACAAGCGTGGAGCAGTTCATGGGCACACCCGCCTACATGAGCCCGGAACAGGCCGAGTGGCGGGGGTTCGACATCGACACCCGGAGCGATGTCTACTCGCTGGGCGTCGTCCTCTATGAACTGCTGACGGGCCGCCCCCCTTACGAAACACAGACACTGGTGCAGGCTGGCATCGACGAGATCCGCCGCATTATCCGTGAAGTGGATCCGCCCCGTCCGTCGACGCGCATCTCCTCGATGAACGAGGGTGACCGGACCCAGGTTGCCCTGCTGCGGCGATCCGTGGCTCCAAACCTGCAATCCATCTTGCGAGGCGACCTGGACTGCATCGTGATGCGGTGCCTCGAAAAGGATCGGGATCGACGCTATGGGACGGCCCACGAACTGGTCGACGATCTGCGCCGCCACCTGCAGGACGAACCGGTGTTGGCCAGGCCACCGGAACTGGGTTACCGCATCCAGCGGTTCGTGGCCCGACACCGCCTAGCCTGCGCCAGCGCGGCTGTGGTGATGGTATCATTGATCCTGGGCATCACGATCTCGACCCAGCAGGCAATCCGCGCCCTGAGGGCCGAAGACGAGGCCAAGACGGAACGGGACACCGCTCGATCAGCGACCCAAGCCGAGATGCAGGCCCGAAGCGATGCGCAACGCCGGCAGGCGCAAGCCGAGGATCTCTTGGGATTCATGCTGGGCGATTTCCGAACCGAACTGGCGCGGATCGGGCGACTGGGATTGCTCGATACCGTCGGTGATAAGGCCTTGGCCCACTTCGGTTCGCTCGACCCCCGCGACTTGACCGACACAACCCTCGCCCGGCACTGCCGGACGCTGACGCAAATCGGGGAGATCCGCCTCGACCAAGCCCGCTACGCCGACGCATCCATCGCCTTCGATTCCGCCTACCGTCGGGCAACCAATCTCGTACAACGCCAACCCAAAAACGCGGACTTCCTCTTGGAGCGGGCTCAGGCCGAATACTGGCTGGGAGTGACGGCTCGCAACCTGGGCGACCTCTCACTCGCGCACGTGTGGTTGAGCCGCTACCGCGATTCCGCCATCGCCTTGGGAACTCTGGAAGGCCCCAGCGATCGCGCGCAGACCGAGCAAACCTCCAGCGCCCACAACCTGGCGGTCCTCGAGTTCGATCGCGGAAACATGACCGCCGCCCGGTCGGGTTTTCTCACCGAACAAGCTCAACTCCTTGCCCAGGCCGCGTCGAAACCCAGCGACCCCGATTTGTCATTCGACTTGGAGGAATCGGACATTTGGTTGTCCAAGGTGGATGAAGCCGAGGGGCGATACCCGATGGCCTTGGCCCACCGGCAGGCCAGCATCGACCGCGTCGAAGCCGTAAGGGCCCGCAACCCCAAAGACCCGACCCTGAAACTGAGGTGGGCTCGATACCAGTCCATGAAGGCGTTGGCCTTATCACTCATGGGGCGGAAGTCCGAAGCGACCGAAAACCTCGACCGGGCCCAGACCATCCTCGACGAACTCGTGACCGCCGACCCCGACAACCAACAGTGGCGGAGCTTTGCGTTGGGCGTCGCGCTCATTCGGGTCGAGTGGTTGATGGCTCGGAACGAACGAGCGGCTGCTCAGTCCATTCTGGGACCCTCACTGACCCAACTCACGGCGATGGTGGCCCTCGAGGCGGGATCCATCCGAATCCACTCGGATCTCGCCAAGGCCTTGAGGCTCAGCGCCCTGATGCTGGCCGAGACGACGCCCGTTGAAGCGAAGCGGTTAGCCGTCCAATCGGAGTCCATTCTCAACCGAATCACCGCCCAGGATGGTTCGGAAATCTGGGACCATTGGGAATCTGCTCACACTCAACTCCTGTTGGGCCGATTGGAATCGGGATCCTCTCAGACAGATTCGGCACGAAGGCGTTGGAAGCGGTTGATCGAAGTACAGTTACCCCGCCTGCAGGCGTCCCCGAACGACTGGCGAATCCTTGCACCTCTGGCCCAAGCCTACGTGCTGGACGGGGACACCCAATCGGCTCAACCACTGATAGAACGCCTGAGAGGCTTCGGCTACCACCCCTTCGACCCGTGGACCGCTTCCACCCTTGGCCTCGAGCCCTAAACCTTTTTTCTCTGCCGCACAAACCTCCAAAAACACTCAAAATATGTCAGAAACACCCACCTACTCCGCAACCATCAACATCACGGATATCGCATTCACGCCGATGTCCGGCAGCGTCAAAACCACACCTTGCACCGGGGCTACCTTGACGTTGACCGTGCCCTCGGGGCAACCCACTGGAATCTTCACCGGTGACGGGAATAACGGCGATACCATCGTTGTCACCGTCCCGCAGAGTAACCCCGGGACAGTGGTTCTTAATTTCACGCTGGATGTTCCCAAATACACCCTGCTGGGCTTGGCTTTTATGCCTTCCTCCGACGATGGCGTCGGGATCAATGAGTTTCCCGCAATTTCCCTTTCGCGTTCCGAAGGGAAAAGCCTCTTGGCCGTCACCGACGATTATCTGAAAACGGACGATGACATCACGTTCGACTATTTGATCCTGATCCAGCACACCACCACCGGCAATATCGGCGCCATCGACCCAAAGATCCGATCCGGCATCAAGTGAAAGCCGGTCTCAAAAACTCCTGAAAGTCTTTGGACAGCCTGCTTGAAGCGCGTAGATCGTTGCTTCAAGCAGGCACCATGAATCCAACCAAGAAACTTCAGGCGATTCCCGCAGGCCTGCTGGCCCTAGGTGCCCTGGGGGCCTTTCAGGCTGCCTTTGTCTTCCCGGCCCTCTGGTGGCTGGTGCTGGGGTATCTCGGTTGCCTGTTTGAACTGAGGAGGCTGTCCACACCCCGACAAGCATTCTACGTCGGGCTGGTGATCGGGCTCGGGGTGTATGTCCCGCAGATGCGCTTCCTCGGGGATATTTTCAAAGCCGCCGCCATCCCGCTTTGGCTCATCCTCTCCCTGTTCCACGCGGCATTTCTCCTCGTGTTGAACCGGGTCGAGGTCCGGTGGGGCGGCCAAGTGGCCAGCCTGCTTTTGCCCGTGCTTTGGTGCGGTATCGAATACTTGCGCAGCGAGGTGTGGTGGCTGCGGTTCGCTTGGTTCACGGCCGGCGAATGCTGGCCGCCCGGACTGGCTCCGCAGGTTCTGCAACGACTGGGTATCTACGGCCTGGGCTTGGGTTTCGCCTACGCCGCCGGCCAGGGGGCGATGCTGCTCTCGGCAACCGATCGCACCTCACGTCGAAGGGCCGGGCTCGGCGTTTTGAGCGCCTGCGCCGTATTCGCAGGGGTGGCGCTATTGCCTTCCCGGCCGGATCCCGGAGCCATCCGACCGCTCCAAGTCGCCGGACTGCAATTAGAGTTTCCTGCGCTGCCCGACCTCCTCAAAAACCTCGACGCCCTGACCCGGTCTCATCCGGAAGCCGAACTGCTGATGCTCAGTGAATACTCTCTGGAAGGCCCGCCACCCAAGGCGCTGAAGAACTGGTGCCAGCGGAACCGGAAATGGCTGGTGGTGGGAGGCAAGCAGCCCATCGAGGCACCGGCTCCCGAGGCCATGGCGCCAACGGTCATGAATCCGGCCATTGGTGGCACGAATGGCACTGCAACGGCCACGCCACTTTCCGCCAGTGGGTTGCCCTGGCTCCGTTCCAACGCACCAAAGGATCGATTCTACAACACGGCCTTTGTCATCAGCACCAACGGCGAGGTGGTTTTCCAGCAGGCCAAGTCGCGGCCCATCCAGTTCTTTGCCGATGGTGAACCGGCCCCATCGCAAACAGTCTGGGATTCGCCATGGGGCAAACTCGGCATCGCCATTTGCTACGACGCCAGCTACCGGCAGGTGATGGACAGACTGGTCCGACAGGGATCTATCGGTCTGCTGATCCCCACCATGGATGTCGAACATTGGGGGGCTTATGAACACGGTCTCAATGCCCGAATGGCGGTGATCCGGGCCGCAGAATACCGCGTGCCGATATTCCGCGTCGCCAGCTCCGGCATCTCCCAAATCATCGATCAAAATGGCCACGAGACCGTCACCGCGCCCTTCCCGGGCCAAGGTGAGTCCCTCGCGGGCACGCTTGAGCTCCGATCGTCGGGCGGTTCGATTCCACCGGATGCGTGGCTGGCCCCTGTCTGCATGACAGCTACGGGTGTGGTGCTCCTGGGGTTGGGGATCGGAGCTTGGCGCGATCGCCGAGCAACACGGCCTCCGCACGGCAACCCGACGGGGGCGAGCCTACCGGGCCAGCCGATGGATTCCGCGGGGGCACCCTGCAAGGACTCATCCGTGGGCACCTCCGAAGAGGTGTGATCCGAGACTCGGTCGTGTCTGGCCTGCACCGGAGGATTGCGGCACCTTCCGGAACATGATCTTCCAAAGGAACCAGGGCCGCCGATTGACCCTCTGGATCACGATGATGCTGACCGCGGCGGCTTCTTCGATCGCCTGGGCGCAGCCCAGCGAATACCGCCTCGGCCCGGACTCGCAATTCAACCCCGCGGTGCCCCACGGCATGGTAACCCACCACGTTTTCACGGCACCGGCCACCAGTCTCTTCGCCGGGACTCGTCGCGATTACTGGGTCTATGTGCCCCAACAGTATTCGCCGACGAAGCCGGCCTGCCTGATGGTTTTCCAAGATGGCGGGGGTTATGTATCCACCAATGGCTCCTTTCGGGCCCCCATCGTCTTCGACAATCTCATCGCGCGCGGAGAGATGCCGGTGACCGTTGGCGTGTTCATCAACCCCGGGGTACTGCCGTCGGCTCTGGGAACCAACGCCCTGCCCCGCTACAACCGCAGCTACGAGTACGACGCTCTTGGAGACCGCTACGCGCGCTTCCTGGCCGAAGAATTCCTGCCGGAGGTTCGCAAGTCGGTCGCCTTCACCGACGACCCCAATGGTCGTGCCATCGCAGGAGCTTCCAGCGGAGCCATCGCCGCATTCACCGCCGCCTGGGAGCGCCCCGACCTGTTCCGGCGGGTCTTCAGCACCATCGGCACCTACGTCGGACTACGGGGTGGCAATGCGTACCCGATCCTCATCCGCAAGACGGAGCCCAAGCCCCTGCGAGTCTTCCTGCAAGACGGCTCCAACGATCAGAACATCTACGGGGGTAATTGGTGGATCGCCAACCTCGACATGCACAGCGCCCTGGAGTTCTCCGGATATGAACTCGAGAAGGCTTGGGGCACCGGCGGCCATGACAGCAAACAGGCCGGCAGCATCTTTCCGGATGCACTCCGTTGGCTGTGGAAGAATTACCCTGCACCGGTGAAAGCGGGCGAGGGATCGCGTCAGCCGCTCACCCGGGAAGTCCTGGCCGCGGGCGAATCGTGGTCGGCAGTGACGACAGAAACAACGGGCCGCGTACGGCAATTGTGGGCGGACCAAGACGGCACCGTCATGGCGGAGACCACGCATGGTTTGCTGCGTCTGGATGACTCTCCGGGAATGCCACTGACAGGCTCTGAGGCGCGCCGCCTGAAACGCGTCTTCGCAACCCCAACTGCTGCATCAGCGACCCGGGCCGACGGGCACGCCTACCGCCTGGATCCGGCCAAGCGCAAACTGTCTCACCAACCTCCCTCCGGCCGCCTTCAACACCACAACCTCACCGGGCTCGAGATGCCGACGTCCCTGTGCCTGTCTCCCGACCAAACCCTGCTCTATGTTGCCGACCGCCACCGTCAACTGATCACCAGTTTTCAGGTGGGCCGCGACGGGACTCCCACGCTCGAACAACCTTATTTCCATCTCCACCTGCCCGATGACGCAGACGGTTCCGGCGTGGGTGGCCTGTGCGTCGACACCGCTGGCCGCCTCTATGCGGCCACCCCCATGGGCATCCAAGTCTTCGACCAAGCCGGAAGGGTCAACGGAATCATCGCCCCTCCCCAACGTCTCACGAATATCCAAGGACTCACCTTTGGTGGACCCACCCGCGACGAGTTGTACCTATTGGCCGAAGGGCGCGTCTGGCGACGGAAAGTGCAGACCCGCGGAGTGTTCCCCGCCGCAACCCCCATCTTACCGGCCCCGCCGCGGCTCTAACCGAATGCACGAAGCCCCACTTCCACGGTCACACCACCAATCCCAACCCACCCCTCGAAGCGGAGCGGGATCGGTCCGCAGCAAGCCTTGGAAGCGATAACCAAAGCCCCTCGCGCACAGCGCGAAAGCCCAATCCTCTCCCGAGCTTCCTCAGCGAGCGCAGGACCGATCCCGCGG
>CAMCYJ010000147.1 GCA_945883815.1 Akkermansia muciniphila | reverse complement strand
GGCAAAACCACTACCGGTGAGGTGACTCTGAAGGCGCTAACCCGAGAAGGACACTTGCTCATCGAAGTGCAAGACGATGGCACGGGGATCGCCACGGAAAAGGTGCTGCAGAGAGCGGTTCAGCGCGGGTTGGTCGCGCCGGAAGTGGTGCTTTCCGAAGCCGCCGTTCACGATCTCCTCTTCAGGCCCGGCTTCTCCACCACTGACTCGGTCACAGCCCTTTCCGGTCGGGGGGTGGGATTGGACGTGGTCCGGAGCAATATCCAAAAGATCGGAGGGTCCATTGAGATCCACTCCGAAGCAGGTCGCGGCACCCGATTTATTCTTCAGGTGCCGCTGTCGACGAGCGAAGGCTAGAAGCCTTGTCCAAAACGCTCGATTGGGAGCGTCCGCCTTTGTTGGGCCTGTGGTTTTTCTGTTGTCCTTGTGGCTCAATACTTGGGCACGGACGGGTCGATTTCGTCAGCCCAGCCATTGATGCCGCCTTTCACGCTCTTGACGTATTTGAAGCCCTGTTCTCGCAAGAATCGCAGAGCTTTCATGGAGCGGACACCGCTCTTGCAGTGAATGTAATACTGCACGTTGGGGTCCAGATCCGTGAAGCGTTGGGGCAGCGTGCTCAGGGGCACCAGCGGCACTCCGGCGATTCGAGCGATCTGCTGCTCATCGGCCTCCCGCACGTCGATGACTTTGATTCCGAGTGAGGGGGTATCCAGGGCTTTTTTCATCTCCTGCAAGCTCACTTCATCGGGATTTGAGCCCGGGTTCATCGGTTCGGGCAGGATGCCGCAGAACATCTCGTAGTCGATGAGCTGGGTGACCGACGGATTTGGTCCGCAAAGCGGGCACTTCGGATCTTTGCGGAGCTTGAGTTCCCGGAACTTCATGTCGAGCGCGTTGAAGAGCATCAGTCGCCCGATGAGCGATGTGCCTTTGCCTAGCGCGAGCTTGAGGATCTCGGTGGCCTGGATGCATCCGATGATGCCCGGCAGGACGCCGAGAACGCCACCTTCGGCGCAGCTGGGAACCATGCCGGGGGGCGGCGGCTCAGGATAGAGGCATCGGTAGCAAGGCCCACCCAGATGCGGGGCGAAAACACTGGCCTGACCCTCGAAGCGGAAGATCGAACCATAGACGTTCGGCTTCTTTAGCAGCACGCAGGCGTCATTGGTCAGGTATCGGGTCGGAAAATTGTCGGTGCCATCGACCACGATGTCGTAGGGGCGGATCAGGTCGAACGCATTGTCGGCAGTGATCCGCGTCTTGTGGAGATCGACCTGCACATTGGGGTTCAGAGCTTGGATGGCTGCCTTGGCCGAGTCGGCCTTGGAATGTCCCACGTCGGCATCCGAATGGAGGATTTGCCGTTGGAGATTCGAATAATCAACCGTGTCGAAGTCGACGATACCGAGTCGGCCGATCCCCGCGGCAGCCAGGTACATGGCGATGGGCGAGCCCAGCCCGCCCGCTCCGATGCACAAGACGGAGGTGTTGCGGATCTTGCGCTGACCGGCCAGGCCGACTTCCGGAAGGATCAAATGGCGGGAGTATCGGCGGATCTCCTCGTTGGTGAGCTCAAACATACGAAAGGAAAAGAAACTAGGCCGTTGCCGGCCAACAAAAAAGAAAAGTTTGGGTTTTGCCTCAGACAGGCTCTCAGGATCCGGAGCACGCACCTCGGGCCCGGGGATCCCGCGCCAGGCTCTGGTTGTTGAATCTGGGGCAGTTTGGGGGACTGGCTAGTCTCAGACTGACGAGTCTCAGTTTCCCAAGCGGGTGGCTTCGTACATCTTGCGAGCAGCTTCGACCGGGTCAGCAGCCGCATAAATGGGCCGACCGATGACCAGCCAGTTTGCGCCAGCCGACAGAGCCTGAGCAGGACCGAGAGTGCGCTTCTGATCATCGGATTTTTCTGCGCCAGTCCGGATTCCCGGTGTCACCAATTGCATGGAAGCCGGGAGGATGGCTCGAAGCGGGATGATTTCCAGAGGGGAGCAGACAAGTCCCCTCAAACCGCTGGCGGCCGCGAGCCGAGCCAATCGTTCGACTTGGCGGGTGATGTCGGTTTCGCCCCCGAGCTCGGCCAGCGCGGCGCTGTCCATGCTCGTCAGGACGGTGACCCCAAGCACCAGCGGGGCGGGGCGTCCGAGGCCCGCGGCGGTTTCCTGGGCAGCGGTCTCGGCCGCCTTCATCATGGCCGTTCCTCCCGAACAATGAACGGTCAGCATTTGGACATCCAAGCGGACAGCCGCGGCCACGGCCTTGGCCACGGTGTTGGGAATGTCGTGGAATTTCAGATCCAGAAAAACGGAGGCACCGGTCTGCCGGAGGTGGCGAACCAGCTCAGGTCCTTCCGAAACGAAGAGCTCCTTGCCGACCTTGAAAGCACCCACGTAAGGAGCCAAGCGGCGAGCCAGGTCGAGAGCGGTTGCTGCGGAGGGCAGGTCGAGGGCAACGATGATCGGCGAACTCACGGACGGATTGAAGCGTGGGAGTGTGCCGCTGGCCACGCGAAAACAGGCCTTCCGGAGAGGAGCCTCAGGCAGTCGCCATCAGTGGGCTTGACCCAAGGGTTTGTCGGGAAGCCAAGGGAGCAATTTCTCGCGCAAGAGCAGGATGCGGCGTGGGTTGCCCGGGGAAGAAAGGTCCCCTTCACGCAGGGATGCATCCGGATGTTCGAGCGCCCAATTGAAAAGGCTGTCGAGGATGACCAATTCGCTCTGAGTTAGGACGATAGTGCTCCGCTCCTCCGTTGCATGGGTTTTCTGAGCACGCCGGGCCAGTTCGAGCAGCAGGGCACAGGGTTCCAGACAAGGCACTGCTGACTTTTCCATCACTGCTTCCGGGGGGCGTTCGCCCACCGTCCAGAGACGTTGCCGGGTGCAGCAGCGGGGATGGCACCCAGCCCGGGCGACCTCCTCGGCCTCAGGCTCGTTCATCAATGCAACATTCCGGTACATCCCGGTTTGTCGGTCGGCGTATTGTTGCCATGGGATCGGAGCGGCGGTGCCAGACTGAACGGCGTACCAATCAGCCAAGCCGCCAGGAAGCATCGCATCCAGTGCGGCATCCAGCGCCGGGGCGTCCGGTGCGGTGTGGAACCAACCACGGACCAGATTCGGTGAGGCCTTGTTTGGTCGAAATCTTCCTAAAGCATCGACCTGACCTAGGCCCGGTAGATCGGTCGATGGGATGCTCCGCAAGCTTGAAGCATCCGAGCCGGCATCGTCCCGGTGGCGGAGATCGATGCCTGCGGGATTCCTGGTCAGCGCCAACGGGCCGAAAATCAGGCTTGAATCTGCCGGAATCCGTTCCCAAAGCGCTGCGGCGGCGGGTGATACAAACGGAGTCATGAAAAGTTCGAGCCGTAGTCGCCGATCACTTGGACTTGTGGGAGTGCTCGAGGTGCTCCTTTAGTAAGTCTCGTCCAAAGTCGTTCTCGAAGTCCCGCCAGACAGCGTGGACATGGTTGGCATCGTTCTGCGTGTTGTCGTACTCGAGCAGGAATGTCGGTCCGTGGACCCGGTAGTAATGGCGCTGGCCACGTTGAGTGGAGCCTGCCCAAGCGAAGCGGATCTTGCTGCGACCGGCCGCGTCTATCTTGGCGACGTCGGCGACTGCGAGGTCTCCGCGAAGGCGACCCACGTATTCGTCGATAATTCGGCCCAGGAGCTTCTTCTGAGCCGCATTCATCTCTGAGAAAGCCAAACCTTGAGACTTGCCCACATCAGCCGTCCGATTGGCCACGGTGAGGATGTCATCAGGCGCATTGGTTTGGATGAGCGCCTGCTTTTGCTGCCCGACGTTCAGGGAGGTCATTAGTTCGCGAGCCAAGTCTTCCTCAGCGGCCAAGACCCGGAGTCCGGCGCGCGGCCCCTTGCGGACTTCAGCGGGGTTGGTGCCCATAAACGAGGGCGTTCCGCTGGCGAACTTGCCTTTCGCGAGAGTGAAGTTGAGGGAAAGATGATGGCCCTCAAAGCGCCAGCCCCAGGTGCCTTGAGCGTCGGGTGTTCCGAAAATGCTCACATGGTAGAGTTCCGGATCCCGGGGAAAACGCCGGTTGGGCCCCTCGAGTTCCTGGAGAATTTGTTCCAGGCTCATGATGGTGACCGCCTTGGAGAGCCCCCGATTGCTCAGCCCGCTTTGGAGCAGCGCGAAGGCCAGATGACGTTGGGCGGGCTTCAGGCTGCCAACAGTGATGCCTTTGCGATCCTTCGGTATAAAGTGCCAATTTTCCCGCTCGTCGGATTTGAACTCGAAGGACGCGATGGCCTTCTGCTCATCATTCAGAGAAGCCAGAAGGTTTTTTGCCGCATCCGTCATCTCCGTTTCGGGCGATGCAGAAACCTTTAAAGCGGTCAATAGGGCCACCAAGGCCAACGAGAAGATTGAAAGTCTCATGAGATGGAGCAGATAAGAGTCGCGAAGGACGATCAATGGGTTAGTTCACCGGACTAGTGCTGGTTGCCTTCGGACGGAGGTTCCGGCAGCAGGAAGCTCAGTCCCAAGCCGAGAGCGAACATGACCCCACCCACGATGGCCGCGGCCTTGGCGACGAACATAGGGCCGGTTCCACCGAGAGCAGGGGCCAGCACATTGGTCGTCAGGAACGCCATGGAAGTACCGACCATTCGGCCGCCCACATTTGTTGCGAAGCTTCCACCCGTGGCGCGCAAGTGAACGGGAAACACCTTTGGCAGGTATTCGCCCATGTAGCTGAACTGCGCCACCGTTAAGAAGCCGGCCACGAAGATGCCCCACTGAAAGAGCTCGGGCTTTTGGTCGAAAAGCCAAAGGTAGGTCAGCGGAAGCACAACGAGGCCGGGCACTTGGAAAAGCCGCAACAGGGTGCCTCTGCCGATGGCGACGGCCAACATCAGCGCCAGAGCGATACGACCTCCCAGCCCACCGAGTTCTTGCCAGAACTGGATATCCTTGCCCCGAGTCTTCACCACGGTGTCAGCCACCTCCTGTTTCGATCGATTGGCACCGAGTTGTGCCAGCACCTTCTCCCGATCGATCACCGACTTCTTGGCTGCAGGGGCTTCGCTGGTCAACGCAGTCAATTTCGCATCCAGTTCCATGAACTGATTGGTTAGAGCCGACAACTTGGATGCAATTTCTGTCCGGACGGCTGGAGCAGTATTGGTATCGCTGAGAGGCTTGGCTGCAGCGCGCATGGCCACTCGCAGTTTGGCCCTTTGTCCCGCCAGTTCACGTAGACCGGGCATGTCGGTGGACGCCTGCTCAAATGCAGGGCGTACTGCATCCAATTGTCGATTGAGCTCTGAAGCTTCCGTTTGAAGCGGACGCAAAACTTGTTGTTGGTCAGCCAAACTAGGGAGCCCGGGCACGATACGGGTCGGAGTCAGTTGCAGCGCTCCGAAAGCCACACCATAGGCGCACGCTGAAAGAGCTGCAGTGATCCAGGTAACCCGGCGGAGAGCAGGCGAGAAGAGCTCTGAGAAACTGGCTCGCTTCAAACTTCCTGCAGCCTTTCGCTCACGCCAAACCTTCGATTCCGGGACAAAGGGAAGCAGCAGAGCGATGGGAATGGCCGGCATCAGACCCGTGATCAGCGTATAACGCCAATCCGCATGGGAATTGAACGGTTCGGGCACTGGGAGAGCTGGAAACGACGACGCGTTTTTCAGAATCCACCCATTCACCACAGTCACGAACAGCCCCCCCACGGAAGCAAACGCTTGTGTCCACCCCAGCACCTTCTCCTTGCGCCCCTTGTCTGGGAAGAGTTCTGCCAACCAAGTGATTGCTGCAACAAACTCCACACAAACACCCACGAATGTCGCGCACCGGAAAAAAATGAACCACCCCAGCGTTGTACTGAATGCCGCAGCAACAGGAGACAGCGAATAGAGTGCGATGCTCATAGCGAGAACCGTCTTGCGCCCCCACCGGTCGGTAAGCCAACCGCCAATCAACCCGAAGACGCCACCGCACAGAGCTGCTATCCAGAGCAGACGACCAACCCAGGCTGTCACGTCTGGGTGATTGGTTGGGAGTTGTAGGATTTCCGAAATAGCCGGAGCTGCAATCAGCGGCAGAAGAAGCAACTCATAGGTGTCGAACAAGAATCCGATAGCCGCGACCACCAGCACCAGAATCGTGGTGATATTCCAACCACCCCCACCACCTGATTCATTTTTCATACGTAGACGTATTAACTACTTCCAAAATTAGTCCTCGGCAATCTTCAACTCAGCCAGACACCCAATAAAGCCCCCTGAATCCAAAACGAACGAATTTAAATTCAAAGACAAAAACAAAGTGACAGGTTCAAAGTTATGGACTGGGATGGGTTGGTAATTAGCTTTGGCAAATGAGGTTGGCGCGGATCAAGGGGCATGCTGGGAATGCAGCGGTGTACCATTGCATTTCGCGGACGGTGGGAGGGGAGAATCTCTTGAATGAGGTGTGTCGGGAGAAGATGTCTGAAATTCTGATGTCCCTTTCGGCGTTCTGCGGGTT
>CAMCYJ010000146.1 GCA_945883815.1 Akkermansia muciniphila | reverse complement strand
GCCTCTCTGGAGTTTCCGAGCCTCCGTTTCGGAGGTGTTTTCGGGCGGACTGAACAACTGGAATCAGAGCCTGTCTGAAAATGGGGAGGGGTTCTGTTTGGGAGGGAAGGGTTCGATTGGCAAGGCGCGCGGAGGAAGCAGACCCGCAGCGGTCTGTGACCGACAAGCAACGCCGCCAGCGGGCCCTTCCCTCCCAAACCCTCCGGGCGGCGGGTCTTTCCGGCTTGGACTGCGTTGGTTCGGGCGGAACAGACCGTAGGAGGTCTGCCCCGCCGCTCACCGCCTTGCCCAACCCAGAATTCCCCAGCCGCAGAACCCCTCCCCATTTTCAGACAGGCTCTCAGTGATTCACGGGGAGGTTCGGCCTTCGCAGAGAGCCTTCGCAGAGATGATGGTGAGTATATGGGTCTCCACACCACCCGGTTTTGCTACCACGGCTCTGGATCGCGTGTTCATGGCGGGGTGATTGAAGTTTTAACTGCCTCTGTTTGCGTTTGGCCTTGTTGGGGACACTTTGGTATTAGTTATCTCCTTTGCCTCCATGCACGAAACTCGAATGAATTCCCGCCCACTGCGGATGGCAGCCGCGCTCGCGCTGTCCATCGTCTCTCTGTCCGCCGCCGAGAAGATCAATGAAGCATTGCTCCAGAAGGATTTCCCCTTCCAGGGCGCCTGCATCAGTGCCTCGTTCCCGGCCAAGAACACCGCCATGAAGGGTCTGGCTATCCGCGTTCCCGGTGTGGCCGACGCCAACATGCTCTTCGACACCGACTTGTGCCGCATGGCGGCGGGTTGGACCGGTGGCTACATCAACACTCGTGGCGTGACCTTCGACGGTTCCCACGGCGGACATCCCTCGATCGTCGGCAAGCAGTCCTTCGGGACGGCCGTGGTCCCGGGCGTTTCCCTCACCGGCGTGTTCACTGACGCCCGCAAGGAGCCGTTCGGACCGACCGACGCTTCGGTGGTGCGTTGGGACGGTTTGCACGTGGCCGGCGATCGCGTTCAGTTGAACTACACCGTCGCGGGCAGCATCGCCATCCACGAGCAGCCCTCGGCCCGTCCGGCCGGTGGTCAAACCGCTTACGTCCGCACCTTCCAGATCGGAGGCGCCAAGAAGGGCGGCCTCTTCGCCCGCAAGTCCAAGACCGCGACCACGTTCTCCCTGCTCCTGGCCGATGTGGAAAATGGTCACGGCAAGTTGGAGAATGGGGCCGCTGTGGTCAGTGCCAATGGCGTTACCACCCGCGTGCAGGCGACGGGCCTGCCCAAGGGAGCGTCCCTGAAGATCGAGGGTGGTCGGGTCCAGTTGGAAATCCCCACGGGCACCCCGACTGGCGGTGTGTTCGAAGTGGCCGTGGTCAGCGGTTCCGATTCCGAGGTGGCTCAGGCCTCCGGTGCGCTCGCGGGCAAGCCGACCTTCGCTGAATTCCAGAATGGTGGACCGGCCCGATGGCCCCAGGTCGTCGAGACCCAGGGTGTGATCGGGAAGGGCGACGGAGCCTACGTGGTCGACCAGATCACCCCGCCCATCGACAACCCCTGGAAGCGTCGCCTGCGCATCGGTGGCATGGACTTCTTCTCCGATGGCACCCGTGCCGCTGTGAGCACCTGGGACGGCGACATCTGGATCGTCTCGGGCATCGACGAGAGCCTGAAGAATCTCCAGTGGAAGCGCTTCGCCTCGGGCATGTACGAGACCCTCGGCCTGCGCATCGTCAATGACCAGATCTACACCTCCGGTCGCGACCAGCTCACCCGTTACTACGACTACAACCACGACGGCGAGGCCGACTACTACGAGAACTTCAACAACTCGGTGACGTCCACCGAAGGGTTCCACGAGTTCCTCTTCGACCTCCAGACCGACAAGGAAGGCAACTTCTACTTCGCCAAGGCCGGACCGGTGAAGGGCGGCGGCCGTGGTTTCGAGACCATCTCCCGCGATGCCGGATCGCTCATGAAGGTCAGCGCTGATGGCAAGAAATTCGAGACGGTGGCCACAGGCTTCCGCGCTCCGAACGGCATCGGTGTGAACCCCTGGAACGGCCAGATCACCACCGGTGACAACGAGGGCACCTGGGTGCCGACTTGCCCGGTGAACTGGGTCAAGCCCGGCGGCTTTTACGGTGTGGAAGACCTCGCCCATGGAGCCGACGTCAAGAGCTTCAAGCAGCCCCTGACCTGGATGTCGCACGACGAGTACGACAACAGCGGTGGCGGTCAGGTGTGGGTCAACAGCGACAAGTGGGGGCCGTTCTCCAAGCGCCTCTTGCACATGAGCTACGGTCAGTGCGCCTTGTACCTCGTGATGTACGAAGAAGCCGGCAACGGCCAGATGCAGGGTGGCGTGGTTCGCTTCCCAGTGAAGTTCGCCAGCTCGGCGATGCGCGCCCGGTTCAACTCCAAGGATGGCCAGCTTTACGTGGCGGGCTTGCAAGGATGGCAGACCAAGGCCGTGAAGATCTCGGGCTTCGACCGGGTTCGCTACACGGGCAAGGCGGTGCATTCCATCGAGGCCATCAAGTACACCCCGAAGGGCCTGCGCCTGACCTTCACCCAACCCTTGGACGCCAAGGAAGCCGCCGACGCCGAGAACTTCTCGGCCCGTCGTTGGAACTACTTGCGTTCGTCCAACTACGGATCGGGCACCTACGAGGTGAAGAATCCCGAGAAGAAGGGCCGTGAGAAGGTCACCGTGCAAAGCGCCCGCCTGCTGCCCGATGGCCGCACGGTTGAGATCGACCTCGAAGACTTCCGCCCGGTGAACCAGCTCGAGATCAAGTTCAAGCTGAAGGCCAAGGACGGAACCGAGATCAATCAGGAGTTCCAGTGCTCCGTGAACGTGGTCCCGGGTGGCGTGGCCGTGCGCTGATCCGGAACAACTGATCTCCGATTCCTTACAGTACACCCGCCCCGGCATTCCCAGGGCGGGTTTTTCTTGGTCCGAGCCGGAGTGCTGCCTCGCCTCAATTCGACGTAAAGGCGCTGGCGTGGCGGGCCAGAAGCGTCTGGACCGATCCGCAGACCAGTTCGCAGAGGCGGAAGATGCCAGGGTCGGAGATGTGGTAGATCACGCTGGTTCCCTCGCGGCGACGGCCCAAGATGCCCGACTGGGTCAAGGTCTGCAGGTGGCGGGAGGCGTTGGCTTGGGTCAGGTCGGTCGCTTCAATCAACGCAGAAACCGACAATTCGCCGCCCTCGAGGGCGCGGATGAGTTTGAGCCGATTGGGCTCGCCCAAGACCCGGAATCTAGTGGCGATGAGTTCCAGGGCTTCATCACTAATCTCTTTGGTGGAAATGCCTGCCACCTGCTCGCGCTTGGCCATGCCGGCAAGGTGCCCAGAACCCAGTGTGTCTTCAACAATATGTGCAAATGCTCATGGATGGGGTTGGTAACGAGGTTGGCTGAAACTTGGCCGTCGTTCATGACACTGATCCATTGAAGAATGGTTGATCGGAAAATTCCCTCGCCCTTGCCGGGAGCCGGGGATTTGATGAATCCACCCGATCTGCTTAGGACTTTCGCGGGTCCGACTTTGCTGCCGAATCCAGATTCGCGGGCATTGTTCGCGGCTCGAGCTGTCCCGCTGGTAATCGGTAGGCCGGGTCGGCACTGCTCGCAGACGAGTTCAACCACACACTATGACTCATATCGGAATCGAAATCGGAGGCACCAAAATCCAGATTGTGGCTGGAGATGCTAGCGGCACCTTCTTGGAGCGCCATCGCTTGGAGGCCGATCGCGCCCGGGGTGGGGCGGGGATCCGGGAGCAAATCGCCTCGGTGATCCCTGGGTTGATGTCGCGTCATTCCATTGCCTCGGTGGGCGTGGGTTTCGGCGGGCCTGTCGACCCCAAGACAGGGCAGATTTGTTGCTCCCATCAGGTGCCCGGCTGGCATGATTTCCCGCTGGGAGACTGGGTTCGCGAGCTCACCGGAGTGCCCGTCGCTGTGGAGAACGATGCCAATGTGGCCGCCCTCGGAGAGGCGCTGCGGGGAGCAGGGCGAGGGTTTGGGTGCGTCTTCTGGATCAACATGGGCAGCGGGGTGGGCGGCGGCATGGTCGTGAATGGTCGTCTTTATCACGGAGCCCGCCCCGGTGAAGCCGAGATTGGGCACCTGCGCTTGGATCGCTCGGGCCGCATTGTCGAGGATGCCTGCTCGGGTTGGGCCGTGGATCGTCGGATCCGGGCGGCCGTGGTCGGCAAGGATGGGTTCTTGGCGCGGGCCATCGGTGCCCAGTCAACGGAGGGCGGCGAAGCACGTCACCTGCGAGCGGCCATCGATGACGGTGACCCGCTGGCCCGGTGCATCTTGGAGGAAGTGGCCGATGACTTGGCCTTTGCGCTGTCCCACGCCGTTCATCTCTTTCACCCCGAGATCATCGTGGTGGGCGGCGGACTCTCATTGGTGGGAGAACCCCTCCGGTCAGCGATGGCCGCAGCCTTGCCTCCCTACCTGATGGAAGCCTTCCACCCGGGTCCGAAGGTGGCTCTGGCGGGTTTGGGCGAAGACTCGGTACCGGTGGGAGCCTTGGCGTTGGCCGCGGCCCTCACGGCTTCTTGAACCGTCTTCGCTCGCTGAGAGTCGGCTGCAAAACAGATTTCCGCCGAGACTTGCCTCGCGGCGGCGACCCCGGTTTAGCGGTGGTCGCCGCTCCGGTGTGATTCAGAGGCGCACGGGCTTGCCCGACGCCGCCGAAGCATCCGCCGCGAAGACCAATCGGTGCGAACGGTACGCGTCGGCGAAGGAAGTCAGCGGCATGTCTTCGCCGCGTTCGAGGGCATCGAAGAACGCCTGGAACTGGGTCTGGTAGGGGTGGTCTTTCACGTCGCCCGAATCCACCGGGGCGAACGACAACTGGCTCCACTTGTGCTTGTCGAGCATGCCCAGTTTCTGGCTGTGGAACTTGTTGTCCAAGATGGATCCCTCACTGCCCACGATGTGCGTGTGGAAGTAGTATGGCTGCAAGCTGTCCACGCAGGAGGTGGTCTTGCCGATTCGGCCATCACGGAACTTCACAATGCTGATTTGCGTGGTCGGGAAGTCGTAGGGCGCAAAGTGGGGGCTCTTGGAGGAGGTGGCGTAGGCGGTCACCTCTTCCGGTTCGCCACCCATGACCATCAACAGTGCATCGAGTGCATGACATCCCGCGCTCAAGAGGGAACTGCCGGCCTCGGCCTTTTGATGGCTCCAGCGGAACTGCCCGTACCAAGGGCCGATGCCATGGTAATAATCGACCTCGGCAAAGTGCACTTCCCCGAGCAAGCCGGATTGGAGCATCGAGTGGATGGATTGGAATTGGGCCGAGAAACGCACCTCAAAGCACACGCACGTCTTGATCGGGGACCCACGCAGGGCCGCTGCCATGGCTTCCAGATCCGAGGCTGTCAGCGCCAAGGGTTTCTCGACAATCACATGCTTGCCTGCCTGCACCGCCCGGATGAATTGGGCGGCGTGGTCTTTGGGGAAACTGCAGATGGAAACGGCATGGATGTCTGGGTCGGCCAGCATGGCGTCCAAGTCCTTGAACACCCGGATGGGCGAACCGTACTGCGCGCTCGCCACGGCAGGATCCAGTTCTCGCTTGGAGTAGATTGCCGTAACGCGCCCTTGGCGGGTGGCGTTGATGGCTGGGATATGGGCCGAGGCCACCCAACCGTGACCGATGACTCCGACGTTGTAGCGCTTCATCGTGGATTGTTTTGTCAGACGATAGACCGCGAGGAGTCTCTTGGGGATAGGATTTGTTGGCAACCGGCGCTCTGGATTCTTGGCGTTCTGGATTCCAGGGCCGAGACGCCATCGTAGCTGTTGCGGTCACCGAAGACTGACCTCGTCCAACGGAGAATAGTGAGGGCAGGGAGTCTGCCGTTCGTTGTCCTGATCACGGGCTAGGCTATGAGGGCCATGAATGCGGGTTGCTGTATTCCTTCAAATAAGGGCTTGTTTCCTCGGGTGTGCTCCTCCAGATTGTCCTTTCTTTGCTGCTATGAAAGCTGATGTGCACCCGAAAAATTACCGCACGATGATCTTCCGCGACTCGGCCTCTGGCCAGTCGTTCCTGTCCAAGTCCTGCGCCAACACCAACCTCACCGCCAAGTGGGAAGACGGCCAGGAGTACCCGCTTTACTTGCTCGGCATCAGCGCGTTCACCCATCCGTTCTACACGGGTCAGCAGAAGTTCGTGGATACGGCCGGCCGCGT
Source organism: Akkermansia muciniphila (assembly GCA_945883815.1). GTDB lineage: Bacteria > Verrucomicrobiota > Verrucomicrobiia > Limisphaerales > UBA9464 > SXXZ01. The sequence continues at coordinate 434 of CAMCYJ010000146.1, read as the reverse complement.
GGACAAGTTCCAGCAGCGCTTGGCCAAGACCCAGGCGGCCCAAGCCGCTTTTGCGGACGCCGCTGGCAAGAAGAAGAAGAAGTAGCCGCAGAACCAACAACCGCCCGCCGGTCGCCCAAAACGACCCGCGGGCGGTTTGCTTTTTCCCGGTTCGCTTCGGGCACACGCTCCACAGAACCCGCCCCACCATGGATCTCCTGCCGTTCATCGAGAAGTTCCGCCGCCGCTTTGACGAGGTGGAAGCACTCCTCGGTGCCCCGGATGCCTTCAGCAATGCGGCCCGAGGGCAGGAGTTGACCCGGGAGCATGCGCGCTTGCGGCAATTTTTGGCCGATGGGGATGCCTGGTTGAAGGTCCACCGGGATATTGTCGAAAACCGTGAGCTTCTGGCGACGGAACCGGCTGGTTCCGAGATGGCGACCTTGGCGGCCGAG
>CAMCYJ010000145.1 GCA_945883815.1 Akkermansia muciniphila | reverse complement strand
CCTTCTGGTGCTTTCCGATGTGGCCGTGCTCTGGGCCTGCAGCCGCATCTTCCGAGCTGCCGTGCTGCGGACCGGACAGCCGGCCTCCTTGCTTCAATTGTTCCGATGGATCTTGGGTCGTCCCTGATTTTGGGACTTCGCAGCGTGTGCCGAGGGCTGGGTCTGGGTTCAACGGCTTTGCTCGGTTGTCCCGGACCTGCAGACCCCTGAAACGAAACCGGCGGCACCCTGAATGAGGAAGCCGCCGGTCTGAGGTCGCTGCAGCGCTGGTTATTCCTTGTCAGGACGCGGCGGCCGTCCTTCGCCACGGGGGCGCCCTTCACGATTTTGACCCTCAGGACCGCCAGGGCCACCGGGGCCGCCGGGGCCGCCAGGACCGCCAGGACCGCGGCCGCCTGGCGGACGAGCCGGGCGCAGTTCCTCTTGGGTGAGTTTGCCGTCACCATTCTTGTCGAGCTTCAGCAGGGCGGCCGCGGCGTTCTTGATTTCGCCCGCATCGAGAGTGCCGTCATGATTGGTATCGAGGGCTTCCATCAATGGGGAAGCCATGCGCGGACGTCCGCCATTGGGGCCGCCGGGAGGGTGAGGACGCTCCTCGTTCTGGGCGATTGCGGTGAGGGTTGCGCTGGCTAGAGCCAATGCCAGCAAGGTGCGATTCAATGTTTTCATGGAGTATTGATGGTGTGTGTTGTGTGGGTGGATGCTCGGCGAACCGTCGTCATGTCGTTCTGAAAACATGAGAGACCCCCTTTGTAATGAAATGATGTGTCTGGCTCTGAAAATTGTTAAGCAGGCGTAAATATGTGCCCGGTTCCTCTCAGTGCCGATTAGCCTGAACGGGGCCAAGACCGATGGGCTTCCTCTGTTCCTGCCGTGAAAACCAACCACGCCGACTCCACATCCCGGGACACGTTGCCCCGTATCCTGGTCATCGATGATGACCGGAAGCTGTGCCGCCTCATCCGTGATTATCTGGCTCCCATGGGGTATTCGGTGGAGGCCGTCCATACCGGCCCCGAAGGTGTTGATCGTGCGGTTGGAGAGCCATGGCATGCCATTCTCCTCGATCTCATGCTGCCGGGTCTGGACGGATTCGAGGTTCTCAAGCGGATTCGCGCCAAGGTGGATGTTCCCGTGCTCATGCTCACGGCCCGAGGTGACGAAGCCGACCGCATCGTCGGGCTGGAAATGGGAGCTGACGACTACTTGCCCAAGACCTTCTCCACCCGCGAACTTCTGGCGAGATTGCGGGCGGTCACTCGACGCACTGTTCGTCCCTCGGGGCCTGAGGCCACTTCGGAGGGCGAGATTGTCGTGGGCCCTCTGCGGGTTCGTCCGGCATCTCGATCCGCCGTCTTGGGTGATGTCCCGCTGAGCTTGACCCCTGTGGAGTACGACTTGTTGGTCTCGCTGGCCAAGGCCCGTGGGCGGGTCAAGACCCGAGAGGCATTGCTCGACGAGATTCGGGAGCGGGACTATGACGTTTTTGACCGATCCATCGATGTGCACATCTCGGCCCTTCGCAAGAAACTCGACGACGATCCCAAGCATCCACGCTTCATCCGAACGCTCCGCTCAGCAGGTTACATGATGGTCGATCCGGAGGATCCCGAATGACCCTCCGACTCCCGCTTTTTGGCCGCATCCTGATTTGGTTGCTGCTGAACTTGTTTATTCTGGGGGTGGCCTTCGGGATTTTCGTGTGGACCGAACTCGGTGGGGAATCGTTGCTGGGCCGGGTCGCAGGGGACCGTTCCCAGGCACCAGCCGGGGCGCTGATGGCCGAATTGAGGGACCGCCCCATCGTCGAGTGGGAGGGAGCGATGGCCCGTTTCGAGGAAGCCTATCCGGTTCGCGTGATACTGTTGCGGGAGGATGGATCCCGCTTCATTGGGGCCAAGCTGGAGGTGCCCGTGGAGTTGGTGCTCCGCCTCCGAACATTCGCGCAGCAGGGTCCCGGGTTTAATGACCGAAGGTCGGGGCCTCCGCCGGGACAGCCTCCGGAAAATCATTTCGAGCCGGGGCCGCGGGGATCCACCGGGCCACCTCCGCCGCGCTCAGGGCCTGGGCCCTCGATGGGAGGGGGCCGAGTCTTTGTGCGGGCCGGTAGTCCAGCAATGTATTGGTTGATCCATGGCAATCCGATTCGTGGACCCGGTCTTCCGCGAGGGGTGCGGATGGCGATGGTATCGGAGACTTTGTCGGCAGGTGGTCTGTTCTTTGATGTCCGGTCCTGGTTTTTGGCTGCTTCGGCGGTGATCGCCGTCTCGGTGCTGTGGTGGTTCCCGTTTGTTCGGGGAATTACCCGAACTGTTTCTCAAATATCGGCCGCCACCGGGCGCATCGCCGAGGGGCGCTTTAACACGGTGGTGCCCGAAGAGCGCGGAGACGAGTTGGGGCGCTTGGGCGGTGCGATCAATCGCATGTCCGTCCGATTGGAAGGCTTGGTGACCGGGCAGAAGCGGTTTCTGGGAGATGTCGCCCACGAATTGTGCTCGCCACTGGCTCGCATGGAAATGGCTCTGGGCATCCTGGAGCAGCGGACCGACCACGACACCCGATCCTATGTGGAAGACGTGCGTGAGGAGGTTCGTCACATGTCGACTCTCGTGAATGAGTTGCTGCTGTTCTCCAAGGCGGCGCTGAATCCCGCCGACGCCGAGATGACGCCGCTCCCTCTTGCTGCAATGACCCGCCGGGTGGTGGATCGGGAGATGCCCGAGGCGACTGATCTCACAGTGCAGGTGCCCGACGAATTGAGGGCCCTGGGGCATCCGGAACTGGTGGAGAGAGCCATGGGAAATTTGCTGCGGAACGCACGAAATCATGCTTCCGCACACGGCCCCATCCGGATCGAAGCCGTTTCCTCCGGTCCCGACGAAGTGCTCTGGCGAGTGGTCGACAGCGGTCCCGGCGTGTCTGAATCCGAATTGGGTCGATTGGGTGAACCGTTCTATCGGCCAGATAAGTCCCGTTCGAGCGACACGGGTGGCACAGGTTTGGGTTTGGCCATCGTGAAAACCTGCATGGCGGCGTGTCAGGGACGACTTGAATTGACCCGAGGTCGGGAACGTGGATTGGTGGCAACTCTGGTCCTCAAATCGACTTCCGAATCGCGCTTGGCCGGAGCCTCCGACGGCGAATAAACGCTTTCCGCGTTTGCGGTGGGAGGGATTCCGGAGCTATCCATGTCTGCGATGCGGATCACGAACCTCAACCCGGACCACGACATCGGAGCCAGCGCCTGGATGCTCTCCGTTGACGGGCACCAGCTCCTGATGGATGCCGGGACTCACCCCAAGCGCGAAGGCCTTTCCTCTCTTCCACTGTATGAATCGGTGAAGGATCTGGACGTTGACGCCATTGCGCTGACCCACTGCCACCACGATCATGTCGGTTCATTGCCCGTGGCGCTTCAGTATTTTCCTCACGCTCGGGTGCTCATGACGGACCTGAGCTATTTCATCGTCGAGCGAGTCCTGCACAATTCGGTCAATGTGATGGTGCGCCAGCGCGATGAGTTAGGCATCCGCGAGTACCCGCTCTACACCCATGAAGAGGTGGACGATTACGCGCCGGTCTTTCAAGGCTTCGGCTATCGTCGTGAGATCGAGTGGGCTCAGTTTGCTCGCAGCCCGGGAGGCGCTCCGGGGCGTCGGCATGGGCCGACCTTGGAATTCTTCGACGCGGGTCATGCCTTGGGCTCGGCCGGCGTTCTGGTGCGTGGCCGCAAGCAGAGTCTTTTCTATTCAGGCGATGTTTGTTTTCACGATCAGACGCTCCTCCGCGCCGCAGACTTCGAGGGAGTTCGCGCCGATGTGTTGGTGATGGAAACGACCCGCGGAGCTCGTCAATTGCCCCCGAATTTCAGTCGGGATCAGGAGCTCGAGCGCCTGGCCGAGGGCATCAACCGGGTTCTGGCCCGCAAGGGCACGGTGCTCATCCCAGCCTTCGCGCTCGGGCGCACCCAAGAGATCCTGGCATTCCTCGCCCTGCTGATGCGGTCCGGAAAACTTCGGGAACAACCGGTGCACATTGGAGGATTGGGACGAGTCTTCACCGAGATCTACGACCTTCAGTCCAACCGGACCAACCGGCATCATCCGAACCTCAAGCTCACCAATGCGCTGAACATTCAGGTGGTGTCCACCAAAGACATCGAATCCATGTCGCTGCGTGGCGGCAGAATCTTTGTCATGACGGCCGGCATGATGAGCGAAAACACCGGAGCCCACGCGTTGGCCGCTCGCATCGTGGGAGAAGAGCGGCACGGTATCTTCTTTGTGGGCTACGCCGACTCGGAGACCCCTGGTGGTCGCCTCAAAGCGGCCAAGCCCGGCGAGCGATTCCACTTCAGCCCTTCCGTTGGAAAATTGAACCGGAACTGCGAGGTCTTCGATTTCGATCTGACTGCGCACGCCAATCGGGGCGACCTGATGGACATGGTGACCGAGGTGAATCCCCGAGTGGTGGTCTTGGGTCATGGTGACACTCAGGCCAAGGGTTGGATCTGTGAGCAAATCCGGACCCGCCATCCCAAGATCCAGGTGCTGCAACCGGCACCGGGCGAGGCCTTGGAACTGTAATCAACGCGGGGAGGTTGCATCATGAGCCCGGTGCAAATGCTCTTGGGGTGCCTCCTGTTGCTGTATTTGTCCGAATTCTTGGTTTGGGTGCGCCCTGACGCTTGGCTTTTCAGGCGTCGGGGGCGGGGGTGGGAGGCTGTGACCCACGGTGCGCTGATCTCTTCATCGCGTGGTTCCCTGCATTGGGTGTATCCGATCCCCCAGCTGGGTCGGGCCTATTCGGTCCGATCATGTGCCCCCTTAGCCACGACCACCGGATCGAACGCCGACAGTCCTCCGGTCGCCGCTGCCTTCAGCGTGCGGGACATTGAGCGACGGTGTCAGCTCGTGGCACACTCCCTCAAGCCGCTCCGGTGGACCTCATGGGGTCTCTGGGTGTTGATCTGCCTCGTGTGCCCGTTGCTGCTGCTGTGGGTGGGGCTTCAGCCGATGCTTTGGGTCGTGGTCTCAGGATCCTTGATACTCATGGCCACCAACGCTTGGATGCTCGCACAAATCCACGGCAAACTCTTTGCCGAGTCAGGGGATGAGCGTCTCAGGCTGGTGCTTTCTGCCTGCCTCTCTCCGCTGGCGGCGATCCGGTCTTGGGATTTGGCCCAGAAGCAGGCCTTGGATGGCTTTCACCCGTTGGCTGTGGCTGCGGCCCTGCCGAATTTCCGTGGTTGGGAGTGCTTGGCGGCTGCCGAATGGCGTCGATTGCGTTACCCGTTGGCCCCGGTGCGCTCTCCCGATGGTGCGATCATTTTGGATAATCCGGATTCTACGGAAGTGCGTGCGGCCATTGAAGCGCTGGCACGAGCGCGCAGAATCGAACCTGCCTTTTGGGACGCAACACCCAAGGCCGAGGACCCCGCCCACACCCAATACTGTCCTCGCTGTCGTTCCCAATTCACCCGACAGGCGACCGCTTGCCAGGACTGCCGCTGGACAGCGCTTTTGCCGATTTCACAGTGACTGGATCCCGGATCCGCTCGAGCTGGAGAAGTGGTGGCCTCAGTGCAAAATGCACAAGTCGTGGCGGTGGCCCATCAGTTCGCTGTCTCGGTCGAGGAACCAATCCAGACGGGAGTCGGTTTCCTCCAGGTCGATGTCCCGGGCCATGATAAGGTAGGTCGCGTAATGGTTGCCCTCCGACTCAACCAGCGACTGATAGAAGAGCGACAGCTCTGGTTCGTTTTTGGCGAGGTAGGCAGCGAGGATTTGGAACTTTTCGCAGCTGCGACCTTCGATCAAGGCACACACCACCAGGTGGTCGATGGCTGACTCGCGACGCCCTTGTCGGACACCCCTCATCATGCCCGTGATCCACTCACTGCGCTGAGGCTGGCCAAAGGCCCAGCTACGCTGCTCCAGCAATCCTAAAACCAACTCGAAGTGCTGCAGCTCCTCCATGGCGATCCGGTTGAGGGTGTGAACCTTCGGAAAGAGCTCACGGTACTTCTCGAGCTGAATGGCCGTGGTCGCAGCCTTGCGCTCCAGGTGTGCATGATCCACCAGCAGGTCGTGCAGAGAACGGGTTACGCGAGGAGCCCATTCCGAATCGACTGAACGACGCAGCATCAACATGAAAAAACTTACATCGAACCGGACTCGCAGATAAAGCAGATCGAGCCCTCCAATTCCCTCTGGATTCTCCCAGCGTCCTGAGGGGGGCTCAAATCGTTCGTGCACCATTCAGGAGAGCGCATTTGGGCTCAGCGCTGCGGCGAACCCGATGTCCAAAGGCCGAAATTCGAGACTTGTACTGAAGTGGGCTCCTACGAAATGCAGCTGAACCCCTGCAAAAACGAAGATTTTCGAAGAAATCTGGGGCCTCAAACCTACCGGTTCCGGCCCAACGGTTATCCACCTACGACACGAGTTGGGTCGACCTTCGATCTTGGATACGAAACGGGAAACCCAAGTCATTTCTCTCCAAAACCCCCAATGAAACGGCCTGATTCCATAAGGTTTCGAAAATTTTTCCAAAAAGGTATTGTCAGTCTGAAGGTCCTGGGCTTAACTGTTCTCGTTCTTACGAACAACGCGGTTCAAAGCCGCCGAGTTCAGCAGCTGGATGGGTTGAAGCTGAAATAATCTTCAATCTGATTTTTTCGTCGTCTGAAAGG
>CAMCYJ010000144.1 GCA_945883815.1 Akkermansia muciniphila | reverse complement strand
GAAGATGGGCCGGTTCCGGATGATCGACCGATCGACCCACCATTTGCCGCACCAGGCGATCGTGGTCGGAATCGGCTGCCATCTCGGTCGCCACATGATGGCCATCCCGAAGCACCGTGACCGTGTCGCACAGCCGAAAAATCTCCTCCATGCGATGAGAGACATAAACCACGGTGAACCCACGATGCTTGAGGTCGGCCAGCAGAACGAAGAGTCGCTCACTCTCCACCGCGGAGAGCGAACTGGTGGGCTCGTCGAACACCAGGATCCGAGCCCCGGTTCCGACAGCAGCAGCAATTTGGAGGAGTTGCTCCTGGCCGGTGGTCAATTCGCCGACCAACCGATCCACGTCTTCATCGAAGCCCACTTCTGACAGCAAACGACGAGCCGTGTCGCGCATCGCCTCCCGATCCACCCAACCCCGTCGATGTGGCCAACTCCCCAAGCACAGGTTCTCGGCAATGGAGAGCTCAGGGCAGAAGGCCAATTCTTGGTGGACCATGGCGATGCCCAGCGCCCGGGCCTCGCCCGGATTCCGGGGCAAGATAGGGACGCCCCTCAACCGGATCTCACCCCCGTCCGCCAAAGCGATGCCGGCCAGAATCTTTCCCAAAGTGCTCTTGCCCGCACCATTCTCACCCATGAGGGCGTGGCAACTGCCTTCGGCAACGGAGAACGACACCTCTGAGAGAGCCTGAACCCCCGGATAAGCCTTGGAGATCGCATGGAACGACAAGAACGCCATGGCGGGACCCGGGAGGTTGGGGGATCGAACTATCTCAGAGGATCACTCGTGGTGAGGGCCGATTTCAGGTCGCCAGTCAACTCACTCCAACTGAATAGGTGGCGAGTGCGATAGACGATCTTTCCGTCGGGGTTGCGCTGAACCCAGTGGCCATAGCGAGCTCCCAATTCCAGGGCTCGCTTGAGCTGCTTGTCTCCCTTGGCCGGAGTCAGGCTGTACTCGACCCCACGTCCGATCTGGCGCAGTTGCTGAACCAAATGCAACGACTCGGCACGGAGAGACTCGTCTTCGACAATCACCACGCAGTCCAAGCCAGCGCTGAAGGACGGCAGCTTGCCTCGGGCCTTGAGCAACTCGAGCAGGACCACATCGCCCATGCCAAAACCCAATGCGGGCAAGTCCACCTTACCGTGGCTCAGCAGCTTGACCAACTGATCGTACCGACCACCGCCAGCGATGGCCCGGAATTCGCCCTTGCGATCAAACGCTTCGAAAACGACCCCGGTGTAATAGGCCAAGCCGCGGATCACGTTGTAGTCCACAGCGACATAATCACGGAGCCCACGGGCCGAGAGATTGTCGAGCACCGCCTGCAGTTCGGGAGTCGGCACTCCGGCCTCGATGAAACTACGGACATCCGCCACATCTATGCTCAAGGCCCGGAGCTTCTCGGCGGTGACATCCGGTTTCTCACGCTCGATCTTGTCGATGACCTGATAGAACTCGTAGGCCCGGGCCGGATCACCCTGACGCGATTCGTAGAAACGCTGCCATGCCTGCCGGCTGCTCAGTCGGATCACCACATCTTGAGAGTCCAGCCCGAGACGGCGCAGGACATCGATCAGCAGGGCGATGATCTCGGCGTCTGCGGCGACATCGGCCTCACCGAAAATGTCGCAGTTCAACTGGAAGTGTTCCCGGAGACGGCCGCGCTGCTGCTTCTCGTAGCGAAAGAGCTGCGGCATCGAGAACCATTTGATGGGTTTTTTGTAGGCCCGCTCCGCCGCGGCAATCATCCGGGCCACCGTCGGCGTCATCTCCGGACGCATCGAAACAGCCCGGTCGCCCTTGTCCACGAAGTTGAACAACTGCCCCACGATCTCGGCCCCGGATTTGGCCGTGTAGAGTTCGAGCGGCTCCAGAGGAGGCCCATCGTATTCTCGGAATCCGTAGCAACGGGCGGTCTGCCGCCAGGCGTCGAAGAGGTGATTGCGAGCATCGCAGGACCATGCGTCCTTGAGAGGCAGAGGCTCAGGATAGAATTCGCGGAAACCGGGGAGGCATTCCATGTGGCCGCAGATCAAACCGCAGCACTCCTCCCGCGGCAAGGCACCGATTGGCAACGACCCCGGGCTTGGGCTTGACCACTCAGGCCTGTTCAGGCCACTTTGTTCCATCGTCATGAGCGAAACGAACAACGTAGTACCCGTACTGGTAGGTGGCCCACCGGCCGCCGATGGGACTTGTCGTAACGCTTGATGCAGCTTTCACAAGAACCCACGGCCGGCGACGGTCGTGGGTTTTTCGTTCCAAACAGGGAAATCCACGACCACCGGCCAAGAACAAGGACACACCATATGAGCACGGCCACCCCGACGCAGAGCAATCAGACCAACAGCAACAAAGACATCGGACCCCTGATGTTCGGTCGCGACATCTTTGTCGAGGCGCTGGAGCGCGAGGGCTGCGAAGTTATCTTCGCGTATCCCGGCGGCGCGAGCATGGAGATCCACCAGTCGCTCACGAAGTCCAAGATCCGCACCATCCTGCCCCGTCACGAACAAGGCGGCAGCTTCGCGGCCGAAGGTTATGCCCGAGCCACCGGCAAGGCCGGCGTGTGCATGGCGACCAGCGGCCCCGGCGCGACCAACTTGGTCACGGCCATCGCCGACGCCTATGTGGATTCCTGTCCCCTGATCGCCATCACCGGCCAGGTGGCCCAGTCGATGATCGGTCGCGGCGCCTTCCAGGAAACGGACATGATCGGCGTGACGCTGCCGATCGTGAAGCACTCTTATCTGATCACGGATATCAACGAAATCCCGCGGATCGTGAAGGAGGCCTTCTACATCGCTCAGAGCGGACGTCCCGGCCCCGTGGTTCTCGACTTCCCCAAGAATGTTCAGCAGCAAAAGGCTCGTCCCGTGTGGCCCACCTTGGATGAGGTGAAGGCCCGATTGCGCGGATACACCGACCGGGTGGCCGCCGACGAGTTGGCACTGAATGAGATCATCGGACTCATCGAGAAGAGCGAGCGCCCGGTGATTTACAGCGGCGGCGGCATCATCACCGCTGGCGCCTCGGCCGAGCTGCTGCAATTCGCCGAATCCACCCAAATCCCACTGACCACCACGCTGATGGGCATCGGCGGCTTCCCCGAGGAGCACCCGCTGTCTCTGCGCTGGCTGGGCATGCACGGCGCCGCCTTCGCCAACTGGGCGGTCAATGGAGAGTACGCCCATCGCAAGGATCCGTCCGAGCCGATGGTGAAGCTCAAGGACGGATGCGATCTGCTGCTGGCCTTTGGTGTCCGCTTTGATGACCGCGTGACGGGGGCCTTCAGCGAGTTCGCCAAGGGCGCCACCATCGTCCACTTGGACATCGATCCCTCCGAACACCACAAGAACAAGCGCGCCAACCTCGCCATCCATGGCGATCTGAAGGACGCCTTGCAGCGCATGAACGCGCTGATCGCCCAACGCAAGGGTATCCAGAAGACCTTCCCCGCCTGGCATAGCCAAGTGGCCGAATGGAAGGCCAAGGCTCCGTTCCGCTACACGACCGAAGGTCAAATCGTCGATTCGGCCCACATCAAGCCGTTCCACAAGGAAGGCGAGGAATACATCCTCCCTCAGATGGTCATTGAAGAACTGTGGCGTCTCACGAAGGGCGAAGCGATCATCACCACCGGCGTCGGCCAGCACCAGATGTGGGCGGGTCAGTGGTACAAGTACAAGTTCGCACGCCAGTTCATCACCAGCGCTGGTCTCGGTTCCATGGGCTACGGTTATCCGGCAGCCCTGGGAGCCAAGGTGGCCCGGCCCGACAAGCAGGTCGTGGATATCGATGGCGACGGATCCTTCCTGATGAACATCCAGGAGTTGGCCACGGCCCATGTCGAGAAGATCGCTGCCAAGGCCATCGTGCTGAACAATCAGCACCTGGGAATGGTGGTCCAATGGGAGGACAACTTCTTCGATGGCAATCGAGGCCACACCTATTTGGGCAACCCGGACAATCGGTCGGGCATCTACCCCGATTACGTCAAGGTGTGCACCAGCTTTGGCGTGCCATGCGAACGGGTCGTCTATCGCAAGGACCTGCGCGCTGCTCTGGAGCGGATGTTGGCCGCCGAGACCCCCTACGTGCTGGACGTCATCACGCCCTACACCGAACACGTGCTGCCATTCATTCCGGCCGGGCGTACTGTCGCCGACATGCGCTGGTAGGCCCAAGCAGCATCAACGATCACCGATCAGACCGGAACCATGAGGTTCCGGTCTTTTTGTTTCATGGATCTTCCTGAAGAGCATCCCGGCCCACCGTCCTTTTCTGAAACGAAATGAAATTGGATTGAATTGTCTCTAGGCGCGACCCGTCAGCCAACATTAGGATTCAGTTCTGAACCGCATGAGACTCTCGTTACCATCCGCCGCTCGTCGCGTCCGCAAAGCCGCAGGCTTTACGCTCATCGAAATCCTGTTGGTCATCGTCATCATCCTGCTTTTGGCGGGTGCTTTGGTGGTGTTTGTGCTGCCTCAGCAAGAAGGCGCCGAGAAAAACACCACCCGACTGCTGCTCAACAACATCTCCAGCGCTTTGGACACCTACCGATTAAACCTCGGTCACTACCCAACCGAGCAGGAAGGCGGCCTGAATGCGCTGCTCACCAAGCCCACGTTCGAAAACGAGCGCCAAGGAGAGAAATGGCAGGGCCCTTACTTAAAACCCGGCACCCGTCTGGATGATCCGTGGGGATTCCCTCTCCGCTACGAAGTGGTGGATCGTTCCCAGGCAGCCGATGGCGCCAAGTCCGCCCTGCCGTACAAGCTTTTCTCGGTCGGGCCGGACGGCCAGCCAGACAACGACGACGACATCAAGATGGCCACCGAGTCCGACACCTCGGGTGCCGGTGGTGCCAATGCCGGCGGCAGCGCGGGCGGCTCTGCCAAATAATCGAGTCGATGATATCTCAACCCTTCCAGTCTCGGTCGCGGCGCGGTGGCTTCACTCTCGTGGAGCTGCTCTTGGCCGTCACCTTGCTGGCCGGGTTGATGGGGGCGGCCGTCTTTGGGTTCTCCAGCCTTCAGCGCAGCGCCCAACTCAACGAGGGAGTGGAACGGCTGGAAACGGCCATGCGGTTCGCCCGGGCCCACGCGGCCAATACCGGCCGCAAGGTCCAAGTGGTGGTGACCACCGCCGAAGCTTCTTCGTCCTCGTCCTCGTCTTCCTCCGCGGACCCATCGGCTTCTCTTGGCAGCGGCAATGGCGACGAACCCTTCAACTCCCTGAGCATTCTTTGGGAGGCGGATCCTGCTCGCGCACCGGGCGTCTTCGAATCCATCCCCTCTCTTTCCGGGGATGTGGCCGACGTCTCTGAACTGGTGGAAATCCGCTCGGTGGGTCGTGAATCCAAAAATCCCGAGGCCAACGAAGGCTCGGCGACCCAAGACTCTCCAGACGGCGGCTACTCTCGAGCGACGGCCTCCGCATCGCCGGACAGTCTCGAAATGGCCAACAGGTCGATGAACAACGGGTCCAGCCTCGCGGCCGACACCGCACCGGACTCGGACATGGGTTCCGAGGCCCTCTCTGGCACATCCTCCCGCTCCTCCGCAGGCGGCACCAACCCAGGAGAAACCACCATCACCTTCTACCCGGACGGATCTTGCGACGGAGCCACGATTGTTTTGGCATCCCGCGACAGCGACGATTCCCGAGAGGTGGCCGTCCACCTCGAGAGTGTCACCGGCACGACTCGTCGCCGTTGGAAAGAGTCCTCAGTCTCGGGGTCCTCCCAAACCAGCGTATCCCAAGATGATACCGCATCCTCCAATTTGAGCTCCGGATCCGGCCGATCCACCCAACAAGCTTCTTCCCGTATGGCCACCTCACCCTCAATGGCCAAATCCCGACGCTGAGCGGTTAGCTTCTGCGGCAGCATCGCCCCGGCGTCTCAAGCGCTCAGCCCCGCGAGTCCCCAGTTCCCGTGATGCTGAATCGCCCTCCAATTCCACCCAGACCGGCCCAAGGCGCGGTGCTGCTGGAGGTGGTGTTGGCACTGGTTCTCTTCGTCGCCGCGGCCGCAGTTGTGAGCAGCGCTCTCCGGTCGGCCATCGACAGCGAGGAACGCCTGAGATTAGGAGTGCACGCAGACAACCTGGCAGCCTCGGTGGTTGCTGAGATGGAGGCCGGGCTCCGCTCGCCCGGTGTTCTGGGCCCGGCCCCCTTCGAAGCCCCCTTCACCAACTGGACGTGGCAAATCATCCCACCCGGTGGTGACACGCCGGGATCGCCGCACGAGATCGTCATCCGCCATGCGGATCCTGAACTGGTGCGCCGGCTCGCCCAAGTCATCCTCACCCCTTCGAGTGCGATCTCCACCTCGGAGCAGCCCTCTTCGGACGAAACTCTCCCGGCACCATGAGGATCTCCGCAAACAACGGCGCCGGATCTCGAGGCTTCACTCTCATCGAGGTGGTTCTTGCGATCGTCATCGGCGTCGGGTTGTTCACGGGTGTCCTCATGTTTTACCGGCAGTCCGCCGTGCTCCGAGAAGAGATCCTGCGCAAGGCGGACGCCTTGTCCGCGGTCCGTCTGGTCATGGATCGGGTCAGCACCGAATTGCGGACGATCCCGCCCAGCACCGCGGGTATTCCGATCCTTTCCGGAGACTCCCGATCCTTGCGAATCCTTCATACTGCCGTGCCATCGAAGGCTGCGTGGCGCGGGGGCAACCTCGGCCGTGCCAGCATCGTGGAGGCTGACTGGGTGGAGGTCTCCTATCGATGGTCTTCCGATACCAATCAGCCGGGGCTTTTCCGTCAGGAGCGAACCCATCCTGCCAGTGCGCC
>CAMCYJ010000143.1 GCA_945883815.1 Akkermansia muciniphila | reverse complement strand
CGCTCCCAGATATCCTCCTTGGGATAGACCAGCAGCAGTTGTTTTCCGGTGATTCCAATGAATCGGTTGCGAAGGACCAGCGGCAAGTCGGACTCCTTGAGGCCACTGGAATCATCCTGCTGCTGCAAGGTGTCAAAAGTGTCCCGGATATCCCGGAAGAGCGCGTACTGGAAATGCCCCAATTGGCGGGCATTGGCCTCCCGATCGCCCCGGAACATGGCCGAGCGCAGGTCCGAAATGGTCATGCGTAGCGATCCCAGATTCTTGAGGAGTTCCTTTTCTTCCGGAGCGGACTTGCGCACCTCATCGGCCGCCAGGGCCAGAAGGCCTTGGAGTCCCCAGAGGCGTTGGCTAAAGCTGTTAATATCCATCGGGCCGTCGGCCACTTCGGGGAAGTGGATCGTCCGGGTTTCCGCTCGAATTTCACGGATGAGCTTCAATGGCTCGGTGGCGTCCTGGTTCAGGTAGTGGCCCATGGAGTCCACCCCGGCGACGGACGGCAGAGCCTTCAGTTTGGCCTCGATCGCAGGCACTTCGGCCACGGTGGGAACCATCACGGCTCCAAATAATACGCCCTGCGCCCGTTCCTCGGAGGCTCCGTTTTTGCGCACCCGGGCTGCTTCCACCAATTTCTTTTCGAAGATCACCGAAGAGAGCCCGTCGCTCTGCATGTTGAGCAAGTTGTAGTCGAAGGACACCCGCAAGGCATACACGGCGCAAACCGCGCTGATGCCCACTCCGGCACCCAGGACCCACCAGGGGCGTTCGAGCCAGAAGCGTTCGGTCCGCTCCCGCCAGTCGGGTGACGCCGACCCGTTGGCATCCACCGCAGCAGGCCGTGGATCCGATTCTTCCCGCCTGAGGCCCTTCTCCCGCAGCAGCAGGGCCGGAAGCAGCGTCATCATGGGGGCCAGGCAGATGAGCATGCCGCCTCCAGTAATGATGCCCATTTCCTGGATGCCCCGGAAATCTGTGAGGGCCATGGCGAAGAAGGCGCCGGCCGTGGTGAAACAACCGGTGAAAATGCCTTGTCCGGTGTTGACCACCGCACGGTTGATGGCCGTGAACGCTGTCTCACCCTGTTTCAGTTCTTCTTCGAAGCGGCTGATCAGGTGCACTCCGAAGTCGATGGCCAGCCCGATGAGCATCGGAGCGAAGGTGATGGTCAGGATGTTGAGATGGCCGACCACTAGGGTGGTGTAGCCCATCGTGTAGCAGAGGCCGACCAACAGCGAGACGACGGTTTTCTGCGGTCGGCCACGATGATTGTAGCCGATCAGGAACAGCAGGCCGCACAGGATCAGTGAGATGAGGGTCGCCCAGGTGGAATCCGTTGTGGATTGCTGCATTTCATCGACCTCGAGAACGGGTTCTCCGGTCAACCCTACATTGACCCCGGCCACCTCCTGAGCCGTTTCGGCGATCAAAGTGCGGAAGCGGTGGACAGCTTCCTCGTTCAACTCGCCCTGCCGCCACTTGAGGTCGGCCTCCAGTTCCTGGGGTGTTTTGGTATGGGTCCGCCCCAGCCATCGTTCCCAGATGTTTTGGGAAGTCTTGGGGATTTCCTCGAGAGTCGCCAGACGGGCCTGGGCGTTGATCAAATACAATCGACCGCGATCGAAGGTGACGTATTTGGCCCGCTCCGCCTCGGGACCGGCCCCGAAGAGGGCGTCCACACCGGGGGAGGGGGGTATTCCGGGGCGATCCATGCTTTCACGGCAGCGGCGGACGATCCGCTCCAGAGCCGGAAGCGCTCCGATCAGGGATTCATTGGAGGCGTTGGTGGATCGGTCGGCCGAGCGGATTTGCACGCTGACCTGATGGAAGACCTCCGTCAGATTGGTGGCCTTGGCGAATTGCTCGATGAAGGGCCTGAAGCTGCGGAGGGCCTTGAGCATCTCCTTCAAGTCGCCTTCTGGCACAAAGAGCAAAGCCTTCCGTCCCATCAGGGGCAGGTCGCCCTTGTAGAACACATCGGTGAACAAGTTGGTGGGCGAAGCTTGGGTGGATTCCCGATCGAGGCGGGCTCCCAGTCGTTCCACAAACTGACGGTTCTTCTCCGGGTGATCGCTCTCCACGATGGCCACCAGATCGTCTTGACTGGGAAACTCGCGTTTCATCTCCAGGAAGTTCCGATGGTATTCCTGGTCTGAACCGACGAGGTCGTTCCGGTCTACGCTGAATTCCAGTCGAGCGACGGTGTACCAGACGCAAATAGCTGCGAGGAGGAGCTGCGGCGCGACGAACCAGGCCCGGCGCCGGTAAATCACCTGCGCTAGACGTGTCAGCACTCGGACAGAAATAGAGGCGGAGGAATCCGACATGGATCGGGCGTGGAAGGTAGGGCAGGGCCGGCGAGTTGTCGCCTGCGGTTTATCTGCATCCCCCCAACAGGCTGAGAGGGGGACTCACTCGGGTTTCTCGCCCCGGTCCGTCACCGTTTTCGAAGGACCGTCTGCCTCAGCCACTCGGTGGCCGGGTCGGTCCAACAGGTCACAGGGACGTCGGTTCGGCGCAGGCCGTAGCCGTGTCCGCCCTTGGGGAAGAGGTGGAATTCCACCGGCACCTGGTTGCGTTGAAGGGCCGAAACGTAACCGAGGGCGTTTTCCACCCGCACGGGGTCATCCTGAGTGATGACGGTCCAGGTTGGCGGTGTGTTGGTGGAAATAGGCAATTCGGGAGACACGGCGTCGGCCTTCTCGGGTTGGGTCAGGTACGCCGGATAAACGAGAATCGCGAAGTCCGGACGACACGATTTCTGGTCGGCGGCATCCACCGAGGGATAGCTGCGAGTGCCATGGTTGTTGCTCAAGGCGGCCGCGAGGTGTCCGCCGGCCGAGAACCCTAAAACTCCCATTCGCTGGGGATCCAAGCCCCAACTGTCAGCGTTTTGTCGCATCAGGCCCAAGGCGCGCTGGGCATCTTGAAGGGCGGCTTCGTGTTTTTCACGCCCCTCGCGACGAGGCACCCGGTATTTGAGCAGGACCCCGGTCACGCCAATGGAATTGAGCCACTGACAGACTTCAGTGCCCTCCAGATCCAGCGCGAGGATGTGGTAGCCACCTCCCGGACAAACCAGCACCGAGGCTCCGGTATCCAGAGTGGGGGAAGGTTTGTAAATGGTCAGGGTGGGGCTCCACACGTTCCCCAGGCGGAGGACTTTGCGTCCTGCCACGAGGCCTTCGCCCGGCTTGGTGAGGTCGCGTTCGGTTTCCTTCGGGGCGCCGTCGCCGGGTGCTGCCCCAGGCCATAATGGAACCGGTTGGGTCGGGGCCTCAGCCCAGAGTTGAGCGCACAGGAGTCCAACACTCATCAACCAAGCCTGACAACAACGGGTGAAGCGCATGCGCCGATGTATGCTCAGATTTTGCTGAAGGCAATGGGCAACCCAGTCGAAGCAACCGACTGGAGGTGACCCGGTCGGCATCACTGAATTTAAATAATCCTCGCGCTGCGACGTCGGAACCGCACGCTCTGCGCACTCAATGTCCGTTGTTGAACGTGTCATCTCGGTTAATTACCGGCATCAGCTCCATTTCACCGACTGTGTTTTCGCTCGGGACAATCCCGTGCTGGCGTCGGTGCTGGTGGACGCTCACCCCCAGCCAGCCGCGGCCCGAGTGAAGGTGTTGCTGGTACTGGAAGAGGCTCTGGCGGCAGCCCGTCCAGAATTGGCTCCGGAGATCGAAGCCTACTTTGGAGCCTATTCGCCCCGACTACAGCTCGTGTGTCCGCCCATTCGGGTCACCGGCGGGGAAGTCGTGAAGAACGACTGGTCCCGGGTGGTGGAGATCTTGGAACTCATTCACCGACACCATATCGATCGGCACAATTACGTCGTAGTGGTGGGCGGCGGGGCCTTGCTGGACATGGTGGGTCTGGCGGCAGCGACGGCCCACCGGGGGGTTCGTCTCGTTCGCATCCCGACGACCACGCTGGCTCAGGATGATTCTGGCGTGGGGGTGAAAAACGGCGTCAATGCCTTCGGAAAGAAGAACTTCATCGGAACGTTCGCGCCGCCCTTCGCGGTCATCAACGACTTCGATTTGCTGGCCAGCCTCTCCGAACGCGACAAGCGCGCGGGCTACATCGAGGCGGTCAAAGTGGCCTGCATTCGGGATTCCGAGTTCTTTGTCCGGCTTGAGCAGGATGCTTCGGCTTTGGCTGCCTTCGAGCCGGAACCGATGAAGCACCTCATCCGACGCAGCGCGGAATTGCATCTCAATCACATCGCCAATGGCGGCGATCCCTTCGAGATGGGAAGTGCGCGTCCTCTCGATTTCGGACATTGGGCCGCCCACAAGCTCGAACAAATGAGCGGTTACCGGCTCAGGCATGGAGAGGCGGTGGCCATCGGCATCGCCCTGGATGTGCTGTATTCGGTCCGACAAGGCCTGTTGGCCCGTCCGGCAGCCGAACGCATCCTGAGCCTCTTGGAGCGGTTGGGATTCACTTTGTTTGATCCTGAACTCGAGTCCGTTTCCGCTTCGGGCGAGTTGGGTGTGTTGGAGGGATTGGAGGAATTCCGCGAACATCTCGGCGGAGAACTCACCATCACCCTGTTGAGCGACATTGGGCGCGGTCTGGAGGTCCACTCGATGGACATCCGTCACGTTCGAGAAGCGTTGCAAGATCTCGAGGCTAGGCATCGGGCTCGAGTCTGATTCCTACAATTCCTATTTTCGACCGTCCTCCTTACGATTTTATAGTATGAATCAATTGGCAGTGGTTACAGGCGGTGGTTCCGGCGTGGGGCAGGCGACCGTTCTGGCATTGGTCAACGCCGGATGGTCGGTCGTGGCTCTCGGTCGGAGGCGATCGGCTCTGGAAGAAACCCGTTCACTGGCGGGCGCTTCGGCCGATCGCGTCACGGTGATCGAATGTGACATCGCCCAACAGGAGTCCGTCCGCGAAGTGGGGCGTCGCATCGAGGCGGAAATGGGCACTGTGGAAGTGCTGGTGAACGCCGCGGGCACCAATGCGCCTCAACGGGCCCTAGAAGTGCTGTCCGATGTCGACTATCGGGCCATGATGGATACCAACCTCAACGGCGCTTACTACTGCGTTCAGGCCTTCTTGCCAGGAATGCGCAACCGGGGTTCGGGCACCATCGTCAACATCATCTCCGATGCTGGCAAACAGGCCTCCCCCAAGGCGGGTCCGGCGTATGTGATGTCCAAGTTCGGGTTGGCCGGTCTGACTCAAGCCATCAATGCCGAGGAGCGCGCCCGAGGTGTTCGCGCCATCGGCATCTTTCCAGGCGACATCAACACCCCCCTCTTGAATCGCCGCCCGGTGGTTCCCGATGAGGCTGCCCGTGCCCGCATGATGCAGCCCGAAGACATCGCCGCCTGCGTCCTCTTGGCCGTCCAGTTGCCGTCCCGCGCGGTCATCGAAGAGTTGATCATCCGCCCGCGCTGAGAGCGGCTATTGGTTGACCTAATCAACCATGATCGGCATCGAGTTTTCTCGAGCCACCACAGTTGGCTGCTGCCCTCAAAGACAATCATCAGCCAAAGGACATGCGGGTCGAAACCTCTTGGGATTCCAGGACGGTGCCGGGGCAATTCAGGGGTGAAACGGTGTGTGAGCGGCAAGCTTAGCCGGAACGATTCAATTGGATCGGTCGTGCTGGCTGCGTCTTCTTCCGCAAGAGCTTCGTTGTTCACTCGTTACGGGCCTTCAATTGGCCCGCGCCTCGCTCTCGCCTTGTCTTGCGAAAGAAACCGCGACGCCATCCCTTTCCTCCCAACTGAATCGTTCCGGCTTAGCCGGTGGACTTTACGCCAATTGCAGTCGAAGTGTTGGGATGCCCAAGATGCGGAAGAAAGCCGACCTGCCCTCCAAGCCATGTGTCGTCTGCGGTCGCCCCTTCGTGTGGCGCAAGAAATGGGAAAAAGTCTGGACCGAAGTTAAATTTTGCTCGGATGCCTGCCGGATGCGAAAAAACGCCTCCACCCGTCAATGACAGCAAATCCCCCGGGAGGCCCCCAAAAAAGCCTCATACCTCCCTTAAAAGGGACAGGCTCTTAAAAGGGACACTTAAAAGGGACAGGCTTATAGAATAGAGGGACAGGCTTCGGGATTTATTAATGGCTTTTGAAAGGGACAGGCTCCGAGATCTACGATGGTTTTTGGGTTTTTGGGTTTTGGGTCGAAGGCCGTTGGTCCAAAGGTGGGCATCCTGGAGAAGGATGGAGTAATTCTAACCAATGAATTCTTGTTTTTGGACCAGAGCCATACCTTCCCGACGGCATGGTCTGGTTTTGAGATCATGGCCTGCCTTTGGAGGCCACCTTTTCACCAATTCAGATGAAGGTGAAAAGCGGGTGATTGAATCGAGGGATACTGTCTTTAGCCCCTTGCAGCCAGAATCCGCGATGGGCGGAGACTGAAGAGTGAGTGTGTTTCCAAGTTGGACACAGGATGAGGGGAGGGCTGGCGTTTTCGTTGGAGCCAATGCTGGTGATGGAGAGCGATGGATTCGACGAAGCTGCGGGTGCCGATGACGGCGCCGTTGGTGAAATAGCTGATTCGATGGAGCAATTGGCCGACCAGGCCAGGATCCCTGAATGGTTTATGCGGACGGCGAGCCGAGGCTGAGGGCAAGGCCGTGTTGTCGGTGTTTTTGCGGGAGCGGTTCGATGAGAAAACGCCCCGCTGTTCGGCGTAATCAAAGAGTCCGGCACGATAGTGTTTGAGGGCCTGAGCAGGATTGAGGCTCAAGCTGTCTCGAACTGCCACCAGGGCCTGATAGCCCCTCAAAGCCTCGGGGCGTCCGGCCATGGCCTGGCCGTAGCCGCTCCAACGGTAACGGGCCGGATCGGCAACCAATCCGGCACGGACGGGGTTGAGGTCGATGTAGGCGGCGATGGTGG
>CAMCYJ010000142.1 GCA_945883815.1 Akkermansia muciniphila | reverse complement strand
GGTGCGGACCGGAGGGAACATGTCCGCAGGCTGCTCCTGACTGCGGATCCCGGCAATCCGGGAGCGTTGTCGGGAGGGTTTCCTGAAAGCCTTAGGGCGTGCCGCAGCGGCCGATGATGCGTCCCCGAGACAGGTCGAATGGAGACAGTTCGAGTTCCACGGTGTCGCCAGGTTGGATCGCACCGATCACCGGTTGAAGTTTGCGGGTGACATGGGCCACCAGCTCATAGCCGTTGGCCAGGCGCATGCGATAGGCGGCAACTCCCAGCGGACTCAGGACCTGGGCCGGGACGTGGATGGCATCTTCTTTGGGCATGGCAGGCGGACGTGCTGGGTTTTGGCTGAAGGCGGAAGTCTCTAAAGCAGGAGGGCGAAGAGAGGTCTCTTCGCCTTCCGGTGTCGGATGCAGGAAACCAAAGTTCCGGCGATCAGGGCAACGAGGTGGCACCCATCAGGTAACGGTCGCACTCACGGGCTGCCCCGCGGCCCTCATTGAAGGCCCAGACGACGAGGCTTTGGCCGCGGCGGCAGTCGCCGGCTGCGAACACCTTGGGGATGCTGGTGGCGAACTGACCGTGCTCCGCCTTGATGTTGGAACGCGGGTCCCGCTCCAGACCCAACGACTCGAGCAACGGCTGCTCAGGTCCGACAAAACCCATGGCCAAGAGGACCAGCTGGGCCGGAACCACCCGATCGGTGCCAGGCACATCCACAGGAGTGAATTGGCCCTTGTCGTTGCGTTCCCAGCGGATCTCCACCAGATGCACTCCGGAAACCTGGCCTTGGCTGTCAGTCAGGAATTTCTTGGCCGTCGTCAGGTAGACTCGGGGATCAGCGCCGTAAACAGCGGCCGCTTCTTCTTGACCGTAGTCCATCTTGTAAGTCTTGGGCCACTCCGGCCAGGGATTGTCCTTGGCGCGCTCCGCGGGCGGCTTGGGCAGGATTTCCACCTGGATGAGGCTCTTGCAACCGTGACGCATGGACGTGCCCACACAGTCGGTGCCGGTGTCGCCGCCGCCGATGATGATGACATCCTTGCCGGCCGCGGAGATCGGGGGCTGGGCCTTGTCGAGCAGGGACTTGGTGTTGCCGTGGAGGAACTCCATGGCGAAGTGGATGCCCTTGGACTGACGGCCTTCGATGGGCAAGTCACGCGGCTTGGTGGCACCGGTGCACAAGACCACGGCGTCGAAGTCTTCGATGAGCTGGGCGGAGGTGATGTCGCGACCGACCTCGGTGTTGCATCGGAAGGCGATGCCTTCACGCTCCATTTGCTTGATGCGGCGCAGCACGACCTTTTGCTTGTCGAGCTTCATGTTCGGGATGCCGTACATGAGCAAACCGCCCGGACGGTCGGCGCGCTCAAACACGGTGACATAATGGCCAGCGCGGTTGAGCTGGGCCGCCGCCGAAAGCCCGGCGGGACCGGAACCGATGACGGCCACCTTCTTGCCGGTGCGCTTCTTGGGCGGCTGCGGCTTGACCCAGCCCTTTTCCCAGGCGTGGTCGATGATGGTGCACTCGATGTTCTTGATGGTCACCGGCGGCGCATTGATGCCCAGCACGCAGGAGCCTTCGCACGGAGCGGGGCAGACCCGACCGGTGAACTCGGGGAAGTTGTTGGTCTTGTGCAGACGGTCCAGTGCTTCCTTCCACAGCCCTCGATACACGAGATCGTTCCACTCGGGGATCAGGTTGTTGATGGGGCAACCGCTGGCCATGCCGCTGACCAGGGTGCCATTGTGGCAGAAGGGCACGCCGCAATCCATGCACCGGGCGCCTTGCTGCCGGAGGCTCTGGTCGTCCATGTGTTCATGGAACTCGTTCCAGTCCTTGATGCGTTTCAGGGCGCTACGGTCGAGAGGAAGTTCGCGAGCGTATTCGAGGAATCCTGTGGGTTTTCCCATGTCTCTATGTCGTTTGAAGGCCTAGGTCTCGTTGCGATTGGGCGTGGTTCTGTGTCGCGCTTGGATATCAGCCCCCACCGGTCCGGGAGACGTCTTTGGAGTTGGCTTCGAAGGCGGCATTCAGCGCGTCATCGCCCGTGAGGCCATCGGCCTGGGCTTTGTGCAGTGCCGTGAGCACGCGCTTGTAGTCGCGGGGCATCACCTTGATGAACTTCGCCTGGGTGGTGCTCCAGTCCTTCAGGATGGAGGCTGCCCGGGTGCTCTTGGTGTTGATCGCGTGGTTTTGGATCATGTCCTGGAGCACTGCGTTGTCGGACTCTTCCAGCTTCTCCAAGGCGACCATTTGCATGTTGCACTTGGAGGCGAAGTCTCCGGCCTCGTCGTAGATATACGCGACGCCACCGGACATGCCCGCGGCGAAATTGCGGCCCGTCGGACCGAGGATGACCACCGTTCCGCCGGTCATGTACTCGCAGCCATGGTCACCCACGGCCTCGACGACGGCCTTGACGCCGGAGTTGCGGACACCGAAGCGCTCGCCCGCCATGCCGCGGATGAAGACTTCGCCTTGGGTCGCACCATACAGCGCGACGTTGCCGACAATCATGTTCTCTTCCGGTGCGAAGGTGCTGGCCGCCGGCGGATACAGGATCAATTTGCCACCGCTCAGGCCCTTGCCGAAGTAGTCGTTGGCGTCGCCTTCGAGCGTGAAAGACATGCCCTTGGGCATGAACGCACCGAAGCTTTGGCCTGCACTGCCCTGGAAGGTGATTTGGATGGTGTCTTCGGGCAGGCCGCCGGCACCGCGTTGGCGGGTCAGTTCGCTGCCGGTGATGGTTCCGGCGACGCGGTTGACGTTGCGGATCGGGAGGGTCGCCTTGACCTTCTCGCCCCGCTCAATGGCCGGTCGGCACAGCGGCAGCAACTGGGTGATGTCCAGCGACTTGTCGATGCCGTGGTCTTGGACCATCTGGCAATAACGACCGACTTCAGGGCCGGCTTCCGGCTGGTAGAGGATCTTGCTGAAGTCGACGCCCTTGGCCTTCCAGTGCTCGATGGCCTTGCGGGGTTCGAGACGATCGGTGCGGCCCACCATCTCGGTGATGGAGCGGAAGCCCAATTGGGCCATGATCTCGCGGACCTCCTGGGCGATGAAGCGCATGAAGTTGATCGCGTGCTCCGGTTCGCCGGTGAAGCGCTTGCGGAGCTCGGGATCTTGGGTGGCGACACCCACGGGGCAGGTGTTCAGGTGGCACACGCGCATCATGATGCAGCCCAATGACACCAGCGGTGCGGTGGCGAAGCCGAATTCTTCGGCGCCGAGCAGAGCAGCGATGACCACGTCGCGGCCGGTCTTCAATTGGCCGTCGGTCTCAACCACTATGCGCGAGCGCAGGTTGTTGAGCACCAGGGTCTGATGGGTTTCGGCCAGACCGAGTTCCCAGGGAATACCGGCGTGCTTGATGGACGTTTGCGGTGAAGCACCCGTGCCGCCGTCGTAGCCCGAAATGAGAACCACGTCGGCATGAGCCTTGGCCACACCGGCAGCGATGGTGCCGACACCCACCTCGGACACCAGCTTGACGCTGATCCGGGCGTGGATGTTGGCATTCTTCAAGTCGTGGATCAGCTCGGCCAGATCTTCGATGGAATAGATGTCGTGGTGCGGCGGCGGGGAAATCAGGCCGACACCCGGGGTCGAGTGACGGGTCTTGGCCACCCACGGGTACACCTTGGTGCCCGGCAACTGGCCGCCCTCACCGGGCTTGGCGCCCTGGGCCATCTTGATCTGGAGTTCTTGGGCGTTGACCAAGTACTGGCTGGTCACACCGAAGCGCCCTGAAGCCACCTGCTTGATGGCCGAGTTCTTCGAGTCTCCATTGGGCATGGGAGTGAAGCGCTCGGGATCTTCGCCGCCTTCACCGGTGTTGGACTTGCCGCCCAACCGGTTCATGGCGATGGCCAAGGTCTCGTGGGCTTCCTTGGAGATGGATCCGTAGCTCATCGCTCCGGTTTTGAACCGCTTCACGATGGACTCGACCGATTCCACCTCTTCGATGGGGATCGGGCTCGACGTCTTGAAGTCGAGGAGTCCTCGCAGTGTGGCCCAATGCTTGAACTGCTCATTGACCGACTTGGAATAGTCTTGGAAGGCCTTGTAGTCACCCAAGCGCACCGCCTTTTGGAGCTTGTGGACCGTGTCGGGGTTGAACAGGTGGTACTCGCCATCGCGGCGCCACTGATACCGGCCACCGACATCGAGGGTCGGGTTCTGGGACTTCCGGTCGGGGAATGCGGTCCGGTGACGGATTTCGATGTCGCGGGCAATCTCTTCCATGCCGACGCCTTCCACGCGGGTCGGTGTCCAGGTGAAGTAGCGATCCACAACGGCCTCGTTGATGCCGACCGCTTCGAAGATCTGGGCGCCCCGGTAGGATTGGATGGTCGAAATGCCCATCTTGGAGGCCACCTTGATCACGCCCTTGACCGCGGACTTCACGAAGTTTTTGTAGGCGGTCTTGGACTCGACGTTGGTGAGCAGACCCTGGTGGATCATGTCGTCGATCGACTCGAAGGCCAGATACGGATTGATCGCTCCGCATCCGTAACCGATGAGCAGCGAGAAGTGGTGTACCTCGCGCGGTTCGCCGGACTCGAGCACCAGTCCGACGCGGTTTCGGTCGCCCTCGCGGATCAAGTGATGGTGGAGGCCGCTGACAGCCAGCAATGCCGGGATGGCCGCGCTCTTGGCGCTGAGGCCGCGGTCGGACAAGATCAGGATGTTGACCCCGTCGTTGATCGCTTTGGAAGCGGCCTTGAAGAGATCCTTCAGGGCCTTCTCGAGCCCCTTGGAGCCCTTGTCCACCTTGTAAAGGATCGGAAGCGTGACCGACTTGTAGCCCGACTGGTTGATGCCCTTGAGTTTGGCCAGTTCTTCGTTGGTCAGCACCGGCGACTTCAGCTCGATGAGGTGGCAGCTTTCCGCTGACGGGGTGAGAAGATTCTTCTCGGAGCCGATGGTCGTGATCGCGCTGGTGACGATTTCTTCGCGGATACAGTCGATCGGAGGATTGGTGACCTGCGCAAAGAGCTGGTGGAAGTAGTTGTAAAGCAGTTGCGACTGGTTGGACAGCACTGCCAAGGGCGTGTCGGTTCCCATCGAGCCGATGGCTTCGACGCCGTCGCGGGCCATGGGGACCAGCAGCATCCGGAGGTCTTCGAACGAGTATCCGAAGGCTTGTTGGCGCTGGAGAACCGTGGAGTGGCCGGGTTCGGGCAGGTGCTCGGGATCAGGCAGCGAGGACAACTCGATCAGGTGCTGGTTGAGCCACTGACGGTAGGGTTGTTCGCTGGCGATTTGCTCCTTGATCTCGGCGTCATCGACGATGCGGCCCAGGGCAGTATCGATGTAGAACATGCGGCCGGGTTGGAGACGGCCCTTTTGGGCGATGTTCTCCGGGGCGATGTCGAGCACTCCAACCTCAGAGGCCATGATGACCTGGTCGTCTTTGGTAACGTAGTAACGCGAGGGGCGCAGACCGTTTCGGTCGAGCGAGGCGCCAATTCGGACGCCGTCGGTGAAGGCCACGCAGGCAGGGCCATCCCACGGTTCCATCAGGCAGGAGTGGTACTCGTAGAACGCCTTCTTCTCGTCGCTCATCGACTCATGATTGGCCCAGGGTTCTGGGATCATCATCATCATGGCGTGCGGCAGGGAGCGGCCGGCCAAGACCAGCAGTTCCAGCACGTTGTCGAACATGGCTGAGTCGCTGCCGTCTGGGTCGACGATGGGCAGGATCTTCTGGATGTCGTCGCCGAAGGCATCGGACTGGAACAGGGCTTCGCGGGCGTGCATCCAGTTGATGTTGCCCCGGAGTGTGTTGATCTCGCCGTTGTGAGCGATGTAACGGTACGGGTGGGAACGGGCCCAGCTGGGGAACGTGTTGGTGCTGAAGCGGGAATGAACCAGAGCCAGGCCCGACTTCATGTCCGGATTCTTGAGGTCCAGGAAGTACTTGTCGACCTGCTCGGTCATCAGCATGCCCTTGTACACAAGGGTGCGGCAGGAAAGACTGCAAATGTACCAGTACCCGGCGCCGTCCTTGGTGGAGCAACGGATCTCCGAGTAGGAACGTTTGCGGATGACGTAGAGTTTCCGTTCGAAGGACAGGTCATCCTTGAGTTCCGGGTTTTTGCCGATGAAGACCTGTCGGACATGGGGTTCCGAAGACTTCGCGGTTTCGCCGAGCGAGCTGTTGTCGGTTGGCACGGTGCGCCATCCCAAGAGGTCCTGGCCTTCGGACTGGATAATCTTCTCGAACGCCATCTCCAGCTTGCGGCGCTGCCGCGGATCTCTGGGGAGGTACACCATGCCCACCCCGTATTGGCCGGCCGGAGGCAGGGTGATGCCCACGCGTTGGGCCTCGCTGGCCAAGAATTCGTGGGGCATCTGGATGAGGATGCCGGCACCGTCGCCCGTGTTGGCTTCACAGCCGCACGCACCGCGGTGGTCCAGATTCCGGAGAATTTGGAGCCCTTGTTGGACCACAGAATGAGTCTGAGTCCCCTTGATGTTGGCGACAAAGCCGACGCCACAAGCGTCGTGTTCGAAGTCAGGCCGGTAGAGTGAGTTCGGTACGGACGGGTACGAGTTCATTCAACGGGAATAGTGAAACCTTATTTGGGTCCAAGTGAGCAAAGTGAACCAATCGAAATGGTGAGGAGCAAAATGTTTTTTGAAACGGACCGGGAAATCCCATTCAAGGGCGGAACCGGAGAACGATTCCGTCGAGGATAGACCGGTGCCCTGAGGTGAATCCGGGGAATTCAGCTCTTCCAGTCAAACGCCCGTTTTTTGACGGCGTAGAGGTATCCGACAAAGACGATCCCCAGGAAAGAGAGCATCCCGCCGAGGCCGAGCGCCAGATCCGTACGGGCCAGTTCCTTGAAAGTAACAGCCCAAGGGTACATGAAGACCACCTCGATATCGAACAGAACGAACAGCAAGGCGACCAGATAGAACTTGATGCTGAGTCGAGCGTTGCTTTCGCCCTGAGGCAGCATTCCGCACTCGTAGGGGATGTCTTTGGTTTGAGTCCGCCGGCCTGATTTTCCCAGCAATACGGAAACAGCCAAAGTACCAACGGCAAAATTGGCAGCCACGAATAGCAGCATCAGCACCGGAAGGTACTGGTTCAGTTGAGTATCCATCAATATGGACATGGTGGGATCGAAGCCGTCTTACGGCAAGTGGACATTGAGTCCGGCACTTCAAAAGAGCCTGTCCCTTGGAAGGAGCCTGTCCCTTGGAAGGAGCCTGTCCCTTGGAAGGAGCCTGTCCCTTGGAAGGAGCCTGTCCCTTGGAAGGAGCCTGTCCCTTGGA
>CAMCYJ010000141.1 GCA_945883815.1 Akkermansia muciniphila | reverse complement strand
CCGATCGCACCAGTCCCGCCGCAAGCGGGTGACTCACCGACTGGAGAGCCGGATGCGGGAAATCCGCCCGTCCGGTTCGGAGGGAGGGGTGGCCGACAACGGCCATCCCTACCCCTATACCAGCCCGGGGTGAAACCCCGGGTATGGCGGCACAACCGGAGCGTTCTGAAGGAACGCCGCATACCCCAGACCGTCCCTAGGCGTGGTCGTGACGGAACTGGTGGTGGGAGGTCGGGGACCAGGCCTTGGTCAGTGGCGACGGGTGGCGTAGGTGCGGGTGACGGGGCCGGGCAGAGTGATGGAGTAGCCGCTGCCATCGGGGACGACGGCGCAGTGGATGGGGTGGGCGGTGCCGGGTTGGGTGTTGGCGATGAAGGCTTCGGGGATGTTGTTGGTGACGCCGTCAGGGCGTCGGTTGCGGTGCAATTGGTATTGGGCTTCGAGCCGCGGGAGGGTTCGCAAGGTGGCCAGAACCTCGCCGGCGGTGCCCTTGGTGGGGCCGTTGTTCATGACGGTGACGGTGGGGTTGAGGGCGCTCAGTAGGCGCGGGTGGTTGCTGACATCGAGGCCGTGGTGGGTGACTTGTAACATGTCCACTTCCGGAACCCGGATGTCGGGCCAGATCAATTGGGTCTCGGCGTTCCAGGTCAGGTCGCCGCCATCGAAGAAGCGGAAGTTGCCGAAGCTGAGGATCCACGCGGAACTGTTGGCGTTGTCGGAGGTGTCGGGGGCTTTCAAAGCCGGCGCGGATCCAGTGGGTTTGCGGGTGGGAAAGACGCCTTCGGCGGGCTTCTGTCGGGTGATCATGCAGCGCATCGACAGGGGCGTTTTTCCGGCCTTCAACGGGATGCTCAGGCCGGGTTCGACGCGGTGGCGTTGGCCAACCGGCATGGTGCGGTAGGGCTTGCTGGTGAGGGGCCAAGTGGAGGTGCGGTTGCCGTCGGGGTCGGCGTCGGTGAGGCCGTTGTCCCAGAGGTTTTTGACCGGCACTTGGGCGGCGATTTCGGCTGCGCCCCCGAAGTGATCGATGTGCAAATGGGTGATCACCAAGTGGTCCAGTTGGTTCAAGCCTGCGGTTTGCGTGAGGACTTTCAGGATGCGCGCTGAGTCGCGGCCGCCGGGGTTGCCGGAGTCGATGAGGATGCTCTCGCCGGCGGGGGTGACGATGAGCGTGGATCCGCCGCCATCGGAGTCGCACCACCAAATGTCCAGTCTGCCATCGGACTTGCCGGCCAGCAGGGATAGGGCGAGGGAAGAGGCCATTGAAATGCCTCGGGTGAGGGTGCGAAGGAAGGACATTTCAGGAGCCTACCGAGGATGGGGCCGGATTCCAGTCTGCGAGTGGTGATGAATTAATGGTTCCCCAGAACGGCCGGTTTCCTAGTCTGAGGCCCATGTCGAACCAAGTGCGGGTGGCGGTGATCGGGACGGGATCGCTGGGCAAGGAGCACGCGCGTATCTATGCCGATTTGGCCAAGGCGGGTTTGGCGCAATTTACCGGGGTGTTCGATGCCAACCCGGAGGCGGCCCGCACTCATGCGGCGCGTTGGGGGGTGCGTGCATTCGCTTCGGTTGCCGAGGCCGCGGAAGCCAGTGATGCGCTCAGTGTGGTGACTCCGACGGTGACCCACCATGCCATTGCCCGCGAGTTGCTCATTCTGGGGCGGCACGTGCTGGTGGAAAAGCCCATGACCGACAATTCGGAGCAGGCTCAGGATCTGGTCCGTCTGGCGAAGGAAAACGGGCTGGTGCTGCAAGTGGGGCA
This sequence comes from Akkermansia muciniphila, assembly GCA_945883815.1. GTDB lineage: Bacteria > Verrucomicrobiota > Verrucomicrobiia > Limisphaerales > UBA9464 > SXXZ01. The sequence goes on along the minus strand of CAMCYJ010000141.1, from coordinate 5,642 downwards.
TGTGGAGCGTTTCAACCCGGTGTTCAGCTATCTGGAACAGGCCGCACCCTTCCCGAAATTCATTGAGTGCCACCGACTGTCGCCGTTCCCGGCCCGGAGCACGGATATCGGGGTGGTGCTTGACTTGATGATCCACGATCTCGATGTGGTGATGGCGTTCGTGAAGTCGCCGGTGGTGTCGGTGGATGCGGTGGGCATTCCGGTGCTGAGCCGCAGCGAGGACATTGCCAATGCCCGTCTCCGCTTCGCCAACGGTTGCGTGGCCAACCTCACGGCCAGTCGCATCAGCCCGGAGCGGATGCGCAAGATCCGCGTCTTCAGCGGGGGAGATCATCCGGTGTACATCAGTCTCGATTACCGGGTGCAGGAGGGTTTCCTGTATCGGCTGGCTCGGGGCGGCGAGGAAGAGAGTTCTCTGCTGCGCAAGCTCTTGGCCGCGAAGGAGTCGACCATTGTTAGTGAGTTTGCCGGCAAACGCATTGTTCGGGAGCCGGTGCCCATCAACAAGGATGAGCCGTTGAAGCTGGAGTTGTCGGACTTCGTGGCCTGCGTCCGGGAGCGGCAAACACCCAAGGTGAGCGGGGCCCAAGCGAAGGCGGCGCTGGATGTGGCCTTCGAGATTGTCCGGCAAATCCAAGCGTCGCCGTGATTCAAGCGGGATCGTCGCATCCGGGCTTCGGGTGAAACTCGGAGCGTCTGCCCCCCATTTGGGGGTGGGGAAATAGTGTCTTGGAAGGGCTGTAAGCCGAATTCTGTCTTCCTGACTTGCGCCAGGGAGAGAGTCATTTCTCTGAGCGACCGATACCCGGAACCCGATCGACTTTCGCCGATACGATGCGGGCCGCATCGCAGGTCCCCTATTTGGTCTTGCTCCCGGAGAGGTTTGCCATGCCCCGCTTCTTGCGTCGCGAGCGGTGGTCTCTTAAACCGCCTTTTCACCCTTACCCGTGCCTTTCGGCCCGGGCGGTATTTTCTCTGTGGCACTGTCTGTCGGCCTCGCCTTACGTCGTGACCTCCCGCGTGTATCTCCGGCCTGACCGAAGTTACGCGGCTCCGCGCCCTATGGAGTTCGGACTTTCCTCCCGCAACTTTCGCTGCGAGCGACCCCCCGCCCTTCCAAGACGGGTTCAAGGTGGGGGATGGAAACGGGTCTGGCGAGTCGCCAGTTTCCTGATCGAGGGTCTCCAATGCGCGGGGTCCACGTCGGGGAGGTTCCGATGGTCGAATTTTCAGACAGGCTCTGAGGGCAAAAAAGTATCATCTTTGGACAGGAATGGTTGCTGTGAACCCGGTTTTGTGGGTCACATTCCACCAAGCAACCCGGTCAGTTCCCTGGCCGTCTTGCGCACACACAACAAAACGCACTCAAGTCATGAAGACCCTCAAATTGTCCGTGATTCTCGCTCTGGCCTCGGCCGTGTTCGGTGCCACTGCTTTGTCTGCCGCCCATTCTCCGCGCGGCGCGTCCAATGAGTCCTCCAAGTCGGCCAAGGGCCACTCCGATTCCCATGGCGGCGCTTGCTGCAAGAAGGACTGCAAGAAGTAACCCGTTCACACATTCACCCGCACCCAAACCCGCTGATCGCGGCCAGTTTGGGCTCGGAACGAACAGGCGTCTCCGATACCGGAGGCGCCTTTTTTATCGCACTCCTGGAAGTCCGCATTGGGTCCCAACTCCGGTGCTGGCTGGGCAAAGCCCTCGGTTCAGGTTCCATTGAGGACATGGAGCGAACCGAGGCCATTGGACAAATGCGGGCCACCTGCAATGCACTGGGGAATGCCATGACTCGGTTGCACTCAGGAAGTTGGGCTGAGATGAGGAACGCTTGCGCCCGTTGGATGAGGGTTTTCACCGCGATTCCGCCAGCCGACAGAGTCTTGAGACCGATGAGCACTTGGGCAGTCCCGTAGACCGGGTTTTTTTGCGAGGGTGCCGCCTCATTGCCGAACCAAAGCGGGATCCAAGCCCCATCGGACCGTTGGGTGCGACCGAGATAGCTCAAGTCTCGATGCGCCGCCCGTTGGACTTTGGTGGCCAAGGGTTTGGGCAAGAAGGGCACCCAGGCCTTCCAAGCTCGTAATGCTTGGGCTGTAAGTTCCAGGGCGCTGCGATCGAAGGGCAGGGTGCCCCAGCCACGACAGAAAGTGGGAATGCCGCCGTCCCGATTTTGGACACCGAGTAGCCACCGGATGCCGGCCGTCGTGGCCGCGACGGTGTTGGGATCGGTTTGGATTCGGGGTCGTCAGCTCTTCGGGGTGGATTCTGGGGATAGGCGGCAAAGTTGTCCGGATGGGGGTCTCGGTTGCCGGTGGTGCTCGGGTTGAAAGATCCGCTTCCGGCAGAGGCTCGTGACGAAAACCTCATAAATACGAGGTAATACACTCATGGCACTCGGGATGCTTTCCGAATGGCGTGAATGTCGGAATGTACCAAGCCGCAGCAGCCATGACGGGTAACGCCCGTTGGCAGGAGGCTATTTCCGAGAACCTGGCGGCCGCGACGGTGCCCGGGTTCAAGCGCACGGAAGTTTCCTTTTCCAGTCTGGCTTCGGGATATGTTTCGCCTGGAGAGGCCGGTAGCCAGATCGACCGCGGCATGCGTTATCAGTTGCCCAGCGCTCGGGGTTCAACCGCCTTCTCGGCCGGCGAGTTCCAAGCCACTGGGGTGCCCACTCATGTCGCGATCGAGGGAAATGGCTTTTTTGAAGTGCAATTGCCCAACGGCGAGCTGGGTTACACCCGCAACGGACAGTTCTCTGTCGGGCCGACCGGCCAATTGGTGACTTCGCAGGGTTTTCAAGTCCTCTCCGATGGTGGGGCTGTTCAGTTGGACAACACCGTCCCTGGTCAGGTCTCCATAGCGGCCGATGGCACTGTATCCAAGGGTGGCACACCGCGTGGCAAGCTGCGCGTGGTCACATTCAATGCTCCCAACCAGTTGAGCGCCGCTGGTGGCGGCATCTGGAAGTCCACCGATCCGGCCCTTCAAAAGACCGATGCCGCCAATCCCATGCTGCGCAATGGCGGGTTGGAAGGGTCCAACACCTCCGCTGTGGCTGAAATGGTCGGCATGATCCACGCCATGCGCATGTTCGAGGCCAACCAGAAAGTCATCCAGACGCAGGATGACCGAATGGGGCGGGTCATCAGTGACCTCGGGGGCGCTCCCAACTAGGCCTGAGTTAAGTTAAACAACACAGCCCCCAACTCCATTCTCCATGATCCGAGCCCTTTATTCTTCCGCCGCCGGGATGCAAGCCCAGCAGACGCAGCTCGACGTGATTTCCAACAACCTCGCCAACGTAAATACGACGGGGTTCAAAAAATCCCGGCCCGAGTTCCAGGACTTGCTCTACCAGAACGAGCGACCCTCCGGAGCCGATCAGGGTGCGGGCAATTTGGCGCCGACCGGAGTCCAGATCGGTCATGGTTCCCAATTGTTGGCCACAGCCAAGGTTTTTACGACCGGGGAACTCACCAACACCGGCAACAAGTTCGACGTGGCCATCCAAGGTGACGGCTTCTTGGAGGTCCAGATGCCTGATGGCAGTCGGGCCTTCACCCGCGACGGCGCATTGAAGCTCAGCAACACCGGCAACTGGGTCACCAGCGATGGCCTGCCGCTGGTGGGTGGTTTTCAGGCGGTGCCGCCGGGGACTACCGACATTTCGATTTCGCCGGGCGGAACCGTCACCACACGCGGTGTCCAGGGAGATCAAGCCTTTCAGGTCAATCTGGTCCGCTTCATCAATCCCGCCGGTCTCCAAAGTCTCGGACGCAATTTGTACCGCGAAACCACCGCCTCGGGCCAGGCCGAGCAGGGCAATGCGGCCCAGAACGGGTTCGGCAGTTTCGCCCAGAGCTACCTCGAAATGTCCAACGTGAAGGTCGTCGAGGAAATGGTCGGTATGATCGTCGCTCAGCGGGCCTACGAAGTGAACTCGAAGGCGGTCCAGGCGGCCGACGAAATGATGGGGCAGGCCAATAACCTCAAACGCTGATGCAACTCTCTCTCTCTATCCTGATCGGGCTGCTGCTGGGGGTGACAACCCTTGCGGCCCAATCCGCGACGCCCATTGCGACTTCTGCTGCGATTTCAACTGCTGCGATTTCAACTGCTGGCGCAACCGAGCCGATTGTCGCAGTCTTCGCCACCGGGGCGATGGTCCGTTCCGAAGGTGTTTTCTCCACGGACCTCATCCAGGGAGTTCCTGCCTTGCCTCGGGTTCGCGTGGCCCCGGCTCCGCAGGTCGGTGCCTGGTCCCAGCTCTCCCGGACTTCCGTTGTTCAGGCGTTGCGGACGGCGGGGTTGGATCTCTCGGCCATCCGCTGGACCGGTCCGGAATCGGCTCGGGTGTCCCGAGCGATGCGGGATCTGGGCGAGACCGAGGTCCGCGATCGGATCACTCAAGAACTCCAGCGTCGATTCGCCCGCAGCGGTGGCGAGATCGAAGTACACCTCTCTCGGCCGTGGCGAACCGTCTCCATCCCCGACGAATCCGTGGACATCCGCCTTCAGGATCTACCCGCCGCGGGCCTCCAGTCGTTGGTCTCGCTGAAGGTCGAGGTGTTGACCGGGCGCGACACGGTCGGTTCATGGTTCCAACCCATTCAGGTTCGTCACTGGTGCGAAGTGCCGGTGGCCGCCGTTGCTCTTCGTCGTGGTCAACCCTTGGTCGATGCTGAAACCGTGCTCGAGCGCCGGGACATCCTGGCCTCTCGGGGGATCCTCAAGGCATTGCCCACAGCGGCTCAGGATTACGAACTGGCCGAGAGCCTGGCTCCCGGTCAATCCCTCTCCGATCGAAGCCTCCGCCTCAAGACGGTGGTCTTTCGGGGGCGTCGGGTGGATGCACGCATCCAGGCAGGCACGCTGGAAATCACCACCAAGGTCGAGGCTCTGGAAGACGGATATCCCGGGCAGAGCATCCGGGTGCGCAACCCCCTTTCAAAACGCGAGTTCCGAGGGGTCGTTCAGGGCGAGGATTCTGTCCTCATTCCCCTATGAAGATGGTCCAGAAATCGCCAATTCCCATGAAAGAGTTTCTCCAATTCCGCTCTCCGCTGGTCGCGGTCCAAGCTATCGCGTTGATGGCCCTGGTATCGATGCCCGTCCTGGCCGCCAACGGATCTCTTTGGTCCGAGTCGTCGGCCCGTCTGCTCGTGGCCGACAATCGCGCCCGAAATGTGGGCGACATTCTCACCATTGTGGTCGAAGAGACCAATGAGTCGGCCAAGCAGAACAATACCAAGACAGCCAAGAAGTCGGGCATCAGCGCGAGCATTTCGAGCTTCCTCTTTGGCGCCGGCCAAGACGGGTTTTTGACCCGAGGTGGCAAGTATCCCTCCATGGACATGAAGTCCGACAAGAGTTTCGAGGGGGGCGGCACGATCAACAATTCCGAACGTATCACCGCCCGGATCGCCGTCCGAGTGACCGAGGTGCTGCCCAATGGGCACATGATGCTTGAGGGCCGCCGCATGACCCTGGTGGGTGGCGAGGAACAGCAGGCCGTGCTCCGTGGATTGGTCCGTCAGGAAGACATCCAGCCCGGCAACACGGTCCTCAGTCACAACGTCGCCGACGCCACCATCAAGTTCGTCTCCAAGGGCGTGGTGTCCGACAGCCAACGCCGCGGCTG
>CAMCYJ010000140.1 GCA_945883815.1 Akkermansia muciniphila | reverse complement strand
GGAACCGGCCCATCTTCGCCAAGCGTTGGGGGATCGGGTGCTGGAGGTGGAGCGCATCTCCTCGCCCGCCCGCTTTCAGGACGTGAGCCTGACCGTGAGGCGCGGTGAGATTCTTGGCATTGCCGGGTTGGTGGGGGCCGGTCGCAGCGAAGTGGCTCAAGCAATCTTTGGTCTGGATCCGAGGCGGACCGGGACGGTTTCTGTGGATGGACGACTAATCCCCCGAGGGGATGTGGCGTCCGCGATGGAGGCCGGGGTCGGTTTGCTGCCGGAGGATCGCAAGCGACAGGGGTTGGTGCTGGGGCTGAACTGCCGCGAGAATGGTTCGCTGGCAGTTCTCCGGCGCTGGTCGCACTGGGGTTGGATGGATCGCCGCCGCGAGCGGGAGCAGATCGAGGAATTGTTCGGCCGATTGCGGGTCAAAGCGCCCACCATCGAGGCCGCCGTTGCGGGATTGAGTGGCGGGAACCAACAGAAGATCGCCCTGGCCAAGTGGTTGGCCCGCGATTGCCGGGTATTGGTGGTCGATGAGCCAACCCGGGGTGTGGATGTCGGGGCCAAGGCGGAGATCCACCGATTGCTCGACCAGTTGGCCTGTGACGGGATGGCCATCCTGTTGATTTCCAGCGAACTGCCCGAAGTGATGGCCTTGAGTCGCCGGTTGCTGGTGATGCGGGCAGGGCGTGTGGCTGGCCAATTCGAACGGTCAGAATTCCAACAGGCCGCCATTCTGCGCTGCATGGTGGGGCCTTGAAGTCGGAGTCTCCGGCCGCGCCCGACCACCGGGGGGCTTCAGTCGCGGTTCTTGGGGTAGACGCTCTTGGGGTTGGACCCGTTTGCGATCAGCCCACTGGGTGGAATCCGCGCTCCGCGAAGCGGGCGAGGGTCCAAGTGTATTCGTTGACCAATTGGTCCACGACATCGCGTTGCTTCATGGCGGCGGGCATGACCTCCCAGGTGTAGGTTTCCATTTCAAAATGTTGGCAGAGACCGGGCTGTGCCTTCACCGCATCCAGGACTCCGATCAGGTGGTCGGCCGTCGTGTCGAATCCCCCCTGGGGAGCCGAGTGCAGGGGGATGTGGAAATGGATCCGCCATTCGGGCAGAGGAATTCCCGGTGTCGGTGCCGGGGTGGCCAGTGCATCGTGGAGGTCGGCATGCCGGACGAGGGTGCCGTCGGCGCGTCGTTCGATGACCTGATGGAAATAGATGTCTTCGGCGAACGCCTGAAGCGATTGGCGGATCTCGGTCGTTGGACGGACACTCAGGGCGTTGCTCAGGTGGATCTTGCTCAACCGGATGCCTGCGGACTGCAACCGTGCCAAGGCCTCGGTCGGCGTCTCGTACTCGATTGCCAGGTGGCAGCAGTCGTAGTTGACTCCCACATGACGGTCGATGCGCTGGTCTCCGGGGCGCAGGGCGCGCAGTCGGTCGAAATAACTCACGCACTCGCTGGTGGTCTCGAGGGTGCACAGCGGCTCGGGTTCCAGTCCCAGATGCAGGTCATGACCCGATTGCTGGCAGAGCTCATCGAGAAAATCTGCACATTCCCAGAGCTGCAACAGGGCACGCTGCTCATCATCGGTCGAGCGCCGGAAGGCTTTGTACGACACCGGCACGGTGCTGACGCTGCCGGACATTCCCGGAGGCAGGAGGTCGGCCAGAATCCGGAAGAGCCTTCGGGTGTAGTCCAACCGCTCGGGCTGCGACCAGTCCGGGGAATAGACTTGTTCCTTCACCCGCTGCCCGTGGAACTGGCCATACGGGAACCCGTTGATGGTGAAGACGTAGGCATTGTTGCGTTTCAGCCATTCTTGAAACGCCCGGAAGGTGCCCGGCTCGATGAGTTCCCGGGAGGCGCGGTCGCTCAGTCGGAGTCCAATGGCGTAGGGTCGGCCTGAGGAGACCCGGGCTTGAACCGCTCGTGTATGAAGCTCCAGACCTGCGAAGGTTTCCGTCCAATTCTCTCCCCGATGGATATTGGTGCAATAGGCCAGGTGCAGTCCGTCGGTCAGTTGCATGTGGGACGATTGAACCCCGGCTGCCCTCCGAGAAAAAGCCCCGTTTGGAGAAAGCATCTCCAGCAGCCTTTCCTGTCTCTGGGCAACCATTACAATTGGCGTGTGCACAGAAATTGGATGATGGCGATTGTTGCCGCCCTGCTCGGGTGGGCCAAGATGCTCTCCGCGCAGTCCGTGGTCATCAGTGAAGTCATGTATCAACCTCCCGGCGGCTCCGCGTATGCCGAGGCAGAATTCCTGGAGCTCTTCAACCCGGGATCCCAACCGGCCGACCTTTCGGGTGCGAGTTTTTCGACGGGAATCACCTTCAAGTTTCCCTCGCCGTTTTTTTTGAAACCCAACGCATGGGTGGTGGTTTGTCGCAACCTGGCAGTGTTCACGGCGCGGTATGGCCCGGTGACGGGATTGGTGGCTGGCTCCTATTCGGGGGCTCTGAACAATGGCGGAGAGACGCTGGTTTTGAACAGCGCCAGCGGGGCGATCTTGGCTCAAATCAAATATGGGATCGATGGCGACTGGCCCACACGGCCGGCCGGCCTCGGTGGCTCCATAGAATTGGTGGATCCCTTGGCAGATCCCACGGCGGCTGCCAATTGGCGGGCCAGTGCCGAATACTTCGGTTCCCCGGGATCGGCCGGGGTCGGCGTCCAGAATCGGGTGGTGATCAATGAATTGCTGGCCCACACCGATCCTCCGCTCGAGGACGCGGTGGAGTTGTTCAACCGAACCGAACAGCCGATCAATGTCGGAGGGTGGTTCCTATCCAACGATCTGATCGATCCGTTCCGCTTTCGTATTCCTGCGGGGACCGTGGTTCCGCCTCGGGGCTTCCGAATGATCTACGAATATCAGTTCAATCCGCTCCAACCTAGCGCGGGTCGCACGGCCTTCACCTTTGGCGCCGCGCGGGGTGGCATGGTGACGCTTCTGTCGACCGACGCGGTTGGGTCTCCTCATCGTTGGGAAGGTGTTCAGGAGTTTCCTGCCAGTCCGAATGGCGTGAGCTTCGGGCTCCATCCGGATGGTGAGGGGCCGTTCCGGTTGATGCAGCGCATGACCTTGGGAACCGGGATCGACAACTCCATGGATCCGCTGTTGCTGAACATCTTCCGCCAGGGACTGGGGGGGACCAATGCCCCGCATGCCCTAGGACCGGTGGTTTTTCGACGACTCCGATATGCCGCGCCTGCGGGAGAGATTGAGTTCGTAGAGTTGGAAAATGTTTCTGCTGAGACGGTTCCTATGTATGACCCCGCCTATCCCACCAATGGGTGGCGCATCGAGGGCGGTATCAGTTTTGCATTCTCTGAGCCTCAGGCGATGGCGCCGGGCGCTAAATGGATCGTCGCCAATACCAACAATTCGGCCGCAGTTCGGCGCCTGCTGGGAGCCTCCGATGCTCAGATCGTCTTGGGGCCCTACATTGGCCAATTGGCCTCCGGTGGGGAGCGATTGAGTTTGGTTCGCCCCGACACCCCTCAGTTGCCACCCCGGCCGGATGCCGGATTTGTGCCTTACTTCGTCGTCGAGCAATTGGATTACAAGGCGGTTGCTCCATGGCCCGCCGAAGCGGCCCTGGCAGACCGATGTTTGGCTCGAATCGCTTCCACAGCCCCGGCTTATCTGCCCTCAAATTGGCGAGCCGAAGCCATCCTCACCATCAACCCCACGAGACCCACTGTGGTAGTGGAGAGGCTTCCTGGCCAACAGGTGCGTTTGCGAACTCGGGGTCCGCTGGACCGGGGATACGTCTTGGAGCGCGTCACCCTCTCAGGTGCCTCCACGGTTCCAGTGACAGCTCCCGTGCTCAGTGGATCTTATTCGGTTCCTCCGGGTACCCTTCTGACCGAGGGCTCCGTGGAGCGGGTCTTCGAGTTGACCGTAGGGGAATCCGCCGAACTGTGGCGGATCCGCCTGAATCCATGACTGGGACCGGACCCCGGTCGGCTGCCGATGTCCCGGAGGGCGACTCCGCGGGGACCTCCCCTTGGAATCGCTTCGGGTTTTGCGCTCCCGGTTCGTAGCTTTGGATGATGACCGAGTGGGCAACCGTCGGTATCTGTGCCCCGAGGGGATTACTTCAGTTCGTGGGACTCGACCTTCACACCCTTCTTGAAGGTGTTGAATCCGAACATGGAGGGATTGAAGGCACCCACAGGACTCACGTCGGCCTTTTTCGGGACTTCCAGTCCAGTGAGGGAATAGGCCGCATTGACGAAGAGTCGGCGGAGGTCCTCGCTGCCCAGATCGGCGGCAGCTCCGATGGTGGAGCAGAGGATCTGGGAGGTGTGCCCGGAGGTTCCCTTGTAGTCGCGCAACCAAACCAAAGGCATCGCTGGTTTGCTGAGGTTGGGCGGGTCGTTGGGTTGCATGCCGGTGAGAACCTGACCATGCATCAGGATGGTGGCGTCCTTCGGGAAGTCTGGGTTGACCCCGTACACGTCGCTGGGTCCAAACACATCAAAAACCCCATTCAAGATCGGGTGCTTGGCATGACGGCCGTCGATCACGCCGCGTGTGGCTTCTTTTCCATGATGACCGTGGTGGTAGGTCCATGTTTCGCCCACGGTCTTGCCTCCGAAGCCGCCACCCTTGGCCGTCCAGGAATAGCTTGCGTAAGGGCTTTGCTTGTTGCGTTCGTAATTGAAGGCATGGGTTGCCGTCCGGAGCACCATCATGGGCTTGCCGCTGTCGAGGTACCGAACGAAGTGCTCCATGTCGGCATCGGGTAGTTCGCGAAAGCGGAACTGATTGACCACCAGATCGGCCGAGGCCAGCAAATGCATGCCCGGAATTTGGGTCTGGTTGTTGGGATTGATGGTCCCGTCGGTATCCTGGCTGAAGAGCACGGTACACTTGAAACCATGCTTTTGACTGAGGATTTTGCCCATTTGCGGCAGGCTTTCTTCGGAACGGTACTCTTCATCGCCACTGAGCATGACGATCGTCTTTCCATTGGCCGTTCCGGCCTTGGGTTCATAGGTCACCCAGGAACCCGCTAGGGTGGGTAGTGTTGAAGCCAGCAGAGAGATCAGCGAACAGGTCAGAGCACGAGATGGGGCGTTCTGTTTCATAGGCGTGGATCGGAGTTCAGCATGTTCCCGCAGAGCAATCCAGACTTTCAGGTTTTCAGAGCCTGTCCCCCGGATCCCGTTACCGTGCTGGGTATGGACAAACTGATGTGGGTTGGGTTTTCAGAGCCTGTCCCTCTCGGTTTCTCGGTTTTCAGAGCCTGTCCCTCATCGGAGCTAATCCGGAAGAACTTGCCTTGAGAGCCTGTCTCTTTTCGGGAACCGCCTGGGAACTGGAATGAAATACGCGTCTCGGTGAGGGCCGGATCTGGCACAAGTAGCGCCACAATGGCTCAACTTGTCTCCGAAGAGGGTGTTAAGAATGAGTTTCTTGGGCATCAAAGGTTGTGAAGCGGGCAAAACCGGATTGGCCCTGCGAATGCTAAAGCTGGTGCAATCGGTCTTCGGGGGCGGGTTTCTTCTGAAACATCAGTCTCCCGGAATGAGTTCGATGAAACTAGTGAACAAATCCGCCTCGGGGGACTCCAACGCTTCAAGAGAGATGAAAACAAATTTCAAGACCAAGCGGGCCAGAACCGATTCGCATTCAAGTTCCGGCAAAGCCAAAGGGCTTCGGGCTCGGACCTCTTCAGCAAAGGCGCGGCCGCGCCGTTCGCGCAAGTCGGTCATTTCCAAGCGCTCGCGCCCCATCGTCTTGTCGCCGACTCCATCGGCCGAGCGGACCCGAATCAGCGTACCGCGTGCTCAGCAGCCGCTGAGCGAGGCGTTGATCCCCATCGAAACCCTGGCGACGTCCCGGGCCGTACCGATTCTCGTCGAATCCGGGTTGACGAATGGCGCGACTTTGCGCGAAACACGCTTCCCGGATGCTGCCGGTCGCGGAGTCTGGGATGAGCATTCCTCCTTGAGGCTCTACCTCCGTGATGCCGTCGAGACGCCGCTGCTCAACGCCAAAGAGGAGGTCGAGTTGGCTCGCCGAATCCAAAAGGGAGACGACGCAGCCCGAGAGCACATGATCCGCGCCAATCTGCGATTGGTGATCAAGATCGCTCGCGAATACGAAGACTACGGACTGCCTCTCTTGGACCTCGTCAACGAGGGCAATATTGGACTCATGCGCGCCGTGGAACGCTTCGATCCGGACCGCGGGGCCAAGCTCTCGACCTACGCCGCCTGGTGGATCAAGCAGTCCATCAAGCGAGCGCTTTCCAATCAGTCCAAGTCCATCCGTTTGCCCATCCACATTGTCCAGGAGTTGGCGCGGATGAAGAAAGCCGAGATACGTCTCGAATCCGATTTGGGCCGTCCCGCGACCGACATCGAGTTGGCCGGGGAGTTGGAATCCGATGTGGATGACATCCGTCGCTGGCGGGAGGCTGCTGCGATAGGAGCTACCTCGTTGGATGCCCCGATTGGCAACGATCCCGAATCCAACCGCATTGCCGATGTGATCGCGGATGAATCTGCGGTAATGCCTTGGGCTGGTGTCAGCGAATCCAGCAATGCCGAACTCATGCGCGAATTGGTGAGTTCACTCAACTCCCGCGAGCAAGTCATCCTCAACCAGCGGTTTGCTCTCGAAGGCGGCGATCCTCGCACGCTCGAGGAAATCGGGGCTGACTTTGGTCTCACCCGTGAACGCATCCGCCAGTTGGAAGCCGCTGCGTTGCGCAAGCTCCGCGACCGGTTCTTGGCCCGCGAGGCGATGGCAGAGGCCTGAAAGCTCCACCCCTGGAAGCGTTGCAGGAGTTCTGCCACTAAAGGATATCCCGGGAGACCTTTGGACCGACTCCGTGAGTCAGTTCGAGGGGGCTCCCGGATTCTTTGAGCGGGCGAATCGTTCTCGGAGTGTGAGTAACGCCGGCAGCAGGGTCATCGCGGCGATCATGCACGTCGCCGTTCCCACGGCCATCACCCAGCCCAGACTGCGGATGCCCCGGTGGTCGGCAATGATCAGGCTGCCGAAGCCCGCGATGGTGGTCAGGCCAGAGATCAGGACCGCTTTTCCGGTGCTCTTGCCCAGAATGGCGGGGGTTCGTTCCTCGGCGAATCGATTCAAGATGTGGATGCCGTTGGTGACGCCAATTCCGATGACCAACGGGAGGGTCATGATATTGGCGGGATTGAACGGGATGCCCGTCATTCCCATGAAGCCCACCATCCAGAGCGCCCCGATGGCGACGGGTAGCAACGATAGCGCTACCCGAGTGGGCGAACGGAAGTGGATGAACACCAACAGGACGATGGCGCCGAGTGCCCATCCGGACGCCTCCATGTAGGAAACCTTGAGCAATTCCGTGTAGTGGTAAAGTTGGACGGGGGTTCCCGTGGCGGTCGGAACCACCGAGCTGATTTCCCGGACAAAAGTTTCCTGA
>CAMCYJ010000139.1 GCA_945883815.1 Akkermansia muciniphila | reverse complement strand
AACTCTCCACCGCATTCGGGTAGTGGGTCCACTGGGCGTTGGCCACCATCCAGGCCTCGTCCCAACGCCTCAGGGCCGAGCAGGCCGACCAATGCAAGGTCAGGACATCCAACCGCTGGCGGTAAACATCCGGAATACGGTCCAACTCCGCCAACGCCTCGATGGGATTGCCCAACATCAGCCAACCCTCTGCCGACTCCTGATGATGCCGGAACGGCAGCGGAATCGCATGGATTGGAGAGGGTTTCATGGATTCCTCACGGAATGCAGGTCAGTCGACAAAGGCAAACTCATTGGCAGCCAGGAGCACTTGTGCGTACTGCTCCCAGGGACCCAGCGGTTTCGGGGGTTCCTTGGGTACTTTCTTGTTACCCGATTTGGGCTCGTCGGCGACGGGTTCCACTGGGGTCGCAACGGGCGTCTGTTTCAGGAACTCGCGAGCCGCGGCCAGTTCTCGCCGCGTCGGAGCCCGCTGAAAGGCCAGCGCGTAGAGGCGCTTCACCCGCGCATCGCCCTCGAGGGATTTGACGTCTGGACGCTCGAGGATGGCTCGGGCCTGCTCGGCGACAAAGCTGCTGTTCAACCAGAAGAGTGCCTGCTGCGGCACGCTGGTTTGGAAGCGACCCGCCGAGGAAGTGTCCGGGCTGGCGAAGTCGAAGGATCTCAAGATTCCCGGCAGGTTCTGACGGTCGATGTAACCGTAGAGCGTGCGGCGCAGGGCCGGCTTGTCGGTGTCGTAAATGCTGACCGCGAGGCCACCCACCTTGGGGTCCAGGTTTCCGGACACCGCCAGCAACCCATCGCGCATGGATTCGAAATCGGTGCGCTGACGATTCATGCGCCAGAAGAGGGAGTTGCCCGGATCGACCTTTTGGGCCTTGGCCAACGCCTTGCGTGAGACACCTGCAGCCTCGGGATCGCTCGATTGCCGATAGGTTGCCGAAAGCAGCATCTCGCGGTGAAGCGCCTTCAGGGACCACCCCTGTTGGATCCAATGAACCGCCAGATAGTCCAGCAACTCCGGATGGCTCGGCGGATCGGTGCGCACTCCGAAGTCGCTCGGGGTTTTGACGAGCGGGGTTCCGAAGTGGCGCATCCACACCCGGTTGACCATGACCCGAGCCGTCAGGGGATTGTCGGGTGATGCCACCGATCGGGCGAACTCCAGCCGACCGCTGCCTTGAGTGAACGCCTTGCGGTTGGGTCCGGCCACAATGCCCAACTGCTGACGAGGCACCTTCGGTCCGTGATTGCCCGGATTGCCGCGCTTGAAGATCACGGGTTCCGAGATGCTGGCATTGTCCATCATGGCCATGGCCCGCAAGGGCGCTCCCGGATGTATGGAATCGAGCTCATCGAGCTTGCGCTTGAGCGCCCGGCTTTTCTGGGCCACCGGCGTGTCGAAGAACCGATCGATTCCGCCCAGCGCCCCCTGAATGGGCGAATCGCCCGCATACAACACTTGCCGCAATTCTTCCGAAGCCGCGTCAGGCAAGGCCTTGGGCTCCGGCTGGCCGTCCTTTTTCGCGTTGGCCACAGCGGCTTTCCACTCGGTGTCGATCTGATTGAAAACTTGTCCGTAGCGAGCCGTCATCGCCGCCAAATTGGTGGGAAACCACCCTTTGAAATCAGCCACCAGACGGGTGTTGATCGCCTGCCCCTGCCACCGACCCGCAGCCAACTCTTCAGCGATCTTCGGAGCCCGTGACGCAAAGTCATTGGTCCCCAAGGCCGCCCAGGCAAAGAAAGGGCCAAACACCGGATGGGGAGATTTCTTGAGGGATTCCAATCGCCCTTTCCACGCACCGACCAAACCCGGATCCAGGCTCCGCTGCCGGGCCAGGCTTTCCTGGGCGCTGCCGTCGAGTGCGGTGCTCTCCTGGGCCGTAAGCAAGTAATCACCGATCTTCGTGCGCAACTTCTGGATCACCGCCGCGGTTTGCTCCGCCCGATAGTCGTCGAGGTCCTTGCGACGCTTGGCCAATTCCTTGTCGTAGTCGGCCGCTTGCTGACGGTCAGGATTCTCCCCCACCAACGGTTTGGGATCGGGTTCGTGGCTGTTGGAGAAGAGACCGTAGAGCGAGTAATAATCGGCCGTGGGGATGGGATCGAACTTGTGGTCGTGGCAGCGGGCACACTGAACGGTGAGCCCCATGAGTCCGCGGGTGGTCACGTCGATCCGGTCGTCGATGATGTCCGGCTGATTGTTGAGAAACCGACGCCCCAGGGTCAGGAACCCCATGGCGGCCAAGGGCTTGCGATCGGTCTCGGTGGCCACCTGGTCTCCGGCCAACTGCTCGATGAGGAACCGGTCGTAAGGCAAGTCGCGGTTGAAGGCGTCGACCACCCAGTCGCGGTAGGTGTGGCTGTAGGGGTAGCGACGCTCCTCCTCGAAGACGTAGCCCTTGCTGTCGGCATAACGGGCCACATCGAGCCAATGCCGTCCCCAGCGTTCCCCGTAGGCTTTTGAGGCGAGCAATCGATCCACTACCCGCGAGTAAGCCTGCTCGGAGCGATCCTTCAGGAAGGATTCCATTTCTTCCGGCGTCGGCGGCAAGCCGGTCAAATCGTGGGTCGCGCGGCGGAGCAGCGTGCGGCGATCGGCCTCCGGAGTGGGCGTCAGGCCCTTGGCCTCCAGGACAGCAAGGACGAACCAGTCCATGCCGCTGCGAGGCCAGGAGGACTTGCGGACCGTCGGCTGGGCCGGCATGCGCGGGGCTTGGAACGCCCAGTGGCGGGCGGCCGGATCGGGCTTGGCCGCGGTGGTAGCGCCGGTCCGTGGATCCAGTGCTCCGGCGCGAATCCAGGCCTCGAGGTCGGCGATTTGTTCCGGCTTCAAAGCCCCGCCCTTGGGAGGCATGGCCTTCACGTCCGCCGCCGTCCCCTTCACCACCTGAATGAGCAAGCTGGTCTCGGGTTTGCCAGGCATGATCGAGGGGGATCCGGACGCCCCGCCCTTTTCCCATCCTGCCTTGAAATCCAAGCGCAACCCGCCCTTGAGCGATTCGGACTGGGCGCTGTGACATTCGTAGCAACGCTCGACCAAGACCGGACGGATGCGGTTCTCGAAGAACTCCACCGAGCCCGGGTCGGCCGCGGCCAGCCCGAGGGCGGGCAATGCACCGCAGGCGATCCGCAGCAGCAGCACCGCGGGCAGGTTGAAAAGTCGCATCATGAGCAAGGTCTCTCCCTAGACTTGCCGGCGGATTCCGAAAGTCAAAACGGACTTCGGCTCACCGGTATTCAGCCGGCCACGAAAAACCATTGCCCCGGCGGCGCTCACGATGGCCCTCTTTCACCGCATGATGCGCGGATTACTACTCGTTTTATGGCTGGGAGTGCTCGTCGGTCGGGCTCAGGTGCCCGATCCCCTCTGGGGCAGTTCGGCGAGACTGGAACGAATCCGGGCATTGATCCCGCAACTCGACGCCCTCTACGAGGCGCACGCCACCTCCAACCACATCCCGGGGCATATCTGGGGCTTGGTCGTCGACGGCCGACTGCTGCATGTGCGGGCCGCCGGGATGGCCCGCGTCGAGCCGGATCAACCGGTTACTCCGGCCACGCGGTTCCGGATCGCATCCATGTCCAAAAGCGTGACGGCAGCGGCCGTCCTGCAATTGCGGGATGCGGGTAAACTCTCCCTCGAAGACCCGGTTTCGAAGCACTTGCCCGAGTTCCGCACCGTGCAGCCCGTCACCCCAGACTCCCCGACCCTCACCGTGCGGCACCTGCTCCGGATGTCGGGCGGATTCCCGCAAGACGACCCGTGGGGCGACCGCAAGCTCGCCGAGACCGACGCCCAACTCGACGCCTTGGTGGCGCGAGGTCTTACCGCCGCCTCGCCCACGGGAACTCGCTGGGAATACAGCAACCTCGGCTATGCGCTACTGGGCCGAATCGTGACCCGCGTGGCCCGAGAGCCCTATCAAGCCTACATCACCCGTCGGATCCTCAAGCCGCTGGGCATGACCAACACGGTCTATGAATGGGACAAGGTTTCCGCCGATCCCGCCAATCCATTGGCGCTGGGATACCGTTGGGAAGACGAGCGTTGGAAGCCCGAACCCATGCTGCACGACGGCAGTTGGGGCGCCATGGGCGGACTCATCACCACCCTCGAAGATTTCGCCCGCTACGCAGCTTTCCACCTCGATGCCTGGCCTCCGCGCGACGGCACCGACACCGGCCCACTGAAACGCGCCACTCGGCGGGAAATGCACCGCCCGTGGGAAGTGATTTCAGTGATGCAAGATCTCCACGACTCCGAAGGGCATTCCGTGGCCCGGGTGGCGGGCTACAGCGCCGGCTTGAGTTGGAACCAGGATCAGCGCGGCCTCATTTGGGTGCGTCATGCCGGCGGGCTCCCGGGCTTTGGCAGCGAATTCCGCTTCCTGCCCGACCACGGCATCGCCCTGATCGCCTTCGCCAACCGCACGTACGCGCCCATGAGCGCCGTCAACCACAAGGCCATGGAACTGCTCATCAACGAGGCGAAAATTCCCACCCGCCCGGCCGAGGGCCATCCGACCCTCTTCCGTCGGGCCGAGGAACTGGCCACCTTGCTGACCCGCGATTGGACGCCCGAAGCCTTGCACGCCGCCCTCGCTCCGAACGTGTTCCTCGACCACAGCCTCGAGACCTGGCGCCGCGAAACCCGCGCGCTCCTCGAGCAAATCGGCCCCATCCGCGACCGGTCTCCCCTGATCCCGGACAACCGACTCCGCGGCCGTTTCCGCCTCATCGGTGAAACTCGCAGCCTGGAGGTCTTCCTCACCCTGACTCCCGAAGCCACCCCGCGAATCCAGGAGATTAAACTCACCCTTCAGGCCAAACCGTGAACCTCTCCACACGACTTGGCTGACCGAGGTGGCTGGGATCGATCATGGCCTCAAGGGTTTCCACCCTGTCTGCGCCAATCGTTGTCGGCGTAAGACCTCCAGGTTCGGTTGGTCTTCACCGCTTCGGCATGCCCATCTGCGTAGGTAATATTGGCCAACTGACCCGGATGCCGCCCCAACATGCGCGCCTGCTGCTGAGCCGACGACGCATCGTCAAAGGCCCACGGTTGCGGGTACATGCCGCCGCGGGAGGGCGTTCCGTTGGCCCGACCAGCATCCCCCAGTACGATGAACTGCGACGGTTGTCGGAATGAGGAAGGCGGGGTCGTTTCGTTGAACCCAAAATCCGGATTGGCCAAGAACCAAGCCTGCTGGGAGGCGTTCTCGAGGTTGGCCTCGTTGTGATTGTTGCCGTAGTCGGTGGTGAACCACGCCCCGGCCTTCGGCGCGTCCCACTTGGGACCATTCGGGCATCGGAACACATTCGTGGCCCCGCCCAGAAGCGGGATCAAGACTTGGCGGTAGGAATACGGTGCACGGGCCTCGAACGTATCCGGGGTCCCGGAAGGAGCCGTGCGTTCGGTGACATGGTTGGGGTATCGGTCCTGATTGTCCTGAAGGTACAGGAGATAGCCGATGCCGATCTGCCGAACATTGCTCAGGCACTGAACCCGCTTGGCGGTGGATTTGGCCCGGGCTAGCGCCGGTAACAGCATTCCGGCGAGGATCGCGATGATCGCGATGACCACCAGAAGCTCAATGAGGGTGAAGGCCGCCCCATGGGAACGGAGGGAGGCCGGGGAACGAGGGACTGCAGGAGACATGGTCTATGGATTTCATGGATGATGCCTCCGGGAGTCCGGTCGGTCTCAGGGTCGTGGTGAAGCCTCCCCGGGGTGGGGTCGGCGGGAAATCGGTGCTCAGATGTTCTGGGCAATGGCCTGCAAGTAGCGGTTCTCGACCAGAATGGTCTGGAGCGCGGCCACCAGGGCGTCGACTTGTCGGTGCAAGGGGGCGTTTTGCGGGGTTTCCAGCGTGATTTCAAAGGGCGGTCGGGCCATCCCGGGGATGGATTGGAGCATGCCCGGGTAGCCACTGTGGATGATGCCGGAACGGGCGTTGAACCCATCGATCACCGCCCCGTGATTGCGCGGCAAGTATCGGCCGGCCTCGAGGAGAGCGGGTTGCAGCAGGTGCTCGGACAACACACTGCCCTTCACAAAACCGTAGAGCCCTTGGCTGGTATCGTCGCTATGCAGAGTGATGATACCGTGGAAGGCCTGCATCCAAATCTCGGACTCCAGGAAGCGAACCTCGGGATGGGAAGTCTGCTTCCAGAACTCGCGGTTCAAATCCACCCCGGCGCGGGAATGGCGAGTGCCGTCTTCAAAGCCGGTGGGATTGCACAGTGGGTAGATGAACAGCGCGTAGCCCTCGGCGATTTCCGGCCGCTCCTCCAGGGTTTGCAGGAACTTGCCCAGCGCCAGCACTCCCTCCGGTTCATCGCCATGCAGCGTGGCGAAAATACCGATACGCTGCAAATCGCCACCCCCCTGCCGCCCGACATACAAGTAGCGGGGGATGGAGTGGTCGTGGCCGCCGATTTGGACCTGAGCATGGGAGGTCCCGACCAACCGCCGGGAGTCCCGGGCTATGCGCTCGAGAGGCTCAAGAACCTTGGTGATGGAGCGAGTGCGAGCCTGGATAGGCGCCGTTGGCACGCCTAGGGCCGACGTTGAATCGGACCTGGATTGGACTGTCGACGGGGAGATCGAACTGGCGGACGAACTGGCCGGCGATTGGGGCGATACCCGGTCGGGAGAGGCAGTAATGAGGCTCATAGTGCTTCAGTTCTTGCGGGTGATGACGTCGAAGATACCGCCCTCGGCGAAGTGCTGCTTCTGGGCCTTGGCCCATCCACCGAAAACGGCCTCGATGGTGAAGAGCTCCACCTTGGGGAATTGCCCGGAAAATTCGGCGGCGATCTTGGCGTTGCGCGGCCGGTAGAAATGCTTGGCGGCCAAGCGCTGGCCCTCGTCGCTGTACAAGTGCTGCACGTAGGCTTGGGCCACCTCGGCCGTGCCCTTGCGTTGCACCACACCATCGACCCAGGTGACCGGAGGCTCGGCCAAAATGCTCATCGACGGGATGACACGCTCCAATCCGGCGGCCGCCGACTCACGTTGTGCCAGCAGCGCTTCATTCTCCCAGGTGATAAGCACATCGCCCACCCCACGTTCGATGAACGTGACCGTGGAACCCCGGGCCCCGGAATCGAGCACCGGCACATTGGCGTAGAGCTTTTTCACAAAATCCACGGCCTTGGCCTCATCGCCCCCCGACTGCTTGAGGGCGTAGCCGTAGGCGGCCAGATAGTTCCAGCGGGCACCGCCACCGGTCTTGGGATTGGCCGTAACGACTCCGACTCCGGGACGCACTAGATCGGACCAATCGCGGATGCCTTTGGGGTTGCCCTTGCGGACCAGGAACACGATGAGGCTCGTGTACGGGCTGCTGTTGTCGGGCAGGCGCTTCTGCCACTCCGGAGCCAAGAGCGCCGGTTTCTTGGCAATGGCATCGATATCGTAAGACAGAGCCAGAGTCACCACATCGGCCCGCAACCCGTCGATCACCGAGCGGGCCTGTTTGCCAGAGCCACCGTGCGATTGGGTCACCCGCACACTGTCGCCGGTCTTGGCGTTCCAATGCTTGGAGAATGCTTCGTTGTACTCGGCGTAGAACTCCCGAGTGGGGTCGTAGCTGGCATTGAGGAGTTGGATGTCCTTGGCGATAGCAGTCACTCCGAAGAGCGCTCCCAAAGCCAACGTCGCGAACAATCTCACGGTTTTCATTCCCTTGCTTCGATTCACAGCACGCCTTTCCCACCCTTGGAGCCCCCAAGGCGAACCTTCTCGGTGCGCTCCATCTGGACAACCCGTCCCTCATGGACCACCAACTGGATGACCCCGAACCGCAGCGAAGCCACCCAAGGCGCCAAGGCTTCCATCCACTCGGCTTGTTCCTCGACGGCGATCCGGTCCACCCGATCCACAGACTCTGGGTTCTCTGTATTTCGATGCGCGCTCATGACGGATTGACGATTACGGCAAATCCCACTTATGTCAACTGCGTTGGTGTAGTTTTAAGTTGAAACTTCAGATTGGTCGCCCGGAACCCCGTTTTTATTGAGATTTTTGACTCGATAATACTCTACTTTTCTGATCGGGTTTAATTCAACGCTGCGAGATTCCCGAGCAGCCTGTCCCTCCCGAGCAGCCTGTCCCTCCCGAGCAGCCTGTCCCTCCCGAGCAGCCTGTCCCTCCCGAGCAGCCTGTCCCACCCGAGCAGCCGGTCCATCCCGAGCAGCCTGTCCC
>CAMCYJ010000138.1 GCA_945883815.1 Akkermansia muciniphila | reverse complement strand
ACCGGGAACGATTTGGTCCTCGTCGCCGCAGCGGGGCACGCCCTATCCGGGCTGTGCCTCTGCCAGGCCTCATGGCCCTGCGCGACCTCCGCGTCGATGTCGTGGGGTGAGGGGATTAGGAGTCGGAGGGCTAGTTAGACATCACCAGTTGTGTAAATTCTGCTGCGGTTCGCCGAAGGGTTCTTCAGGCAAAGGTTTTGGGTCCCGGGCAATTGGGAGGGTGTGCGTCGATGGATACACACTCGCGGGTCAGCCGGCCGATCAATGACCGCTTCGTGAAGAAAATGGGCCACCCATTCCTGAGCGGCAGCAAGGTCCCAGTCGTTGCCTCCCCGCAGTTCATAACGAGCCCCCTCGCAATGGAGGAGACGTCCTGTGCCAAAGCGGGCAATCAGACGCTCTTGGGATGCGTTGGCGTTCCATAGTTTCCATCGATTCATCCTTCTAAAATGAACGATGGGGTCAGACAAAAGCTGTCCATCCTTTGCCAGTCTTTTGCCAAGGTCATGGATTCGGCATTTGACTCTGCCCGGAACGGGTAGCTAGACATTGGAGCACCGCAATATGGCGAAACTCACAGTTCTTACAGAGGGCTTCACCGGCCTCAGCTTCGAGGTGAAACCCGAAAAGGCTTCAGTCGGAAGGCTGGGGGAGAACGCCATCTGTATTCCCGAGGCGAGCGTGAGCAGTCACCACTGCGAGCTTTGGCTTAAGGGCGATGATCTGATCGTCAGGGACCTCGGTTCCACCAACGGCAGTTTCATCAACGAATTGCAGTTGGCTGCTGAGAAAGAGGCCACCCTTCGCCCCGGCCAGATTCTCAGATTGGGCCAAGTGCAACTTCGCTTCGAAACAGGCAAGAAGCAGACTGAGGCCTCGAGGCAAACGGTGAAGCTCGGTGATGCTGGTGCAACCGCTGCGGTTGGCGGGTCGGCGTTCTCAAAAAAGTCCAACAAGGCCAACAAGGTGTTTTTCGCGGTGGGAGGCATCTTGCTATTGATCATCATCGGAGCATTGGTGTTCGCGTTTTTGAATCTCGGTTCTCCGAACTCTTGAGCGGCGTTGCAACGGTTGCGCTTTCTGAATTTTCTCTCTGCGATAGGGAGAGGTTCAGTCACTCAGAATTTCTCGGGGTCCCGGTTCAGAGGTGAAATGACTCGCCTGGGACGAGGTCGCGGTGGAACGGGTTTTGATCTTAGAATCGATGGAGGCCGCTCCGACCCGATGTTGACGCATTGGTGATGAAATCCGGGTCGTTCCTTCGCCAATTGGTTCTTCATTTGCGGCAGATGAACCCAGCGGCGGACACGCTGATCGATCTCTTGGCCATTCTCAGGGAAAGCCCATGAATCCCCTCTACCGGACAGCCCATTTTCAATGCGCGATTGGACCTGAGGAAATCCGACACGATTGCTTTGCCATCGTCACGGCCTGCGATCCGGGAGATCGCGGGTGCTCTGAGACGACCAATCAGCAGGCGGACAGGGGCTTGGTTGCAGATCTGGATCGTCACGGCTGGTGCCGCTTCCGTGTGGTTGGAGGTTCTCCAGATTTCCAGCACCAAGAACCCGGATGGGCTGTGGCGACCGGTTCAGTGGCCGAGGCGCTGGCACTGGGTCGCCGCTGGGGGCAGGCGGCTGTATTTTGGGTAGACCACGACGCCCTGAGCCTCGTGGATTGCAACGACGGGAAGGCAGAAGCCTTGGGAAGCTGGATGGCGCGTACGCGCTTCAATCAACCGATGGGCCCGTGGCGTGTGGTTTCGGAATAGGTGCCCGTGCGTCATTCACATGGCGAAGTCTCGCAACCTCTGATTCTATCAACTTCAAGTTCTCCCCTCAGATGAAGCTCCCGCTTGCCATGCTGCCCCACCCTGCCTCGAATTCTGTGCGACGCGTTCAGGCTGCATTTACGCTGATCGAATTGCTCGTGGTGATCGCCATCATCGCGATCCTCGCGGGCATGCTGTTGCCAGCGCTGGCCAAGGCCAAAGCCAAGGCTCTGGGCATCAGTTGCATCAACAACCAGCGGCAGATGGGCCTGGCCACCGCGATGTACACGCAGAATTACCAGAAGTACCCGGGCTGCATCAAAGTGCCCGAGTTCTACTACCTTTGGCCGCTGCGCCTCTTTGGCGAAATGGGCACCAACCGGGCCTCGTTCTACTGCCCGGCCAATCCGAAGGATGCCCAGTGGGACACCAACGTGAACAAGACCTTCCCGCAAGGCATCAATCTGGTGCTGGCTTCGGGCTCGGGCACGCGCTTTAGCTTTGGGTACAATGACTGGGGCCTTCGCGATCCCAATCCGGACCTCAACCAGCAATTGGGTCTGGGCGGTGACATTAATCCTCCGAGCCAACCGGAGATGCCGGAAAGCCGGGTCAAGGCTCCGTCCGACATGATCATGCTGGCCGACAGCCTCACCGACCGCTCTTGGGACGGGAATATCGATCCGAAGCAGAAGGACCAATGGCCTGCCAAGCGACACAACCTCCGGTGCAACATCATGTTCGCCGATGGCCATGCCGAGTCGGCTCGGCGTCGTGACGTTGTCAATCCTCTCAGCACCACTTGGCGCGCGCGGTGGAACAACGACAACGAGGCCCATCTAGAGGTCGGCAATTGGCCCGCGGATGATGGTCGCGGGCAGAACTGAAGCTCCGCAGGCAGTGACGGTGTCGTTGGACCGCTCGTGATGGCTTGCCCGGAACGTTATTCGGGGCGTGGGATGGATAACCGCAGGCTCACGGGCTGGGGTCGCACTGGCAGTGCTCGTGTTGCCGTTCCCTTCGGGCGATATCGAGAGGGTGGCCCGGTGTCTCAGGCTTTGACCTTTTCCATTCGCTCACGAATTGATTCCATCGGAGGTGTGTCAGGGGTGTTCCAAAGACTCCGGTACTGGGGTCCCCTGGTGCTGTGGATGGGCGTGATTTACTGGGCCTCCGCCGATTCCGGATCGGGACGTCGTGGTTCGCGTCTTTTTGGCCCCGTGTTGCGCTGGCTGATGCCAGATGCGTCGGGCACGACGATCGATGAGGTGATTTTCATGGTCCGCAAAGGGGCCCATGTCACGGAGTATGCGGTGCTGGCGTGGTTGGCCTGGCGTTTTTTTCTGGGAGCACGCCGGTCCACGGATCAACCCCAACCGATGCGGGCGGCTTTCATGGCCTGGGGGGTGTCGGTGCTTTACGCCGCTTCGGACGAATGGCATCAAACCTTTGTGCCGACTCGCGTGGGAACCCCTTGGGACGTGGCGATCGACGCGGCCGGCGCTGCGCTGGGTTTGATTTTGGCCGCTGTCTGGTGGCGCTGGCGTAATCGCAAGTAAGTCAGCGCATCGCAGGATCAAAAACAGTTCAGGTTTCGTCGAAAAACATTCGATGCAGGGATACTCCCGATGCAACGCCCCCTCCTCATTCCTGCGCTATGCGTTGCGGCTGGCATTTGGTTTGCCGAGAGGGCTCCGTGGGACTTCGGTGTCGTTTCTCTCTCCGTGGCGTTGGTTGGGCTGGCGATGGCCGGGCTTTGGGCCCGTGGTTTTGCTGCAGGCATTGGCCTAGCCTTGTTCGGTGCCGGTGCACTGGCATATCAGGCGACGCAGTGGCCGCTGAGCCCGGATGATGTGCGGTGCCGCATCGATGCCCACGGGGAGTTGGGACGGGTGCGGGGGATTTTGGTGGAGACGCCCTCGGTGCGCTTGTCGGAGCGCAAAGGTCAATGGGTGGAGCGAACGCTGGTCCGACTGCAAGTGACGGGTTGGTGCCCTCAGGGCGGTGCGTGGGAATCGGTTTCGGGCCAGATGATGGTGAGCAGTCAGGGGGTGCCCGATCGCCGGTTTTTCCGGGGGCAATCGGTGGAGATTTCCGGCCTGGTCTCTGCGCCACCCGGTCCTGCGGCGCCGGGTTTGTTCAATTACGCCACCTTCCTGCGTCGCCAAGGCATGGGATTGCAGTTGCGATGCGACGCTCCTGGGGATTGGGGACTGGGGCCGGGCGCGACGGATGTGGTTCCTTGGAGCGAACGTTTTTTGGAATGGGCCCGTCGGCGTCTCGCACGAGGTTTGCCCGAGGATGGAGCCACCCGATTGATCTGGGCCATGGCCCTGGGCTGGCGCACAGGTCTGGCCGGTGATGTCGATGACGGGTTCATGCGTTCGGGAACCTTGCATGTTTTTGCCATCAGCGGCCTGCACATCGCCTTGATCGCCGTCCTGTTGGTGCAGGCGTTCCGTGTGCTGGGTTGGAGCCGCGCACTGTGCGGCGGGTTGTCTTTGCCGCTGATTTGGTTCTACGTCGCGGCGACCGGATGGCAACCGTCGGCCGTCCGCTCTGCGGTGATGACTTCGGTGGTGGTGGGAACATGGATGTTGGAACGCCCCGGCGACTTGCTCAATTCCCTGTCGCTGGCGGCGTTGCTCATCCTGATCGCTGAGCCGGGGCAACTGTTCCAGGCGGGTTTCCTGTTGTCGTTCTTGGTGGTGGCGGCTTTGGCAGTCTTTCCGTCGAGGTGGGAGGCATGGTGGTTGGAACATCGCCCCTGGCGTCCGGACGCTTTGCTGCCGCCCTCGCAGTGGTCTCGCACGCGACGGGTTTGGGAATGGGCTGAGCGTGGGTTGTGCCGCGGGTGTGTTACTGGCCTGGCCGCCTTGGTGGCTTCTTGGCCGATGTCGGTGGAATGCTTCCACCTGGTCAGCGTCATCTCCGTGGTGGCCAACCTCATCGTGGTTCCCCTCAGCAGCCTGGTGTTGATCGCCAATGCCATGTCGATGGGTTTGCCTCTGGGGACCGAGCTGTGGAATTCCGCCGCCTGGGTGGGCATGCACGGGATGATGGCCGCAAGCCGCGCGTGTGAGGCCATTCCGGGAGGCTGGTGGTCGGCGGCCTCTCCGGGTGCCTGGGTGTGGATTCCCTACGCGCTGCTCTGGGTCGTTGCAGCTGCGGGTTGGCTCGATACCCAGCGCCGTCGACGGCTGTGGTGGGGAGGCGCGGCCGTGTGGCTGGTGCTCCTGTTGGGGGCTCGACACATCGGCGAGCCTGCGGCGACGGTGACCGTGTTCCGATCGGGCGAAGCGGTGTGGATCGATCGCCCCGGAAGCTCTGCAGACCTGCTGCTGGATACCGGTGACGCAGCCACCGCCAAGGCCGTGGTGTTGCCATGGCTGCAATCGCAGGGAGTGGATCGGGTGCTGACCTTGGCGGTGTCCCATGGGGATGTTCGCCATGTGGGAGGAGTCCCGGTGGTGATCACGAACGCTTCACCGCATCGACTGGTCCTCCCGGTGGGTCGGGTCCGATCGCCGTCGTTCCGGGGGTTGGATGGTTTGGCCGCATCCAATGGGGTCCCGCTTCAGCGAGTGCGACGGGGTGATGCTGTGGCCGGGATCCCGGTGCTTCATCCCGACCAGTCCGACGCCTTCACGCGGGCGGACGACGGTGCATTGGTTCTTTCTCTGGAGGCGGCGGGTTGGCGGATTCTGTTGGCCCCGGATCTCGGACCCGAAGGGCAGCGGGCCTTGATTCAGCGGGAGGGGGCTTCGCTGGCGGCCGATGTCCTCATCACGGGCAATCCCGCCTCGGGCGAAGCGGCGTCGGAGGCCCTCCTGGCTCAAGTGAATCCCCGGCTATTGGTGGTGGCCACGGGCGATCGTCCTGCCACCGAGCGCAGTTCGCCTGCCTTGCGGAGACGGCTTCGAGAGCGGCTTCGAGACCCGCTTCAGGGGCGGTCGGAGACGACTTTGTGGACTGAACGGATCGGTGCTTTGCAGCTGCGCTGTTGGGACAACCGATTGGAGGTGCGGGATTCCAGCGGAGAACTGCGATGGCGACTCGAGCGACCGGTTCATGCCGGTGCTCAAGGCAGCGCGACGGCCTGGTAGTAGCGGGTGGCGGTGAGTTGGGTGTCGGTCCAAGACGCCAGACCGTCCGGCGCGGTGGCGGTCACGATGTCGCGGTCAATCCAGGTCCGCAGGTCGTTGCTGGATTGGATCCGGTAGCGCACGGCCGGCTCGCCCCAGACCTTGACCAAGGTTTTGCCTTGGCCATCCATCCCGGACAACTCCATGAGCGGAGCCACGGCGTTGGGCGGGTAGCTGACGATGCGGTAGTCGTCGAAGAGCATGTAGTTGTCATTCCAAGTGCCCTTGGGATTGGCGGCCCAGACGACATCCACGCTGCCCAGTGAGGGACGTTTGCTTCGGGTGCTCAGTGGGAGTTCATAGGCCACCGAGGTGCCATTGAGAGAGGCCGACCAGCGGTTCCGGCCAAAGCTCATGGAGATTTCCAACTGGTACACCACGCCGTACTCGAACTGGTAACCCGTGCCGATGAAGCTCTTCCCGTCATCCAGGGCGTAGTTGATGGACTGGTCGGGTCCGTGAAAATCGAGGGTGAAGAGGCGCTGGTCGTTGGGAGTGTAAACGCTCCAGCGAAAGTCGTCGGATGCAGATCCCGATGGGGAATCATCCCGAAGGCTGAAGGTCACCTGGAAGACCACCACGGGCAGCGAGTTCGTATCCGGGATCAATTGGAACGGTCGGAACAAATTGACGCTGGTGCTGCTGTTGGTCGGCCCCTGATAGCCGACGTAAGCGTACTGACCCGTGAAGCCGTCCATGAGGTTGGTGAGCAAGCCGTTGCCACCTTGGCCCACGGCCATCCAACCGTTTTGACCACGCCCCAGCGCATCCACCAAGTCCAGCGCGGGGTCGTACCCTTCGAACCGCTCGAAGCCGGTCTCGAAGATCACGCGCCCGCCGGTGCCGACGCTTTTAGGCGTGGTGAAGTCCTGGGCCGTCAATAGACGCGGAACGGAGAGAATCCAACCCAACAGCAGGATTCGCAGGAAGATCGTCCGGTTCATAACGATGAAGAATCGTTGTTGGCCGCCATTACCGTTCGATCGGGCCGCGCTGACCCGGGCGGCCTGAGGGAGCCGGACCCGGTGAAGGCGCCGCCGACGGCGCGGGCCGGGGTGACTGTTGGAACGCAGGGGGCGGCTGAGCGGTCGGAGCCGACGGGATTTGGGCAGGAGACGGGCGCGGCGACGGAGCGAAGCTGGGGGTCGGTGCCGGAGCAAAGGAAGTCGGTGCCGGAGCCGGGGCCGCGGGAATTGGACGACTCTGAATGGCGCTGGGCGGCAGCGTGATGGAGGGCGCGGGCGACGGGGAAAAAGACGGTGAGGCAGAAGGCGCTGGTGCCGATCGGAAGGCTTCCTGGCGGGCTATCGGCGGGGCCGAAGGGGCCGGAGGAGCGAAGGAGGTCGGTGTCGGAGCTGGGGCCGCGGGAATTGGACGGCTCTGAATGGCACTGGGCGGCAGCGTGATGGAGCGCGCGGGCGACGGGGAAAAGGACGGTGAGGCAGAAGGCGCTGGTGCCGATCGGAAGGTTTCCTGACGGCCTATCGGCTGGGCCGAAGGGGTCGGAGCGAAGGTCGATGCCGACGGTGTCGGTTGGATCGACGCAGGTCGTGAGGGCACCCCCGCGTTCGGGATGACGATGGTGCGTGAAGACGGAGACACCGACGGTGCGCTAGATTCCGTGCGCGGGATAGGTGTGCTGCGGGATTCCGGCGGGCGCGAAGGTGTTACGACGGTGGTTGCCGGAGTCGTCGTCGTCGTGGGCGTCGGAGTCGAAGGAATGGTCGAAATCTTCGGAGCCACCGTCGAGGGAACACTGCTGCTGGGGCGGGTCGTCGGAGGCAGGGTTTGCGTCATTCGTTCTGTCGGGATGCCGGCGGGAACCGGTGCGGGCCGATTGGGTGATGCCGAGGGGGCCAGGCCGGCCGCCGGGATGTTGGCCGGGATATTGGCCGGTCGATTGGGATTCAGTGAGCCGCCCCCGGACGGAACCGTCAGCGGTCGCGAATTGGGAGTGGCGATGCCGATGCGGTCCACCGAACTGCTGGAGGACGACGGAGGGGCCATGCGGGAAATCTCCGGCCGCTTGAGCACGGATTCCGGCGGGCGAGAATCATGAACCGGCACCGTGGGACGGTACACGGCGACTTCGGCCGGCCGGCCTCCGGAAGGGTTGGGCCGGGAGCTGGCAAAAGATTGGGCGGCAGCCGGGCTGTTCACGTCCCGCATTTCGGTGCGTTTGATTTCTTCGCGGCTGTGACGTTGAACTTCTTCGCGGGTGATCCCGTTGTTGATGATCACCGTGTTGTTGTTGCCGCGGATATTGACTCCTTGGCCATTGGCTACCTGGACATTGCTCTCGCGAACAAACTGCTCGGCGCGCTGGCGTGGCAAGCGGTGGTGGTACAGGTGGGGATCACAGAAGCGATCCCAGGTCGTCGCGTACCAGGCGCCGGCACCGATGCCGAACCCGATGCTGAC
>CAMCYJ010000137.1 GCA_945883815.1 Akkermansia muciniphila | reverse complement strand
AGTGGTTTCGCGTCCAAGGGTTTTATCCGCTCCGGTTTCAAGAAGACATGGCACGCCTCTGCCTTCGAGTTGGTGAAGCGGAGGCTCGTGAGTAAATCTGCCTACAAAGAAACGGTTATTTTATCGCTCAGTCGTTGAAGGAGCTTCCTGAAGGAACGTTTCTTTGAGCAATTTTGCAAAGGAGTCATCGCCTGGGTAGAGCCGGATTGAACCGAAGCGACCCGCCCACCGGTCGCGGTTCAATCCGTGCGATTGGGGCCCAGGGGATGGGTCCGCTTGCTTATTCTGGTGCCACTTCTGGAACGGGCTCCGTTCTACCATGCTCGTAAATCCACCGATGGGTGACCCCTTTAACCCCTTTAATGGCTGCAGGAACGCTCGACCGCACCGAAACGCGGACCCTCTTGCGGCGCTTCAAGTCGAGAGAAACGGCTGCGTCAAGGTGAGCCGCAGGTCCGGCGTGGCGCCGGGCTGGGTGCAGACGAAGGCCGCGATGTCGGTAGCCCGGCGCTGGATCTCCTGGACAGTCCATCCGCGCAGGATTCCCAGCACGAACGCGGCGGTGAAGGCGTCGCCGGCCCCGACCGCGTCGCGGACCTCGACCCGACGTCCCGGCTCGAAGGTCCATTGGCCTTCCCGAAACACCCGGCTTCCCTGAGCCCCCAAGGTCAGCACCACGGTGTGGAGTCCAAACTGCCCCGCCAGGGCGGCCAACTGCTCCTCGGCCGAGCCGCTGAGACCAAACTGTCCGGCCAGGTCCACAAGCTCGGTCTCGTTCAACTTGAGAACATTGGCCATCCGGAGGGAGTCTTCGATCCCCTGCGCAGTGTAGAACGGGGCCCGGAGATTGATGTCGCAGATGCGGAGCGCGACGGGAGAGACCGATTCCACGCACAGGCGGACCACCTCGCGCGAGGCCGGACTGCGCTGGGCGAGGGTCCCAAAACAGATGGCATCGGCCTTGGCGATACGGGAGAGGTGCTGGGCGTCCACCATCAGATCATCCCAGGCCACCGCCTCCTGGATGCGAAAATGCGGTTGACCCTCGGGGGAGAGCTCCACCGCGACGGTGCCGGTCGGACGGAAGGGATCGAGGGTCACGGCACGGAGGTCGAGTCCCCGATCTGCCAGCAGACGGAGGGCGTCTACTCCGAGGGAATCGCTGCCGAGTCGGGAGACCAGCGTCACCTCGGCTCCCAGGGCCCGGGCATGACCGGCGAAATTGGCCGGAGCTCCACCCAACTGGGGGCCGTCGGGCAAGAGGTCCCAGAGCACTTCCCCCACGCTGACGATTCGGTATTTCATCGTCATTCGGCCTCGATGCCGAGGCGCTTCTGAATTTGCTCGAGCGAGGCTCCCTTCGTCTCCGGAACCATCACCTTCACCCAGACTAGGTGGAGAACCATCATACCGCAGAAGAAGAGGAACACCGATCCGGGTGCGAAGGCCTCAACCATCTTGGGAAAGAACGTGGTGAGAAGCGCGGCGAAGATCCAGTGCGTGAAGCTGCCGAGGGTTTGTCCACCGGCACGCTGGCGGTTGGGGAAGATCTCCGAGATGAGCACCCAGATGACGGCCCCCTGCCCCACCGCATGGGCGGCTATGAAGGCGAAGATGCAGGCCGGCACGATGTCAAAGTGCCGCGTGTAGAAGGCCCAGGACGCTAGGCCCAGCGAGGCGATGTAGCCGAAGGAACCGATGTAGAGCAGCGTGCGCCGTCCCAGGCGGTCGATCAGCCAGAGACCGACGAAGGTGAACACGAGGTTGGTCACGCCGATTCCCACCGACTGAAGCAACGCCGCCTTCGAGCCGAGTCCCGTCATCTCGAAGATGCGCGGGGCGAAGTAGAGGATCGCGTTGATGCCGGACATCTGGTTGAAAAACGCGACGAGGAAGGCTAGGGCCACGGGCACCCGGAGCCGCCAGGTCCAGATGGTTCCCGTCCCGGTCTTCCCAACCGAAGCGATGGCGATGGCGTCGGCCTCCGCTTCCAGGTCGGTCTCAGAAGCTCCGGGATTGATCAGGCGGAGGACCTCCAGCCCGCGAAGGCGGTCTCCTTTGTGGCCCAGCAGCCAGCGCGGGCTTTCCGGGATGCCCAGGCAAAGGACAGTGTAGGCGACGGACGGAAAGGCTGCGATCCCGAGCATCCAGCGCCAGGCGTTCTCCCCGGTCCCCGCGAGGAGCGCATTGGAGAGAAATGCCATTACGATTCCAAAGACGATGTTGAACTGAAACATGCCGGCCAGCCGTCCGCGATGGGCCGGCGGGGCGATCTCGGAGATGTAAAGCGGGGCCACGACGGTGGAAATACCGATGCCGACGCCGCCCAGGAAACGCGCGGCTATGAAGGACCAGACCTCGGGCGCCAGACCGCACCCGACGGCCGAGACAATGTAGAGCACTCCGATCCATAGCAGCGTTGCACGACGTCCAAAACGATCGGTCGGCCAACCGCCCACCAGGGAACCGACCACCGTCCCGTACAAGGCCGAAGCCATGGCCACCCCGTGCAACCCGGCGCTGAGCCCCCAAAGGGCCTGGATCTTCTGCTCAGCGCCGGAGATGACCACCGTGTCGAATCCGAAGAGGAACCCGGCGAGGGAGGAGGTGATAGCCCAGAGCAAGATGCGACCGCGCATCGGCGAGTCGGGGGCTGAGGCGCCGACGACGGCGCCCGGGGTGGGTGAGTGCATGGATTGGAAGGTGGGAGGCAGATTCAGCGGACTTCAGAGATCTTGGGTGGGGCGGAACGGAGCGGCCAGACGGTCAGGCCTCGGACCCGGATTCCCCGAGCTGGACCCTCCGTGCCCAAGCCAAAGCCGATCCCGGTCGTTGCCGGGAAGATCAACTCCGTCATCGCGGTCTCTCCTCCCTGGGCAAGGACCTCGATGGAGGAACGGTCCACCAAGAGGCGCAACGAAGCCTTCCCATTCACGATCCGGAGCGGTGCCGTGTGTGCGGTGGTGAATGCCTTGCTGAAATCCTTCCGGCCGGAACGGGTCCGGTCCACACGGAGAAACCCTCCACCGAGGACCAGGTCCACCCGGGTCTCTTCTGTCTCCCCATGCCGAACGGCAAGCCAGACCTCGCCCTTGGATGGAAGGCGGTCGAGTTCGATCTCCAGTTCCGCCAAGCCTGTGGGAAACGACTTCCCGGATAGCCACGCCCCGGCCTGCTCGATCGTCACTCCCCGGATTCGAGCCGGAGTCCCCCTCAAGGCGGCCAACTCCCGGACCGGACGTTGGACCAGACGATATCCGGCCGGAGTGTCCCGAAGGGAAAGCTCTCGTGGCACGGTCATCCCGCTGCGCCAGGGAGAGGTCGGTACGTCGTTGGCGTAGGTCCAGTTGCTCATCCATCCGAGCCACAGGCGCCGGCCATCCCGGCTCGGGACGTCCGACCAGGAGACGGCCGCATAGAAGTCCGGGCCAGAGTCCGCCCAATTGGCGGCCTCCGAGGGATTTCGAGCCGGCTCATCGGCCAGGAGAAACTGGTCCGCGTTGATATGTCCCCAACCGCCCGTGGCCCGATCGACCACTTCCAGGCGGGCCAGGCGGCCCCGGAATTCAGCCACGTTCCAGGAACGCCAGGACAGGCGCTCGGCATCGGCCCCGGTGGCCGAACGGACCGCCCGGCCGTCGACCATCAACTGGACAAAAGCCCGTTCAGGCTGAAGGCCGCCGCCAACCAGGAAGCTCAGATGATCGCGGTCCACGGTGAACTCCGGCGAGGTCAACGTCCCCTGCCCCGCATCGCCGTGATGGAAGGAGTTCACCAGGGCACGTCCCTGGAATCCATCGACCGCCTGCTGCCCCTCAAGCGCCCCAGTGGCCGGTTGCTCCCCAAAGGCGTTGCCCGTGGCCGTCCACCCGGCAAACCCTTGCTCGAAGTCTCCTAGAATCCGGCCTTCGGGAACCAATGCGGCGCTGGCCTTGGGCGTGGAGCGGGAATCCGCAACGAACCGGGTTCCGTCGAACTCCCCCACGAAATACTGCGTCCCGGATCCACCGGCCGGGGCCCCGGAGCCGACGTTGACCACCAGGACCCACTTGGATCCGTGACCCAAGCCATCGACCCGTAGCGGGAACAGGTCCGGACACTCCCAGATTCCCGTGGTGGATCCGGCAGGACCGAAATCGCTCAGGTGGGTCCAGGACTTCAGGTCGGGCGACCCATAGAACCGAACCTGCCGGTGGAGCGGCCAAGACACGGCCATCACCCATCGGCGGGTTCCCTCGTGCCAAAACACCTTCGGATCCCGGAAGTCCGCCTCGCCCAGGTCGAGGACCGGGTTCCCAGAATACTTGGTCCAGGTGCGTCCCCGGTCGTTGCTATAGGCGATTTGCTGGTTCTGCAACGGCTTGCCCGTATGATGGCCGGTGTAGATGGCAACCATCGGGGGACGACCGTCCCTGCCGAAGCCGCTGGTGTTCTTCCAGTCCACCACGGCGCTGCCGGAGAAGATCATCACCCCGTTCTCCTCGGCAAGCGCCAGGGGAAGGTGCTCCCAGTGGTTCAGGTCACGACTCACGGCATGTCCCCAGCTCATGTGCCCCCATTTGTCGCCAAATGGGTTGTTCTGGTAGAACAGGTGGTACTCCCCATCGTACCAGACCATCCCGTTCGGATCGTTCAACCAGGTGTTGGGCGCGGTGAAGTGGAACT
The DNA here is from genome assembly GCA_945883815.1 of Akkermansia muciniphila. Taxonomy (GTDB): domain Bacteria; phylum Verrucomicrobiota; class Verrucomicrobiia; order Limisphaerales; family UBA9464; genus SXXZ01. The sequence goes on along the minus strand of CAMCYJ010000137.1, from coordinate 3,683 downwards.
GGGGACGCCACGTCTCGTCGAAGGCCGGAGCCGCGGCCCCAACCCTCCCTACGCCACCTCCGAGGCCCACGGCCAGGGCAGCGACGGAGCAGAGTCGACCCAAGGGAGACGACACCGTGGAAAACCAGGAAGAAAGGGAACGCATATGCCCTGAATTTGTCCTCCTTCTCCCTGCACCCGACCAGCGATCAGTCGTCGACCTGTTCTAATCTTGTGCTGACAGGTTATTTACCTGCTTGTAACAGAATATATGTCCCAACCCGAAGGCGAGTCCAAGCATCAGAAGATTTCCCGATTGCTCCGGGAGGCCATCCGCTCGGGTTCCCATCCCATCGGCTCCCGGCTCCCCAGCGAGGCGCGTCTGGTGCAACAGCACGGAGTCTCCCGTCCGACAGTCATGCGGGCCCTCAACGACCTCGAGGCCGAGGGACTGATCGAACGCCGGATGGGTTCCGGGAGTTTCGTCCGATCCGCGCGGACCCCGCCGTCTCCGGGAAGGAGCCTGGGACTTTTGGTCCCGGGTCTCGGGAAGACCGAGATCCTGAAACGGATCTGCGGGGAACTAGCCTCAGTGGCCCGGTCGCAGGCCTACGAGCTGGATTGGGGGGAACCGGAATCCCCAAAATCCAGCGAAGAACTAGACCTCGAGGGCGCCCGCCGTCTGTGCCGCCACTTCATCGCCCGGCAGGTGAGCGGCGTCTTTTTTGCCCCCTTCGAGCTGGTCCCGGACCGCGAGGAGGCCAACCGAATTCTCGCCGAGACCCTGCGACAGGAGGGGCTCCCAGTGATCCTGCTGGATCGGGACCTCGGGCCGTTCCCCAAGCGGAGCGACTTCGACCTGGTGGGAATCGACAACATGGCGGCCGGCTTTCTCCTGGCGGAACACCTGATCAAGCTCGGGTGCGAGCGCCTAGCCTTCGTCGCCCGGCCCAACTCCGCCTCCACCGTGGACGCCCGCATCGCGGGAGCCCGGGCGGCGATCGGAAACCGAGGACTCGAGGCGGATCCGCGGTGGGTCCACCTTGGGGATCCGACCGACGTCCGGTTTGTCCGCCGACTGATGGCCGGCAAACGGTGGGACGCCCTGCTCTGCGCCAACGACCACACCGCCGCCGAACTGCTCCAAACCTTGGCGCGCGAAGGACACCGCGTGCCGTCCGACGTCCGGCTGGTCGGCTTCGACGACGTCCGCTACGCCACCCCGCTCGCGACTGCCCTGACCACCATCCACCAGCCCTGCCGGGATATCGCCGTGGCGGCAATGCGGGCGATGCAGGACCGGATCGCGGAATCGGCCCTGCCGGTCCGAAGCCACCTCCTGACCTCGACCCTGGTACTGGGCGAATCCTGCGGAACCTACCGGACAGCGGGACGGGCCTGAACCGACCGAATGGGGCTATTCTTGGGTAGAGGTGCGTTAAGGAGGCGTTGAAGAGGAGGCTGTCGAGGGGGGCCAGGATGCCGCCGATGCTCGGGAAGAATCGGCCGGAGTCCTTCACGCCGGCCTCGCGCTCGAAAAACGATTCGATGAGGTCGCCCACCACAGCCGAGACGCTGAAAATCATCCCCAATACCGCGTGGAGCGGCGTCATCCCGGCCAGGCAATCGCCCAACAGCGCGGCTAACCGGACTTTCGCTACTGGGCACTTTGAAAGTGAAAAACCCCAGCAAAAGAGGGGTTCTCAGATCAAAGGTCTGCACTACATCGGGTCTGGCGACTGGTCGACCTGTTGGGTCGTGATTCTGGGGCGGGGTTGCTCCGGCAACACCAACCGTAACCGGTCCATCAGCAAGCGTTGCTCGGCAGACGGCTCCGTGTAGCGGGACATCACCAACTCACGCCCGTCATTCGTCGGCACGTGGACATCCACCATCTGCATCTGGCCCAGCTTCTCCAGCACCGATCTCGGAGTCAGACCCGGTGCCAGATCGGCCGAATGCCCAGATCTCCCTTCAGGTTCCGGAACGCTTCCTCGACCTCCACCAGTCGCATGTACTGGCCCCACAACTCGGCAGGATCCTTCCCGACCAGGTTCGTCCTCAGCAGGTAGCTGCCCTCCCGTCGGCGTGATCGTCTCAATCGCTGCCGGTCCAAACGGTATCGGACCGCATAGGCACCCGCAGCGTCCGGTTTCTCGTCCACCATAACCGTCACGTGACGACCGTCTTTCCCAGCCTCCTTCTCGGCAGCCCCGATGGCCCGAAGCAGGTTGTCGCGTGTGCGCGGTCGCATGCTGGGAGCAGCCAGCTCCTTCAACCGGTTCAGAAGACGGCGCAGACGGCGGCGGCGCATGGCCCGTTCCTTGGCGACACGATCCCGGCTCCGAGCCAGGACGTAGGTCTCATGCTCTTGGGTCAGCAGCTTCACCTCCACGCCTTCCCGAGCCTGCTGCCAGGGGCGATTGGCCAGATCAGCCTCCAGTTTGTTCAGTCGACCCTTCGGCGTGCCCACCAGATAGGCCGTCGGTGGATCGCTGCGCTTCATCTCCTCGAGCACCTCTTCGGTCGGAATGCCACGGTCCATGAGCCAGAGGCGGCGGGCCTTGCCGTATTGGCGTTCGATGCGGCCGAGGAAGTCTCGCAAGGTCTGGTTGTCGGTGGTGTTACCCGGCAACACCTCGTAGGCCAGAGGGAAACCTTCTGGGGTGATGACCAGGGCGATGACAACCTGAACGCAATCGCTTCGGTGGTCGCGGGAGTACCCATGCCGGCGTTTGTCACCCTCCGGGAACGGCGGATCGCTCTCGAAGTAGGTGCTGGGCAGGTCGTAGAGCAACACCTCGTGGGTGGCGTTGAAAAGATCGCGCCATCGATCGTGCAGGTGAGAAAACAGTGCCTCCTTGTGATCGAGCAGGCGGTCATGGCAGCGGTAGAGAGTATCCTTGGCGGCCAAGGCGAAATCACCACCTAGGAGATCGGCCAGCGCCGTGTGGTCGAACCAATGGCGATGGAGACGCCATTCGCTGCCCGGGTCGATGAGCCTGTAGGCGACCAAGACGTTGAGGACAGTCTCCCAGTGGGTGCCCTCGCGGGATGAACCCAGACGGGCCGACCAGAAGGAGTCGAGCCGAAGCTCGCGCCAGAGTTCGAGGGCCAGCCAACAAGCCCCCCACTGGCGTGGACGTCGGATGGAGAGGGCATCGAGACGAATGGAGACTCCATGCTCGCGAGAATGTTCGGGCAATGGGCGGTCTGCCGGGTAGAGAGCCAGCGGGCGTTCGGCGGAGTGCTGCTCGTCGAAGACGGTGATGGCCTTTTCCCATGAGGCGAGTTGGGAATCGTTGATCTCGCCCAGATAAAGGACGTGGCGTTGAACAGGACCTCGGGAAGTACGGCGACTTTCCACGATGCTCCAGTATCGGTGGACCTTCCCGTCCTTCTTGCGTCGATGGCTGCGCAGGAACACAGGCCGACATCCTATCCGGAAATCCGAGAGCCGAGACAAGGGGGTAGGTCTGCACTACAGAGAAAATCGCTGGTCGAGGGGGGCAAAGAGTCGATTTTCCGAGCAAAACCGCAGGTCGACTGGCGCAAATCAGCAAAAACCGCTGCCCAGTAGCGAAAGTCCGGTTAGGGCAGCGCTTGAAAACCGAGCTGAAACACGACTCGGAAGCTAACGGGTCAGCCCGAACGGCGACCTCAGCCCCGTGGGCAACTGTCACCATTGCCCCTCACCGTAGCAC
>CAMCYJ010000136.1 GCA_945883815.1 Akkermansia muciniphila | reverse complement strand
CGAGGGTCTCGAGCATGGCACCGCCTGAATCGCGCAGTTCTTGGGTGAAGCAGCGGCCGCCAGCCACGGCGAACGAACTGAACCCGGCGTTGCTGGGAACCTTCCACAGCACCTTGGGTCCGGTGGCCGGCCAGGAGGTGGCGATTTTTTCAGCCGTGGACCCGTCGTGGCGAGGTCCGCGGTACTCGGTCCAGTCGGCTCCGTAGGAACCGAGGGAGGTGGCGATCAAGGCGGCCAGTGCCAGGGGGCGTTGCATGGGTTAAGCGGTGACGGATCTGCGGCGCTCCGTCAAACCCGGAGTGTCATTCCCCCCTGCGGGGCTTGATCGGTCAACTTATGCCTTCAATCCGTGGGACGGCTGGGGTTTGCTGAGCCGATGGACGCGCTGATCAAGGTTCTTCGCCAGGATGCCACCCTGAGCCCCGCCGCGCTGGCGGCGATGCTGTGCCGATCCGAATCGGAGATCCGGGCTGAGATTTCACGTCTCGAGGCCGAGGGGATCTTGCTGGGTTACCGGGCCGTGGTGAACGAGGAGAAGCTCGGGCATGACGTGGTGCGGGCCATGATCGAGGTGAAGATCACCCCGGAGCGTGGGGGCGGTTTCGACAAGCTCGCCGAGCGGATTTCCCGCTACGAGGAGGTGCGTTCCTGCCACCTGATGTCCGGCGGCTACGACTTGCTGGTCGAAGTGGAGGGCTCCGACTTGCGCGATGTGGCCGCGTTCGTCTCCGAAAAATTGTCCACCATCCAAGGGGTGCTTTCGACGGCGACCCACTTCGTGCTCCGGGCTTACAAGGAGCAGGGCCTCCTCATGAAGCGCGATGCGGTCGAAGAGCGGCTTTCGGTGACTCCCTGACCCGGCCCAACCCGAGCCGTTGGCGGAGGTTGTGTCCTACAATCGGAGGAAGAGTTTCCGGCGGTGCAGGGCGCGGGCGAAGAGGAAGAGCACCAGCAACCCGCCGGTGGCCTGAAGCACCTCTCCCGTCGTGCCGAGTCGGGCCCGTAGTTCTGGAGACAAGAACCGTCCGGCCACCGCTCCGTATCCCACGAAACTGGAGAGCAGGTAGAGGGTGATGGGGTTGGTGCCGATCCAGACAAAGGGTTGGCACCAGCGTTGTTGGTTCCATCCGTCCACCACTTGGTAAAATCCGGCCAAGAGCAGGAAACTCCATCCGCCCGCGAACAACACGAAGGAAGAGCTCCACAGCTTTTTCACGATGGGGAAGGATCCGCTCCAAACCCATCCAACGGCGAGGCAGCCCAGACCCGCCAGGATGAGCCGGAGGGTGCGTTGGCTTGGCTTGAGAGAGACTTGTCGGAGCAATGTGCCGGCGAACACTCCGAGGAGGCAGGTGGCGATCGCTGGAAAGGTGCTGAGGATGCCTTCGGGATCGTAGTAGGTGTCGTACTTCTTTCCGGGAAGGTGCTCGAAGTCGAAGTGGTTCACCACGTTGAGGCCGGGTTCATATTGCCCCGAAATTCGCTGGGTGGTGCTCCAGTACAGTTGCTGGACATTGGTGGTTCCGGTGCGGGCCATGCCTTCCTGCACTGCGGTCGGAGTCAGGGGGATGGCCCGGATGGGCACCCAGGCCAAGAGGGCCCAGTAGCCGAGCAAAATACCGGCACAAACTCCCAAGAGTGCCCGGACCGGCAGGAACACCAGCAGGATACCCGCAGCCGTGGAGGCCAGCGAGATGCGGTTGAGCACTCCGAGCCAGCGCACGCCATCCAATCCTTGAGAGAGCCCGCCGGAGTAGAACACGCCCACCAAGAACAGCAGGAGGCCTCGGGAGAGCAGGCGCTTGACCGCTCCGGCCTTGCCGATTTTCTCCACCGCCTTGCTGGTGGAGAAGGTCAACGACACGCCCGCAATGAAGACGAAGAGCGGGAAGATCAGGTCATAGAAGCGAAAGCCGGCCCATTCCACGTGGGTGAGTTGCTGGCGGATGGCGCTCAGGAACGGGGACCCGCTAAACTTTTCCAACGCCCGCAAGATGCCCGCGCCGCCGACGATCCAGAACATGTCGAATCCCCGGAGGGCATCGAGGGACATGAGGCGCTCGGACGGTGGCGTGGCCGTTGTCGATGAGGGATTCTGGGCGGAGGACATGACAAGAAAAGGGATGCAGGAGGCGATGCGTTCCGAGGTTGTGTTCAGACCCGCAGAAAAATCCGACGGCCGTGGAGGAGCCAAGCCAACCAGACGCAGAACCCGACGGACACGAACGCGGTGACCACGCCCGCCGTCCCCGGATGCAGTCCATCCAGGAAGAGGGTGACTTCGCCGCCGGTCAGGCGTTTGGCCAGTTTTCCGAAATCAGCCAGGTTCGAAGCCAGGTAGACGGCGATGGAGTTCATGCCAATCCAAGTGAAGGGCTTGGCCCAACCGGACCACCCTTTTACATCGATGAGTCCGTAGAAGAGCGCCAGGAGCAGGCAACTCCAACCGCCCGCGACGCAGACATACGAGGAGGTCCACAAGCCCTTGATGATCGGAAAGGCCAGTCCCCACACATGCCCCGTGGCCAGCAAGGCCACGCCGGCCATCGTGAGCCCCTTCAATCGCTGGGTTGCGCTGCGGGAGGGATCCTTGAGGAATAGTCCGGCGAGCACGCCGAGGAGGCAGGAGGCAATGGCCGGCACGGTGCTCAGGAGCCCCTCCGGATCATGGGCTCCGTTCCACTTCTTGCCGCCGAGGAACTGGGCATCTACCCAATGGGCCAAATTAGTGTCCGGTTGGAGATTGGCCGGGCCGACCCCGGGCACCGGCACGAGGGTCATGAGGCCCCAGTAACCCAAGAGGATTGCGACGACGGTGATGCGCAAAGCCCGGGGGCTCAGGAACAAGTGCAGGGTCGCCGCCGAAAAATAACACAGGGCGATGCGCTGCAAGACGCCGAGGTAACGGATGTCGTTCTCCCAGCCGGGATAGCCTCGATAGAAGAATACCCCCAGCAGGTAGAGGAGCACTCCACGCTTGAGGATGCTGAGGAAGGCATGGCTCCGATCACCGGCCTCCGGTTTGGCGCTGCGCGAAAGAACGATGGAGATTCCGCTGATGAAGACGAAGAGCGGGAAAATGAGGTCGTAGAAGCGGAAGCCTTGCCAGGCCACGTGCTCCAATTGATCGGCGATGGCGTGGCTGACGGGTCCGTTGGCGGCCTTCAGGAAGGCCTGACCGAAGGCGTCGGCACCGCATATCCAGAACAAGTCGAAGCCGCGCAATGCATCGAGGCTGGCCAGTCGGGATGAGGTGCCGCTAGCGGCGGGGATCGGGGAGTTCGCCATGCTGAGGGTTCATCAAGCCCAGCCCGGAGCGGAGTGCCAAGGATGGATTTTCTAGGCGTCTCAGGTGTTGGTCGAACCAGTCGGCAAAGTGGTGGATGTCCCAGAGCATGGTGAGCCAGCCGTGTTTGCCTCCGGGATGAACGACGAGTTCCACGGTGCGTCCGATTTCCCGAGCGCGGGCCTGGTAGCGCTGGGATTGGTCCAGCGGAACAAGCGTGTCGGCGTCACCGTGGTAGATGAGGGTTGGTGGCGTCTGAGGGTGCAGATGGAAGATCGGGGAGAGGGGCTTGCCGATGTCCACCCAGTTGGTTGGGCCGCTTGGTTGGGGACGGAAGGCTTTGACGAAACTCTTGGGCGGACCGCCGTCGTGCAAGTTCTCGGTCGAATCTCCGAGGTTCAGCAAATCGGTGACGGGATAGAAGATGGCCACCGCCTGAACGGCGCAGCTTTCCCGATCGACGGGGTCCGACGTGTTGGCAGGGCCGGGGCCGCCGCGGGTGGCCAGCAGCAGGCTCAAGTGGCCGCCCGCGCTGCCGCCAGTGACACCCAATCGTTTGGCGTCGATGCCGTGGTCTTGAGCATGATGTCGGATGTGCCGGACCGCCCGACTCACGTCTTCGAAGATCTCGGCCACCGTGGCCTCCGGTTGAGACACGTGATAGACGGCCAAGACGGTATACCCCCGGCGCAGTAGGGGGGCCGTCATCCAAGGTCGGAAGCTGTTGGTGCCGGATTTCCAACTCCCGCTGACCATCAGGGCTACTCCGAGCCCATTGGGATTCTCAGGCTGCACCACGTCATAAGAAAGCTCATGGCCATGGCGTTGTCCGTAGGCCACCCGCTGGATTGAGGCCAGCGTGGGATGGTAGTAGAGCCACAGCCCGCCCGCCAAAGCCGCCAGGATCAGGATCAGGCCGGCCAGGATGTAAACGCCCCGGAGGAGAATGCGACGCAGTGTCATGGGAGGGGTGTCAGGGATCTCGAATCAGGAAATCGGGACGAGCCTTTGGAATGACCGGCTTCGGTGGGCTAGGGGTGCGGAATGGAGCGAGCCTTGACGGGCCACGCACCGTCCGCCAGTCGGGCCAAGGTTTCGGGGTACAGGGTCCGTTCCGCTTCTTGGATGCGCTGGTGCAATGAGGCGACAGTGTCTCCTTCGAGCACGGGGACGGCTTGTTGGGCCAGGATGGGGCCGGTGTCTACGCCTTGATCCACCCAATGCACCGTGCAGCCGGTGACCTTGACCCCATAGTTCAGGGCTTGTTTCCAGGCCTCCAAGCCTGGGAAGGAGGGCAACAACGACGGGTGGATGTTGACCACGCGGCCCTCGAAGGCGCGCAGGAAGTCCCCTCTGAGGATGCGCATGAATCCGGCCAGGACCACCAGATCGACCTGCGCGTCTTGCAATGCCTGGATGAAGGTTGCCTCGGCGGTCGGGTCGAGTTTCGTGCGGAAGGCTCCAGGCGGAATGAATCGCGCCGGGATGCCGCGCTCCTGGGCATGTTTCAGGATTCCGGCGTCTGTTACGTCGCTGAGCACCAAAGCCACCTCCGCGGGCAGGGAGCCGCTTTGGATGGCCTCGGCGAGGGCCACAAAATTGGAGCCTTTGCCAGACCCTAGAACGCCTAGTTTCAGTTTTTTTCCGCTCTGCATGCGGAAGATCAAGGCGCGAGCGGTCTCCGATCTCAAGCCTAGGTTGCCCTAGAGCAGGAAAGAGATCGCCATGGCCCGGGGAAGACGGCAGACGGGGAACCATGGCGCAGAGTCTAAAAAGCGTGGTTTTGAGGGAAAACGCCTGAGATTGAAGGTTTCCTGTAAAGACGACCTGAGATGTTCTGATAAATATAAATTTTTTGTTTGCCCGGGGAAAACCACGTAAGTATTCCTCTGTGGTGCGTGTTGCCCAGTCCTCCTTCCCCGATCAGTTGGGTCGGACCGTCAATGAGTTGACGGTGCGGCAGGCACGCCTACAGACGCAGGCTGCGACGGGTCAACGGATTCGGAACGTCGAAGATGATCCCAGTGCGTTTCTCAACGTTCTGGAACTGCAGGGCGATTTTCAGCGTCTGGGTCAGTATTCCGACAACGTCGTCAAGCTCCAGACCCGTTCCAACGCGATTTACGGGGCCACTTCCCAGCTCAAGAAGATGACGGACCGCGGGTCCGAACTGGCCACCTTGGCCAACAGCGTACGGACCCAAGACGACTACGCGGCTTATTCTTCCGAGGTCAATCAACTACTGGAGAACGCCTTGGCTTTGGCCAATGCAAAGCATGACGGTGAAGCTCTGTTCGGTGGGACTTCTGGCGTTTCCCTTGCGTTCGAGGCCGTTCGGGATGCGGACGGCAATATCACTTCGGTTGCCTACAAGGGGAACTCGAAGGTTCGACAGGTGGACATCGCCGTCGGGATTTCCTTCTCGCTGGATGTTCCCGGTGCCAATGGCTCCACCAGTGGTCCTCGCGGGCTTCTCAAGGATGATCGGTCTGGGATCGATGTTTTTGGTCACCTGATCGCCTTGCGCGATGCCCTGAAAGCGGGCAACAAGTCGGCTATTCCCGAGATCGGTGAGTCACTGCTGAAGGACGAGACCGGATACATCGAAAGCTTTGCGGCTTTGGGTGCTGCCCAGTCCCGGTTGGAGGTGGCAGCCAGACAGAACTCCACGGAGGCCGTCTCCGTTAATCAGTTGATCTCCCAGGAGAGCGACGCGGATCTGGCCCAGACGCTGGTGGAGCTCAACCAGTTGCAGTCGGCCTATTCTGCAGCGATGCAGTCGGCGGGCAGGATCCTTAAGATCAGCCTCCTCGACTACATCTGAGAGGTCAGTCCAGTGACTCTCGGCCCCTGAGCGGTGTCCCAGTTGGACTGCACAGCACTCTTACTCCGATGGCTGTACGAATCAGTTTTCTCAACCAGAAGGGCGGTGTGGGCAAATCCACCTGCTCCATCCTCGTGGGAGCCGCTTTGCATTCGGCGGGCTACCAGGTGCAGTTCGAGGACATGGATCCCCAGGGGTCTTTGGCGATGTGGGTTTCGCACGTTGGCAAGTTGGCGCCGCTGCCGGAAGGTGTGCCTCCAGACGTTATTATTTGTGACACGCCGGGTCGGATCGATGTTTCAGCGAGCAGTCCGGATCCGTTTTTCCGCGATCTCATTTCGCGCAGCGATCGATTGGTCATCGTCGCCGAGAAGTCCCTCTTTAGCACCCAGGCTTCGATCCCCATGGTCGAGTCGGTGAAGCACTTCATGTCACCGACCGCTCGGGCGATGATTCTGTTCAACAAGGTGCGTCGGCGCACTCTGGTCGGTGGGCAGAACGAGGAGGAAATGGGGCGCGATCTCGGCTTGCCGGTGCTCAAGAATTCCCTGCCATTGGCTGCGGCCTACGAGTCGACCCAAATCCAGGGATTCGGCGTCGTGGCCAGCAAGAATCGGGAGAGGATCTTCTCGCTAGCCCTTGAGATCCTTCGCTGAGGCGCGTTGGCTCAGCCATTGGTCCTGCGGCTGCGGTTCGGCTCTTGAGCGGTTGCAGCGTTGACGCTTTTTTCCTGTCCGCCACCCTTCGCGACTTTCGTATGCCTCGTATTCAGCGTGCTCTGCTCTCCGTCTCCGACAAATCCGGACTCGTCCCCTTCGCCCGCACCCTTGTGGCGGCCGGCGTGGAACTGCTCTCCACCGGTGGAACCGCCCAGGCCATTCGTGATGCCGGCCTGCCGGTGCGCGACATTTCTGAGCACACCGGTTTCCCGGAGATGCTCGACGGTCGGGTGAAGACGTTGCACCCGAGGGTTCACGGCGGATTGCTCTACTTGCGTGGCAACCCGGTCCACGAGGCCACGGTGCGCGAGCACGGCATCCTGCCCATCGATTTGGTGGTGGTGAACCTCTATCCGTTCGAGGCGACGGTGGCCAAGCCGGGTGTCCACCTGCACGACGCTATTGAGAACATCGACATCGGCGGTCCGTCCATGCTCCGCAGCGCCGCCAAGAACCACGACAGCGTGACGGTGGTGGTGGATCCGGCCGATTACGGAATCGTCTCTGAACAAGTGGCCGCCGCCGGCGAGACCACGCTGGAACTGCGCCGCACGTTGGCCGCCAAGGTGTTCGCCCGCACGGCGGCTTACGATGCGGCCATCGCCGCCCATTTGACCCGGGAGTTCTCTGGCCCGGACGCGGTGTTGCCGGCCTTGGCCATTAGTGCGCCGTTGGCTCAGCCGCTCCGCTACGGTGAGAACCCGCATCAAAAGGCGGCGCTCTACGGCAAGTTCCAGGAGTATTTCCAGCAACTGCACGGCAAGGAGTTGTCGTACAACAACATCCTCGACCTGACGGCCGCCGCGGCCTTGATCACGGAGTTCGAAGGTCAGTTGCCGACCCTGGCCATCCTCAAGCACACCAACCCGTGCGGCGTGGGTCGCGGGGCTGATTTGCATGAGGCCTGGCAGCGGGCTTTTGCCACGGACCGTCAGGCGCCCTTCGGCGGGATCATCGCGGTGAACCGTCCGCTGGATCTCGCCTGCGCCAAGGTAATCGCCGAGATCTTCAGCGAGGTAATCATCGCTCCGGAGTTCGAAGCCGATGCTCTGGAACTCTTGCGTCAGAAGAAGAATCTGCGCCTGTTGCGGATGCGGCGCTCGCCGGTCGCGGCTGGATCGCATGACCTGCGCAGCGTGGGCGCTGAGTCGTACTTGTGGCAGCAGCGCGATTTGAAGATCACCACCGAGGCCGACCTCAAGGTGGTCACCCAGCGGGCGCCGTCGCCGGCGGAACTCGAGGCGATGCTCTTCGGGTGGCGCGTGGTGAAGCACCTCAAGTCGAACGCCATTTTGTATTGCGGTGCCCAGGCCACGCTGGGTGTGGGTGCGGGTCAGATGAGCCGGGTGGATTCCAGCCGCATCGCTGTCTGGAAGGCCGGCGAGGCGGGCCTCGACTTGAAGGGCAGTGTGGTGTGTTCGGATGCGTTCTTCCCGTTCGCAGACGGATTGATCGCTGCGGCCCAAGCCGGCGCCACGGCCGCCATTCAGCCCGGTGGTTCGGTGCGCGATGAGGAGGTCATCCGCGCGGCCAACGAGCGGGGCATGGCCATGGTCTTCACCGGAACCCGTCATTTCCGGCACTGAGTCGAGTGCGATGGCCCGGAGTCTGGGAGTCTTGAACCCAT
>CAMCYJ010000135.1 GCA_945883815.1 Akkermansia muciniphila | reverse complement strand
TCATCTTCGACCAGCGCCGACCGGATGAAGATCGCGGTGGCTTCGCGGGGCGCAATGTTTCCATAGGCGACCTTGCGGGCGAAGACCTCCAGGCCGTGGAAGGTGGTTTTCTCTTCGACCAGCACCCGGCCGGCACTGGCACTCCAATGCGGGTTCAGGTGGGTCACCTTGCACAGGTGCGGGGCCAGGCGGACGATCCACTGGGGATCGATCCCCGCCAAAGTCCGGGCGAAGAGTTGCGAGGTTTCCACGATCTCGCCGCAAACCATCCAGGCGGGCTGACGCGGCTTCTCGGGCTTGCCCGGGGCGGTGCCCGCAGGGGGCGGGCGACGATCCTGCCGCGGTGAGCGTTCCGGTCGATCGTACAGCACGGAACCGGGAAACACCGCCACCATCCGGTTGCCGACACCCTTGTACTGATTGCGTTCTTGGCGAACGGCCACATGGCCCAAGAGCCCGGCCAGGATGCAGCGATGCACCGCTTCTTCGCCAGCGGGACGCTCGTTGAGCTTCACGCCGTCGAGGTCTTCCAAGGCCCCCTGCAACTGCCCATGCAAGTCCTGCCATTCACGCATGCGGAGGTAGGAGAGGAAGTGCTGGCGGCAGAATTTCCGCCGCGCGCCCTGGGTTCGCAGCGATTCCCACTGATCATGCACCCCGTTCCAAAGACCCAGCAGCGACAGGAAATCCGACTGCGAGTGCATGAAACGGCGGTGGGCCTTGTCGGCCGCCTCGCGTTGGTCGAGCGGGCGTTCGCGAGGGTCCTGAATGCTCAGGCCGGCAGCGATGATGAGGAGTTCTCGACCCGCGTGCTCGGTCTGGGCCTGCAGGAGCATCCGACCCAGTGTGGGATCGATGGGGAGTCGGGCCAGGTCGCGACCCAACGGCGTCAATTCGCGCTGTTCGTCTAGGGCACCCAATTCCTGCAAGAGCGCGTAGCCGCCACTGATGGCCATGGGGGCCGGCGGATTCAGGAACGGGAAGGTCTCGATGTCGCCCAGGCGCGAGGCCTTCATGCGCAAGATGACCTCGGCCAAATTGGCCCGCTGGATCTCCGGCTGCGTGAACGGAGAACGCGCTTCAAAATCCTCCTCGGAATAGAGTCGGATACAAACACCCGCCTCAACACGGCCGGCGCGCCCCTTCCGCTGGTTGGCACTGCTTTGCGACACCGCCTCGACCGGCAACCGACGGGTGCGGGTGCGAGGATTGTAGCGACTCATCCGGACCAACCCAGAGTCGATCACGAAGCGGATGCCCGGAATGGTCAGCGAGGTCTCGGCAATGTTGGTGGCGATCACCACCTTGCGCCTCGAAGAAGGGCTGAAGACCCGCTGTTGGTCGCCGGAACTGAGCCGCCCGAAGAGCGGCACCACCTCGGCTTCGGAGCCCAGTCGGCCTTCGATCAGGTCGGCGCATTCGCGAATGTCCCGCTCACCGGGCAGAAAGATGAGCACGTCGCCCGTGCCAGTCTCATAGAACAGGCGCTCGCACTCGCGGGCCGCCGCATCGACGAAATCCGTGTCGGCCGGATCCGACGAAGCACCCTCGCCGCCGGGGGGGCGGTACTCCACATCCACGGGGAAGGTGCGCCCGGACACTTCGATGATGGGCGCATCGTTGAACGCCTTGGAGAAGGCCGCCGTGTCGATGGTGGCCGAGGTGATGATGACCTTCAGGTCCGGCCGTTGGGCCAGGAGGTTCTTCAGGTGACCGAGCAGGAAATCGATGTTCAGCGAGCGCTCGTGGGCCTCATCGATGATGATGGCATCGTATTCGGCGAGGGTCGGATCGCCCTGCACCTCGGCCAGGAGCATACCGTCGGTCATCAACTTGATAACGGTGTCGGCACCGGATCGATCATCGAAGCGGATCTTGCAACCCACCTCGCGACCCCAGGAGACATTGAGCTCTTCAGCGATACGCCGGGAAATGGACAGCGCGGCCACTCGTCGGGGCTGTGTGCAGCCAATCATCGCCCGGGCACCGAGTCCGGCTTCCAGGCACATCTTCGGAATTTGAGTCGTCTTGCCCGATCCGGTCTCACCGGCGATGACCACGACCTGGTGAGCCCGGATCGCAGCCACGATGTCCTCCTTGCGGGAGGAGATGGGCAGACCCGGCGGATACTCCGGGCGTGGCATCGTGAGCGCCCGGTACTCGCGGCGTTCGATGGAGCTGCGGGCTTGCTCCAGGAGACGATCCAGCGGATGAGCCCCATCGCCCACAGGCTGCCCGTCCCTCACCCACCGGGCCGCACGCGCCCCGAGTCGAACCCAGTCGGATAGCATGCAGCGCGGCAAGAGTTGCCGAAGTTCATCAATGCGCGGGTCGGTCATGCAGTCGGGGCGCAGAGCATGCGACAAGCCCGGCGCGTGGCAACGCCGAGGATGGCCGGATGCCGGGGTGGACCCGGACTCACAAAACCCGGAATTCGTCCGATCGAGCCGAGCGTTCCGATTCTACGAATCCGCTGGATGCTTGAGGCTCGGAAGGCAAACAAGGGATCAATCACGGCAAATCCTGAGGAGCCCACCGTCGAACAGCCCCTAAGTTCAACTCCGCAATGGGTGTGACCCAACAAACCATGTCGGATCACGCAGCCAACCAGTCTCACGTCCTCCAACCCGTCGTTCAACATGCTCCCCAAATACAAAGTCACCTACGACATCGATCCGCATGGCAAGGCACCCTCCTCGCATTTCACCACCGATGACCCGGTCACCTGCGAGAATTTCCTGACCGATCTGCTGGACCGAAGACTGCACATCCGGGAAATCGCGCACGAAGGGGTGCCCCTGCCGCCAAAGCAGTTCGATGGAATGATCCGTTCGGCCGTACTGCAACTGGCCTCCCATCATGTGTGCGCCTCACTGAAGATTTCCAGTGACGACGCCCATGTCCGATTTGGTTTGCCGTCCTGATCACCAGTCTCCTGTTCACGAATTCCCGGGTCCCGCGACCCGGGAATCCCGACATCGGGGGTAGGGACTTGGAGGGAACCCGGTCTCCTTCGTGCCTTCCGACCGAGAGCAGCACTCAAGGGTCCGCGATTGATGTGCAGGGCCGGAGCGGTTCAGGCTGAAGGCACGACGATGAGCCAACCCAAACTTCCTTCCCACACCCCTTCCAATACCCGGGCTTTGGCTGCAGCCGTGGCGGCGGCCCGAGAGGCAGGGGCGTTGATGAAGACACACTTGCGCCGGGCCAAGCAGGTGAACGAGTCGCATCAACACGACATCAAGCTCGAGCTCGATGTGCGGTGCCAAAAGCTCATCACCCGTACACTGGCCAAGGTCTTTCCTTCCATCCCCGTCTTGGGAGAAGAAGGGATCGACGCGGCCAGCGAGAAGTCCGCGGCTCGCTGGGTCGTGGACCCCATCGACGGCACCGTGAATTTCGCCTACGGAATCCCCCACGCTGCCGTCAGCATCGCCCTTCAAGTGCGCACCGAGGACGGTTTCCGGAACGAGGTCGGCGTGGTGTTCGACCCCTTCATGGACGACCTGTGGACGGCCATACGCGGCAAACCCGCCCGACTCAATGGCCGCATCACTCGGGTGAGCACCCGGGCTCGTTTGGATGAATCCATCGTCTCGCTCGGCTTCGCCAAGAGCCAAGACAGCCTGAAGGCGGCCCAGTCCGACTTCCTCGAACTCACCCACCGGGTCCGCAAGATCCGCATCATGGGTTCGGCGGCACTGGCCCTGACCTACGTCGCCTGTGGCCGCTTCGACGCCTATGTCGAGGCCGGAGTCCGCCTCTGGGACATCGCAGCGGGTGGGTTGATCGTCGAATGCGCCGGCGGATCCTTCGTCACCCAACCTCTTTCCGGTGAGCACCGCTACGCGCTGATCGCCAGCAACGGACTCATCCACGACCAGATCCCGCACGCACGGACAGCAAGAACCCTGTCCAAGCCTCCGGGCCCCAAGGGCGACTCGAAGGCTCGGACCCGTTCCAAATCCCGGTCCCAGTCGTGATCAGACCCAATCGTAATTGAAGCTAATACTAATGCGCTCGGCCTTCAAAGGGTTGGAAGGCACCTCGTGGCGCAACCAGCTTTCAAAAAGCGTCACATTGCCAGCGGTGGCCGGGTAGGTGACATAGCGGCGGGACTGCGGGCCCCCTTCGGCAGACACCGGAGGGGACGCCATGAACCGACTCATCCGCGGGTCCTCGAATTTCAACCCAGCGCAACCGCGCGGCGTCGCCACGTAATAAGTGCCGCTGACCACGGAATTGGGATGGAGGTGCAAACTGTGGGTCACCCCCCGAGGCATGATGTTGATCCAACAGTCGGACATCCGCAGCCCGCGGCCTCCCAAGTCCCATTCCAGAGACTTGGCATAGGCCCGCACATGCCGATCGATCAAACGCTCCAGCTCGGTGAACGTGGAGGAAATGGTGTGCAGGCGATCCATGGACCCATACGAAGTGTACCCTCCGGGGTAGTTCTTGTTGGACCACTTGCGCCCGGCATCATCAAAATCACGGAATTGATGGCATTCCTGCAGCAGTTCCCGATTGAATGCGGCTCCATTGGAACGCAACCGGGCACTGTAGATGAACGTGGGAAACCAGGCTTCGATCCGCTTCACGGGAGAAAGATTGCCCCAGTGGACACGTGCGACGAAACCTTTTCAGCCGGGTCGACGTCGTTCTAAATAGTCGGCCCAATGCTCCCATGGTGTTCTGGCGTACCCTTTTGTTGCTCCTGTTGATCGCAAACCCACCGGGCAACGGTTGTTTGTCGGCCCAGCCTATGGCAGCCGAGACGACCAACCGGTCGGCGATGCACTGGTCTTTCCGCCCCATCTCCAACCCGGATCTGCCCCGCGTTCGAGACACCCAATGGCCCACACATGCGGTCGACAGCTTCATTCTGGCGCGGCTGGAAGCAGCCAATTTGAGGCCCGTACGAGCCGCTTCGCCGCTGGAATGGCTGCGGCGGGCGAGTTTTGACCTGACCGGATTGCCGCCGACCCCAGAGCAAATCGCCGCATTTCAACCCGATGACCACGGCACCGTGCCCGAGTCGCGATACCGCCAGCAAGTCGACGCATGGCTCTCCAGCCCAGCCTTCGGTCAACGGTGGGCGCGCCATTGGCTTGACGTCGCACGATTCGCTGAAAGCGCTGGCAAAGATCGCAACCACCTCTTTCCCGAGGCTTGGCGCTATCGCGACTGGGTGGTCGACGCATTCAACCACGACAAACCCTACCCGGAGTTCATCCGGGAACAAATCGCCGGCGACTTGCTGGCTCAGACGGCCCCACCCGAGCGGAGCGATGCCTTGAAAATCGCCACAGGCTTTCTGGCGCTGGGCACCAAGAGCCTCAACGAAGGCCGCCGGGAGCAATTTCTGGCCGACCTGGTGGACGAGCAGATCGACACCACCACCCGCGCCATTCTGGGAGTCACCGTCGCTTGTGCCCGCTGCCACGACCACAAGTTCGACCCCATTTCCCAACGCGATTACTACGCCTTGGCCGGAATTTTCCGCAGCACCGAAACCTGCTACGGCACCACCGGCGACAAAGCGCGCAACCGGCAGCCCTCCCGCCTCATCGCGCTGGAACGATCGCCCCGGTCGGAGTTGGTGCTCAAGCCGATGCCCGGCGCGCCCGCACGGAAAGGGGCGATCCAACGAGGCAACAAGCCTCTGGAAATCCCAGACCATCGTGCCACCAACGCTCTGGCCATGGGGGTTCAGGACACGAAGCCGGAGGATGCGTTTTTCCTGATCCGCGGTGAGGTGACCCAACGCAGCGGGCGCGTACCCCGTGGCATGATCCCGCTCCTCGGTCTATCCTCCCGACCGATGCCGGCCCGAGAAAGCGGCCGCCGGGAACTGGCCCAATGGCTGACCCACCCCGACAACCCCTTGACCGCCCGCGTGGCCGTGAACCGGATCTGGCGTCACCTCTTCGGACGAGGCTTGGTCGCCAGTGTGGATGACTTCGGAATCAACGGCCAAAGTCCCAGCCATCCGGAGCTACTGGACTACCTGGCCCAACGCTTCCAAGCCGAAGGCGGCTCCACCAAATCCCTGATCCGGCAGCTGGTTTTGAGCCGGACCTACCGACTGTCATCCGATGCCGACCCCGACGCCTTGAGGGTGGATCCGGATGACGAACTTCTCTGGCGGGCCAGACCCCGGCGCCTGGACGCCGAGTCCATCCGGGACGCAGTGCTGAGTGCGGCCGGAACCCTCGATGCCAAACCCCTTCGCGGATCGGTGGTCGCCCAGATCGGTGACACTCCCTTTGGGGGGCGATTTTTCGCCGCACGGGCCAGCGATCAGATGAACCAGCGCAGCCTATATCTGCCGGTGATCCGAGATGCCGTTCCGGACGTCTTGGATGTGTTCGATTTTGCCGAGCCCAGCTTGGTGATGGCCAACCGGGATGAAACCCTGGTCCCGGCACAGACCTTGTTTCTGATGAACAGTCCCTTCGCCCAGACTCAGGCGCGATCGTTCGCCCGACGACTGCTGGCCCCGTCTGTCATGGACGATACCGACCGAGTCCGCTGGGCTTACCGGCTGGCTCTGGCCCGCGATCCAAAACCCCAAGAGATGACCCGCGCCCTCGGATTCATCCAATACGAGAGCCTCGCCCGCGACACCCGCACCCAAAAGCCCACGGGTCGAGAGGCGGCTTGGACGCTCTTTGCCCAGGCTCTCTTCGCCTGCGCCGAATTCCGCTACCTTCGCTAAGCACCGAGACCATGAGCCCCTCAAACAGCACCCCAGGGCCCCAAGCCAACCCCGCACCGAATCCACCGCTTTCGAACCTGCCGCTGACCCGCCGGGATCTTTTGCGCACCGCGGCCGCCGGCTTCGGATGGCTGGCCTTCCGCGGCCTGACGGCGACCGCAGCTCATCCCGCGGCCGAGATCGGCGCCCCCGGACTCGACCGCCCCGGAACCCACCATCGGCCCCGAGCGCGACGAGTCATCTTCCTCTGCATGCAAGGCGGCCCCTCGCATCAGGACACCTTCGACCACAAACCCCGCCTCCGACTCGACCACGGCAAACCCGGCATTGGCCGCGGCAAAGGCTCCCAGATCATCGGCTCACCCTTTTCCTTTCGCCAGCACGGCGAGTCGGGCCTGTGGATGAGCGAACTCTTCCCGCACCTTTCCCAACAATCCGACCGGCTCTGCATGGTCCACTCCATGCGCACCGACATCCCCAATCACCCCCAGGCATTCACGCAGCTGCATACGGGCAGCGCCCGGTTTGTTCGGCCCTCCATGGGTTCCTGGGTCCTCTACGGCCTTGGCAGCGCCAACGAGAACTTGCCGGGATTCATCAGCATCAGTCCGCCGGCCCAACTGGGGGCCGCCAATTACGGGAGCGCCTTTTTGCCAGCCGTCCATCAAGGCACACGGATTGGCTCAGGCCGCGAAGGCTCCGCCGACACCGGCATGAGCCACGTCACCCATGGACAACTCACCGCTACTCAGCAACGGCGCCAGTTGGACCTCATCCAGACCATGAATCGGGAAAGACTTTCAGAGTCGACCCTAGAACCTGGCGGTGCCATCGAAGGAGCCATTGAAGCCAGCGAGCTGGCCTTCCGGATGCAATCTGAGGTCCCGGACTTGCTGGACCTCTCCCGAGAGACCCCTGCAACCCGAGCCCTATACGGCGTGGGCGAGACCGGCATCGACGCCTTCGCCCGGCAATGTCTCCTGGCCCGCCGCTTCGCCGAAGCCGGCGCCCGCTTCATCGAAGTGAACCTCGGCGGCTGGGACCAACATCAGAACCTCGAATCCTCCCTCCGCAAGAACGCCCGCGCCCTCGATCGCCCCGCTGCCGCCCTGCTTCAAGACCTCGCCGCACGAGGCCTCCTCGAAGACACCCTCGTCCTCTGGGGTGGCGAGTTCGGCCGAACCCCCGACAGCCGCCAGCAGAATGGCCGCGACCACAACCACCAGGGCTTCACGGTCTGGATGGCTGGAGGCGGAGTCCAAGGCGGTCTCGCCCACGGACGCACCGACGACTACGGCTCCAAAGCCATTGAGAACCCCGTCCACATCCACGACCTCCACGCGACCCTCCTCCACTGCTTGGGCCTCGACCACGAACGCCTCACCTACCGTTACGGCGGCCGCGACCACCGCCTCACCGACGTCCACGGCACCGTCGTTCGCAACATCCTGAGTTGAAGCCCTCTGCCCCAGAACACAGTCCTTCACCCAGCAGCAGCGGGATCGGTCCGCAGCGAGCATAGGAACGTCCACACCCTATATCCCCCTCGCGCGTTCAGCGCGAAAGCCCCGCTGGCCCCCACGTTCCCTGCGAGCGCAGGACCGATCCCGCGGAGCGCGCCACCGATATCCCCAACGGAGGTGCCGTCACGTCTAGGGACGGTCTGGTGTATGCGGCGTTCCTTCAGAACGCTCCGGTTGTGCGCCATACCCGGGGTTTCACCCCGGGCTGGTATAGGGGTAGGGATGGCCG
>CAMCYJ010000134.1 GCA_945883815.1 Akkermansia muciniphila | reverse complement strand
TGATTCACGGAGGGGCCGAAGTTCGCTTCGGCCCCTCTTTTTTTTGGTGCGCCCGGTAGGGCGCACTTTCTCTAACGGGTTGAAGTCCCCAGCAGGCTCGACAAGGGGAACTGCATAGATGCACGACACGGGTGTCCACCGCGAGGCGGCAGGGCATCAGGCACGTGGCAGAGTAGGGACCTGTGGGAGGCCTTCGTTTGCCGTATTCCCAGCGTGGTCCGTGGGGAGTGAGAATCTCTCTATCGACGTTCTCCGAGTAGCCAACTGGGTTGGCGCTCGGTGGGTTTGAGCCCGTATTTGTTGATGACCTGGCGGATCCGATCCACCGCCTCATCGATGGAATCGGTCACCAAGAACATCTGGAGATCGTTTTCTGAGATGGTCTTGAGCTGTCGCATTTTTTCGATGTGCTCCACGAGTTCCTGATGGAATTCGCGTCCAAAGATGATGATCGGAAAGTCTTTGATCTTCCCGGTCTGGATCAGGGTCATGGCTTCGAAGAGCTCATCGAGCGTGCCAAACCCTCCGGGGACGATGACAAAGGCGTAGGAGTATTTGATGAGCAGCGTCTTTCGAACAAAGAAGTAGCGGATATTGACCCATTTATCCAAGTAGGGGTTGGGCTCCTGCTCCATCGGCAGGACAATATTGCAGCCCACGGAGCGCCCCCCCACATCGCGAGCCCCCCGATTGGCGGCTTCCATCAGCCCGGGCCCACCTCCAGTCATGATGGTGAAGCCCAGTTTTGCAACTTCAGCGGAAAGCTGCCGCGTCATTCCATAATAGGGGCTGGACTCGGTGAACCGCGCCGAACCGAACACGGCCACGCAAGGTCCCGAGAAGTGCAGTGCCCGGAAGCCTCGGATGAACTCCCAGGAGATATCGACGACGAACTTAAGATTGTCCCACCGGGAACGGGGGCCTTCGAGAAATCGGATTTCGGGTAGGGGCATGGTATTGTTGGGTCCATCCTATTTCCATGGACCAATCAGAGTGGTGAGGTTGTTTGCCAAGAAGATACAATTGATTTCCGGGAGGGAAAGATCCTCTCCCACCACCGACTCTCCAAACAGTGAAGGCTGGGATTTTGAGGGCGGGACATTGTCATCGACTGCCGGGTGACCCGCGATCTTCCCACGGGCCGGCCCGACCGACTGATCACCCTCGAAGTACCCACCTGCAATATGACAGCCCGGTTTTCCCAAGCAGTCGCCTGAAACCCGGCGAACAGTGGTTGTGAGTTCCAACCTTTGGACTCCTCCGGGAGAAACCGCCTATCCAGAGGTGCTGTCCACACCGTCGGGATCCCACGCAATGGGTGTCTTCATTGCGGATTGCGCGGCCGATGGCAACCCGCCCATTGGCTGTGATTGCTTCGAGTTTCAGCGGGAGAGGCTGGTGCATTGGAATTGCGTCTTCCGCCTGGCTTCCGACATCCCGTTGCGCTCGGGTGAGCGATGGTTCCTGGTCTATGGGGCACAGGGATCGCGCGAAGGACTGTCGTCGTTACCAGGAGGAGCTTCGCTGACGCTATTCTGGGCGTTGGTCGCTGTGGCGGCTTCGAGGCTGAGGCGACCAATAGGAGTCCGTCGATCGACAAGATTCGGAGTGCTACGCGCATGGGTTGACGTAGGTTTGCGAGGTGAGCAGCACTCAAACGCATCCTTGCGGCACCAGACCCATCGAACATCCAGCGTTGCAGGAGTGGGTGGCCGCCACGGTGGCCCTCACGCAGCCCGACGCGGTGTTCTGGTGTGACGGGTCCGAAGCGGAAAAGGAATTCCTCTATGCCGAGGCGGTGCGGCAAGGGGTCTTGGTGCCTCTGAATCAGGACAAGATGCCGGGATGCTACTACCACCGATCCAACTCCAACGACGTGGCGCGGGTGGAGCACTGCACCTTCATTTGCACCGAGTTGGCCGAGGATGCCGGGCCCACCAATAATTGGGCTGAGCCCGTGTCCATGCGAGCGAAGCTTTTGGAGTTGGCGCGCGGTGGCATGAAGGGGCGCACGCTCTACGTCGTTCCCTACCTGATGGGGCCTCCGGGATCGTCCTTGTCTCAGGTCGGAGTTGAGTTGACCGACTCCCTCTACGTGGTGCTCAACATGAGGATCATGACCCGGATGGGTCGCATCGCGGTGGAGCATCTCGGGCAGTCGAATCACTTCAATCGGGGGCTTCATTGTCTCCTCGATGGCCATCCCGACCGTCGCTTCATCTGCCATTTTCCGGAGACCAATGAGATCATTTCTGTCGGGTCGGGCTATGGGGGCAATGTGTTGCTCGGAAAGAAATGTTTGGCGTTGCGCATCGGGTCCTACCTGGGTCGGCGGCAGGGGTGGTTGGCGGAGCACATGCTGATCCTGGCGGTCGAGTCTCCCGAGGGGGAACGGCGCTATGTCGCGGCAGCCTTCCCGAGCGCCTGTGGTAAAACGAACTTCGCCATGATGATCCCGCCGGAGCGGTTTCAGGGCTGGAAGATAGGGACCGTGGGCGATGACATCGCCTGGATGCGGCCGGGACCGGACGGACGCCTGTGGGCCATCAATCCTGAGGCGGGCTACTTCGGGGTGGCGCCGGGCACCAATGCCAAGACCAATCCCAACGCGATGGCGACCATCGCACGGGATACGATCTACACCAACGTGGCGCTCAAGCCGGACGGCACGGTGTGGTGGGAAGGGCACGATGACCCGCCTCCGGCCGAGTGCCTGGACTGGAAGGGAAACCCTTGGACGCCAGCCTCCAAGGAGAAGGCGGCTCACCCCAACT
Organism: Akkermansia muciniphila; assembly: GCA_945883815.1. GTDB lineage: Bacteria > Verrucomicrobiota > Verrucomicrobiia > Limisphaerales > UBA9464 > SXXZ01. Next base: position 5,707 of record CAMCYJ010000134.1, on the reverse strand, counting down.
CGCGATTCACCGCGCCGGCCACCAACAACCCGGCCATGGCTCCCGAGGCGCTCGATCCCCAGGGAGTCCCGATCTCCGCCATCATCTTCGGGGGGCGTCGAGCGAGCGTCGTGCCTCTGGTCTTTGAGGCATTCAACTGGAGCCACGGGGTCTTCCTGGGCGCGACGATGGGTAGCGAAATGACCGCGGCGGCCGCAGGCACCGTCGGACAGGTTCGACGCGACCCGATGGCCATGCTGCCGTTCTGCGGCTACAACATGGGGCGGTACTTCCGGCACTGGTTGGACATGCGCAAGAAACTGACCGAACCACCCCGCATTTTTCACGTCAACTGGTTCCGCAAGGATGAGGCGGGTCGATTCCTGTGGCCGGGATTTGGAGAGAACATGCGCGTCCTCAAGTGGGTCTTGGATCGCTGCGCCGGCAGGACCGGTGCGGTGGAGACCGCGTTGGGATGGGTTCCGCGCTATGAAGATTTCGACACGGAAGGCCTCGAGGGATTCACCCGGGAGCGTTTTGCCCAGTTGCAGCGCATGGACCCGGAGGAATGGCGTCGGGACTTGCTGTCCACGGATGAGTTGTTCATGAAGCTCTACACGCACTTGCCCAAAGAAATGGTCTTTCAGGAGCAATTGCTGGTTGCGCGCCTTTGAGACCTTCGGTTGCTTGCGGCGGCCACTGGCTGTCGTTGTGAGATCGCGGGGCAGAGGGGTTTGTTGGGGTGGTTTCCTCCTGACAGCTCCGGGTTCCGGCACCGGGTGCAAAAGCCTGTTGCACCATGGAATGGACCCCCGATACTGCGGCACTTGAATCGATGATCGAATGGCACATCCAGTCGCGGGCTCACGCCTGTAGGGTATCCGGGCGGCAGTTTCATGATGGTGAGACCTATCACACCCTGCTTCTCGATACGAAAGCGGGCTTTGAACGGATGGACCTCTGCGTGGATTCCTTCAAGGAAGCCGCTGCAGAACTGCTCGCCAAGGCCAACCTGGTTTCCCATTGGAAGGGTGTGTACGAGGCCCCGCCTCCGGTGCCCCCGGATGCCATCCGCAAGGATGACGCCGAATCGCTCCTCAGGAAGCTTCTCGAACGGCGCGAAGAGCGGCATGCAGCTGCGGCATTCATCTTGGCGGTGATGCTGGAGCGCAAGCGCATCCTGCGGGTCAAGGGACAGTCGCGGGACAACGGTCGCCGGATCTTCATCTATGAGCATCCGAAGTCGGGTGACTTGTTCACGGTTGTTGATCCCGATCTCCAATTGAACCAATTGGCAGCTGTGCAGTGTGATGTGGCCAACCTTCTGGAGCACGGGTTGCCGGACGAGGCTCCGGCCATCGCCTCGGTGTCCCTGGAGCCCACCGAAGAACCCTTCAACGCGCCGAGCGAGATTCCGTCTCTGGCACCGCTCTGAATCCTTGCTGACAGCCCGTTTGTGCTTTCGCCTGCAGTGCATCCAACGAATCCCATGTCCGCTCTCGAAGATCTCCAAGTCGCTCTGGGGTACCGTTTTCGCGATCCATCGCTCCTGTCCCTGGCTTTGACGCATCCGTCCGTGGCGCATGAGGAAGGTGGGGGTCAGAACCACAATCAGCGGTTGGAGTTCTTGGGGGATGCGGTGATCCAGTTGGCTATTACTTCGGAGCTTTACCAGCGGTTTCCGGGGTTGGGTGAGGGGGCTTTGACCCAGGCGCGGGCTCAGTTGGTGAATCGAACGTCGCTGGCCGGGCAGGCGCGGCGTCTTCAGTTGGGGAAGCACGTCATTCTCAGCCGTGGTGAAGATTCCAGCGGTGGGCGGTCCCGCAGCTCGACCCTGGCCGATGCCTTTGAGGCGATCATCGGCGCGGTGTTTGTGGACGCCGGGTTCGAGGCTGCTCGCCAGCGGTTGATGGACCTCTTTCGGGAGGGAGGACCCGAGATGGTAGAATTGCCCAACCTCGAAAACCCCAAAGGTGACCTTCAGGAATACTTGCAGGCCAGCTCGCCTGAGATTCCCCGCTACGAGTTGCTCGATACCGAAGGGCCAGATCATGACCGGACCTTCCGGTGTGCCGTGTTGCACGGAGGCGTGGAGTTGGCTCAGGGCGTGGGTCGCAGCAAGAAGGCAGCGGAAAGCCACGCGGCTTTCTTGGCGCTCCAGAAACTCAAGGCCGCCCTCGCACCCCCTTCTCCTCGAACGTAAGTTGACGCCGGTCTTCTGGGCTTCTCCAAGGCACCAGAGGCCCGCCCGTGTCATCGGGCGGGCCTTAAGCTCGGAATCGGCGAATTGCGAGCGGAGGGCAGGCAGGCTCGGTCTGAAGTGCCTGCTCTTGGTTGGCCTTGGTTTTATCGAGCGGCCGCTGGTGACGCTGAAGCACTCGAAGCTGCCGGAGCGTTCGGGGTGTTCAGAGTGTTCGCAGCCGTGAGTTCGGCAAGGCGTTTGGCCAGAGTCGCCTCCTGGATCTTTTTCGCCAATTCTGGTTTCTCGGCCAAGGTCCTGCGGGCGGCATCCTTGCCCTGACCGATGAGTTCACCCTGGAACTGACTCCAAGCGCCCTTCTTGTCGACAGTCCCGACATCGAGTGCCACATCGAGGAGCGAGCCCTCCTTGTCGATGCCGTGATTGAAGAAGATGTCGAACTCCGCCTCCGCAAACGGTGGGGCGACCTTGTTCTTCACGATCTTCACCTTCACGTGGTTGCCGATGGTTGCCCCCGAGCCGTCTTTGATCGCCTCTTTGCGTCGGATGTCGATGCGGACGCTGGCATAGAACTTCAGGGCCTTGCCGCCCGGGGTGGTTTCTGGGCTGCCGAACATCACACCGACCTTTTCGCGCATCTGGTTGGTGAAAAGGCAGGTGGTCTTAGCCTTGCTGAGGATGGCGGTGAGCTTGCGCAGCGCCTGGCTCATGAGGCGGGCTTGCATGCCCATGGTGGCCATGCCCATTTCACCCTCCAGTTCGGCCTTGGGCACCAGCGCGGCCACCGAATCGACCACGATGATGTCGAGGGCTCCGGAACGAGCCAGCGTCTCGCAGATGGTCAGGGCCTCTTCACCGGAGTCGGGTTGGGAGACCAGGAGCTCATCGACATTCACTCCGAGTTTCTTGGCGTAGGATGGGTCTAGGGCATGCTCGGCATCGATGAATGCAGCCACACCGCCAGCCCTCTGGGCATTGGCGATGAGGTGCAGCATGAGTGTGGTTTTGCCCGAGGATTCTGGACCGTAGATCTCGATGACACGGCCGCGCGGCACACCGCCCACGCCGAGCGCCAGGTCGATGGCCAGTGCACCGGTGGGAATGACTTCGATGGGGCGGGAGACTTGGGATCCGAGGCGCATGATCGCCCCTTCGCCGTAGGCTTTGGTGATGGAGGCGATGGCGGAATCGAGTTCCCGCTGTTTGGCTGCGGAGATCTTGGGCACTTCGGCAACGGCTGCGGCTTTTGTGTCAGCGGTTTTGGTCTCGGCGGCTGGGGTTTTCTTTTCCGGAAGTTTTTCGGCCATAGAGGAGTCGGTTGGAATGAGGTTGGAGAAACGGTTTGGTTTTGAAATCAGTGAGAATGGGTCAAAGCGAGGTCGACGTCCGGATCGATTTGCCAGCGCGCGGCGAGGGCTTCAAGTTGGCTGTCCAGCTCCCATTGATCGGGCAGCGCGGACCCCACATGGCGGCGACTGGAACCCTTCAGAGTCATGCAGCCGGTGTTGTCGCCGATCCGGGCGATTTCGGACAATTCGTCCGGTGTGAGCCGGATAGCCTTCAAGGCAGCCAGTTCATCGACTTTGGAAGCGATCGGGCGGGCGCCTTCTCCCAGCTCTTGAATCAAGGTCGGGATGACGCTGTGAACGGCCGGTTGGTGCAGGTTCCAGGTGCAGGCCAACTGCAACGGGGTGATGCCATGGCGTTGGGCGATGGGTCGGAGCAACTCGAGTTTGGCGACGGCGGACTCTACCCAACCTGCCGGTCGAAACGACCGATGGTCGGACTGGCCGAAGCGGTGTCCGGGACGGACGTCGTCGTGGAAAATGCCGCCGTAATCCACCACGCGTGTGATGAGTTGGACTTGGTGACGGACGGTCGCAGGGAGGACCAGCTTGCCGGGCCATGGCTCCAGGGGGCCCAGAATGATCATGGCCCAGTCGATGATGGGGCCGAAGCGTTCGAAACACTGGATCAGGTCTAGCGTGAATCCGTTGGCCGGGCCTGGTGCCACCCCGAGGGAACGTGTCAGGCCGGCATCGCGCAGGGCCTGCATTCCGTTCCAGACCCGGTCGCTCGTGTAGCCCGTATGGTCGGGATTGTGCAGGAGGACGAGGTCGAAGTGGTCGACCTGACACCGCTCCAGGGATTTCTCGGTAGCCATCCGCAGGTAGGAGGCGTAGTCGGCAGGCACCCGCAGACCGGGTTGGGTGAAGCGCGGGAACCCCTTCGCGCCATCGCGCCGTGCCGAGTAGAAATCATGTCCGATGCAACCCACGAGGCAGTAACTCTCGCGCGGCACCCCGGACAACGCCTGTCCTAGGAGGCTGTCTGCCTGACCTGATCCGTACACGTCAGCAGTCAGGAAGGTTCGGATGCCTCGGTCCCAAGCGTGGCGCACCAGGGCGACCCACTGGGCATCGTCCATGGCGTGGCCGTAGTTCATGAACCGGCCCCCATTCCAGGTTCCGAAAGCAGTCGGTGTGACGTCCATCGGGAGGCACTTTCGGGACTTCCGCAGCGGGGGGCCATTGAATTCTCGGTTTAGAGCGCGGCGGAGACTCGTGGGGCGGGTGTATTGCGGGCTCCTTGGAACCGAGGCGAGGCTTCGGAAGTCGGGTTTCTGGCAAAGCAGTTTCATCTGGGGTTCCAAAGGGGTTGATCTTGAGATGTGGGCGAACCCGCCGGGACTGGCTGGATCCGGCGGACTCCGCCATCGAGGAAAAGAATGTTGGCCGCGCCCCGATGGAGTGAGTGATGGAGGTTGCCGGGGCCGGCTACTGCCGCTCGCTGGCCATTGTCGAAGAGCCAGACGGTTCGGGCCGGGGCCGGGATGGATTCCAGGCGCACTTTCCGGGAATCCCGTCCGCTGCCGTTGATGAGACGGTTCAGGGCGAAGTGAAAGAGCAGGTGACCGTTGCTACGTCGCGGGTTGGACGGACAGAACCAGAGGCGGTTGCCCAGTGGAGCGAGCGCATTGGTTCGCCAAGGTCCCTCGTGGTGGTAGGCGGGAATTCCCATGATCGGGGGTAGGTCGGCATACCATGCATTGTGGGTGGAAATGCCATTGGGCGCACCATCGGGAGGCAACCAACCGCCAGAATCCAGCTCGTACAAATGAGTGCCGATGCCCCACTGCTTGAGATGGGACAGACAAGAACTGGAGCGTGCGGTGTCCCGAGTGCGTGCCAGGGCTGGTAGCAACAACACCGTGAGAATTCCGATGACACTCAGGACGACCAGCAATTCAAGCAGGGTGAAGGCCCGGGTTGAAGACCGTGCTCTGGGAGGTGAAGCATTCATGGCAGCTCTCCAAGGATTCGTTCTGCCTCAGGGATTTCTTTCATCCCGAGAGAAGAAATCGTCCCGATTTTTGCCAGATGCGCAGTTTGCCGCTCTCGCCGGTTCACACAATCCCGCCTCTGATATGTCCCTGAAGCCTGTCCCTGAAGCCTGTCCCTGAAGCCTGTCCCTGAAGCCTGTCCCTGAAGCCTGTCCCTGAAGCCTGTCCCTGAAGCCTGTCCCTGA
>CAMCYJ010000133.1 GCA_945883815.1 Akkermansia muciniphila | reverse complement strand
ACGACCGGTTGAAGCTGAAATTAGAAAACGGTCCGGCTTTCATTTTCGAACGCCTCAAGGGAGCCGGTACCGCCAACTACCTCACGTTGCGTGTGGCCGAGGAAGTGCAGTGGAAGATCAACGAACGTGCATCCATCATCCAGAGCATGGAATATCTACCCCAGGTAGAAGACTTCGGGAACTATGTCATGAACTTCAATTTGGGGCTCTCAACCAAGATCACCGACAAGGCCAGTGCTACCATCACTTTCCAAGATTTCTACCGCTCGATACCGGCTCCGGGTCGCCGTGGCAACGACTTGCGGTTGATGGCCGGCATCTCCTACAGCTTTTGACGACGAAAGTCCCTCAGGCAAGACGACTATTTCTTCGGCGAGCACCTGTTACTCCTTCTCCAACATGGCACTTGGAACATTGTCACGCAGAACCCTGCTCCAAGGAGTCGGGGCTGCCATGGCGCTGCCCTGGTTGGAGGCCATGGCAGGGTCGAAAGCCGGGGCGCAACCTAAAACCGGCGATGACCAGATCACCACGCCTCGACGATTTGCATGCCTCTACATGCCCAACGGCACCCGTCCAGACCGTTGGACGCCCGAAGGCGAAGGGGCTAATTTCCGACTGTCACCCATCTTGGCACCGCTTCAGTCACACCAGTCCGAACTGCTAGTCCTGACCCACTTGTGGAATGCTGCCACCAACACCGGCGACGGTCACTACGTCAAGACCGGCGGATTTCTTACCAGCACCACGATCACCCGGACCACCGGCGCAGACTTGTGCTCAGGCAATACCTCGATGGATCAATGGATGGCCCGACAAGTGGGCTACCAGACCCCTCTGCCCTCTTTGGAGTTGGGCATTGAGCCCATCACTACCGGAGTCGATACCAATGTAGGCTTCACCCGCCTTTACGGGTCCCACATTAGTTGGGCCACTCCCACCACGCCCTGCGCCAAGGAGATCAATCCTCGTCGGGCTTTCGACCGCATCTTTCGCAACGCCGGTGGAGTGCCCGCCTCGCGCTTTGGAGACACCACCAGCGTCTTGGACCTGGTGGCTGACGACGCTCAGCGCCTGCGGAAGCAGTTGGGCAAAGCCGACCAGCAGAAAATGGCGGAGTACTTCGAGAGTGTCCGCTCCGTCGAACACCGGATCGAATGGGCCCGACGACGCGCTCTCGGCGAGTATCTGGAAGATCCAGCAGCGCGGGCTGAAATTGAACGCCTGGGCCAGAGGATCGATCTTTATTCGGATCCCGCCCGGGCCAGCGAACGCGGCATCAACCATACCGAGCAGGTCCGCCTGATGCTCGACATCATGGCGCTGGCATTCTGGACCGACGCCACCCGGGTGAGCACCTTCATGTTCGGCAACGCCGTATCCGGCCGGAACTTCTCCTTCCTCGACGGGGTCAAGGGCGGGCACCACGAGTACAGCCACCACGAGAATCTTCCGGAAAAACTGGCCCCCTACGAACGCATCACCCGATGGCATGTCGAGCAGTATGCGTATTTCCTAGATCGACTCCGTTCGATGAAGGAAGGCACCTGGACGGTCCTCGACCAATCCATGATCCTGTTCGGTGCCGGTATGCGTGATGGCAACGCGCACAACCCGCGCAACCTGCCTCTGGTATTGGCAGGACGAGGCGGCGGAACCCTCAAGCCGGGGCGTCACTTGATATTCCCCAAAGATACCCCGATGGCCAATCTGCATCTGGGACTGATGCGCCGCATGGGGGTCCGCGCCGACCGCTTTGCCGACAGCACCCAAGCCCTTCCGGAACTGGGTGAGGTTGATGCCTAGTTTGATGCCGAAGTCGGGGCTGGAGCCGCGCTTCTGAGCCCAGACAGCGGGCAAACATACCCAAGGCATCGACGCGGTGCAGGCACCGGAGTCTTGGGAATCCATCGCTTCGGGTTGCCCTCAGGCCGGTCTTGCGCTCAATTTCCACCTGCTATGCCTCTCTATCAGTACGAGACCATCCCAACAGTGCCTGACGAAGCAGTGCGACGCTTCGAGGTGAAGCAGTCCATGAAGGACCCCGCGTTGACCCGCGATCCGGAATCGGGCAAACCGGTCCGAAGGGTGATCTCAGGGGGATACCTGATGCTCAAGGGCGATGCCGGATGCGAAACTGGAGCCTGCGATGTGCCCGCCCCCCAGCCCTGCGGCAGCTCCTGCGCCTGTCATCCCTGAGCACTCTCCATCTCTCCCTTGGCTTCTGAGCTGCCCCATCGTCCCGATTTCACCTCGATGAATCTGCAAATTGTCCTCCGGCAATCCATCCATTGGATGGTTCTCTGTCTGTTCTGCCTTACACTTCGAGCCCAAGAAAAAGGCGAGAAATTGTCCTCGGGTAAAGCTTCGCCCATGGACCGCATGGCGTGGATCCAGGGACCAACCAACGTGAGTCTGGTCGGACGCGCCACGTTGCAGATTCCCAAAGGTTTCCGATTCCTCGATGCGACGGGGGCCCAGGAATTCTTGAAGAGGACGGGCAACCGACCCAGCGGTGAAGAGACTGGCATCCTAATGCAGACTCAGGACGAGTGGTGGGTGATTCTGGAGTTCGAGGAGATCGGCTATGTGAAGGATGATGAGAAGAAGGAACTCAATGCCGACAAGCTCATCGAGTCCTACAAGCAGGGCACCGAGTCGATGAACGAGACTCGGCAGGAGCGCGGTTCTCCACCAATCCGCATCGTTGGATGGCACGTGGCTCCCAACTTCAATGACATCACCAAGAATCTGGAATGGAGCGTGGAAGCCGAAAGCGGTGGGAAGAAATTTGTGAACTACAACGTTCGGCTTTTGGGACGCAAAGGCGTCACCAAAGTCACCCTCATCGAAGACCGCGCCCATGTGGACGCAACGCTGCCGCAGTTCCGTGAGATCCTTCGCAGTCACCAGTACAGCGGTGGAGAATCGTATGCCGAATATCGCCAGGGCGACCGCATCGCTCAATATGGACTCGGGGCACTGGTTCTCGGAGGGGCTGCGGCCGCAGCCGCCAAATTTGGTCTTTTCGCTCCGCTGATTTTGTTCTTCAAGAAGGCCTGGAAACTCGTGGCCGCGGTGGTGGTGGGAGCTGTGATGTGGATCAAGAACCTGATCACCGGGCGCAACAAGAACGAGGGAGGCTGGAGGCGCTCTTGAGCCTCCTCGTCTTCAACAAGCCTTACGGGGTGCTGTCACAGTTCACCGCCGACGGATCGCCCAATCGAACGCTGGCCGAGTTTGGGTTTCCGCCGAGGGTGTATCCACTGGGACGGTTGGATGCCGATTCGGAGGGACTCCTGTTGCTCAGTGATGAAGCGGGACTGAATCACCGGCTCTTGGATCCAGAGGCCGGCCACCGGCGGACCTACTGGGTGCAGGTCGAGAGACTCCCCGAGGAGAGCGCTCTCCGGGCCTTGGAAAACGGTCTGTTGATCCAAGGCCACCACACTCGACAGGCGCGTGCGCAGCGGTTGGATCCCCAGCCAGAAATGACTCCGAGGAATCCGCCGATCCGATTCCGCAAATCGGTGCCGGATTGTTGGATCGCCCTCGAACTCAGCGAAGGCAAAAACAGGCAGGTCCGAAGAATGACCGCTGCCGTAGGTCATCCCACCTTGCGGCTGGTCCGGGTGAGCATCGGTTCCTTCCATCTCGGTGCCCTGCCCCCGGGCCAATGGCGCGACGTCTCGCTCGCAGAACGTCAGCAAATTTTCGCCTCGATCGGTTCCTCTCGCGGACCCGGCAAGTAGCCCCTCGATGTGCGCGGGCTGGAGAGCGCGGTCCTCTTCTCGTTTTATTGCCTGATTTTGAAAGGTCAAACGGGCAGTCTGATCAGCAATGCGCAGCCTGTATTTGGACATCTTCAGCGGAATCAGCGGTGACATGTTCATCGGAGCCATGCTCGACCTTGGCGTGGAATTTCGAGACCTCGACCGAGAACTCCGCAAGCTGGGCCTCGGTGGGTATCACCTCCATGCGGCCCGGAAACACAAATCATCGATCGAGGGTGTGAAGTTCGATGTGCACCTCGATGGTGAAGCCTGTGGGCACGAGCATGGGCACGAGCATGGGCACGAGCATGGGCATGAGCACAGCCACAGCGAGGACCGAACCTTCGCCATGATCCGTGGGTTGATTCAGGACAGCACGTTGTCTGACTGGGTCAAATCGAGGTCGATCGCCGTGTTTCACCGCGTTGCCGTGGCCGAGGGCAAGGTGCACGGACTTCCGCCGGAATCGGTCCATTTCCATGAAGTGGGCGCAGTCGATTCTATTGTGGACATCGTCGGGGCGGCTATCTGCCTTGAATTGCTGGGCCAACCTCGCATCACCAGCGCCCCAGTCGTTGAAGGCACCGGCTTTGTGAACTGCGCCCATGGGCGATTCCCCATCCCCACTACGGCAACTCTGGAAATTCTTGGAGCACGGGGCATCGGAGTGACCCAATGCGAGGAGCCTCATGAACTGGTCACCCCCACCGGAGCAGCCATTTTGGCCGAATTTGTGGAATCCTTCGGCCCCATGGGATCGCTCAAGGCCCAGCGGATCGGTTACGGACTGGGAACCAGAAACAACAAGACCCGGCCCAACGTATTGAGAGCCATCTTGAGCGAAGGAGCCGACGGTTCTGCGGCGCAAGATTGGTTGACTGATCAGGTGGTCGTTATGGAGACCAACTTGGATGACATTTCCGGGGAGATCCTCGGGCATGTGTTGGACAAGGCTTTAAGACTGGGAGCTCTGGATGCCTTCCACACACCCATTCAAATGAAAAAGCAGCGACCTGGGGTCCTGCTGACCTTGCTGTGTGAACCCGATGATGCCGACCGATTCACCGAGTTTCTGCTATTGGAAACGTCGGCATTTGGGGTCCGAAGGACTGTGGCTGAACGTCGCAAATTGCAACGGGACCACATCGCGGTGAAGACGCCCTTCGGAACCGTGCAGGTCAAACGTGGTTTGCTCAATGGCAAGGTCGTCCAGGCGGCACCCGAGTATGAATCCTGCAAGGGCGTCGCAGCCATGGCCGGGGTGCCCGTGAAGGAAGTCTTCGACGCGGTTCGCCGATTGCTGCCCTAGGCCAAACCGAATTTTGTTGGGCGGAAAGTAATGGCTTGGCGAACTCTTTCGCACGACAAGACAAAAACGAGGAGCGGGCTCCATTGAAACCCGAGCTTCAGCCCCCTAACAGGCGAACAACAAAACTCATGCCGAAGAAAGCGCAGCCAGCGCAACTGATGCAATTGAATCGGAAAAAGCATCGCGATCGACGAATTGGCTTCAGAGCGACTCGTTGACGGCCAGGGCCGCGATGCTAACTGCGGCGGGGTCAGGGATTGACAAAACCCTTGCATTCGCACCGTTGAAGCGTAGCCAAGTGACATGCGAATCAAGTGGTGGATGACCCTGTCTTTTTGCGCAACCTCCGTGGCACTGGCGCAAGGAATCCGCGGTGTCACTCGACGCACTCCCACCGTGATCCAAGGTCAGATGGCCTCACAATTCTTTGCGGCCGGTGGCGTGCCATTGAATCCGGTCAACCCGGCTCTGGCCACAGTGCCTGGGGCTTCCCCGAACAGTGCCCCGGGAAACCGAGGTATCGCCACGATGGCAGTTCCGATGGTTCGCCCCGGAAACGTACCAAACGCTCCATTGAACTACCCCGGCGCAGTGCCAAAGAACCCTGGCTATTCAGCTTACCCGGCGACGACCACGGTAGGCCACGCACCGCGTCGTTGACCTGGTTCCACTCGATACACTGGATAGTCACAGGGGAAGCAGAACTCTCGAGCGAGAAGCCAGTTGAAACGGGTTAAAGGGCTCCGAGAGCGGTAAGAGGCATTCCAAAAGGCGTGATCCGCGAACGCCGCATTTCTTGCGAGAGGAATACCACCTTACCCTCATCGACCGAAGAATCGGGTCAAACCTTAGTCCGTTGATCAGGGCCTGAGACGATCCTTGGGATTCAATCGACGGTCGCAGCACAAACCATTTCCAGGACGCGCCGAATCCCTCCGTCTCCTCCATTGCTGGGTTCCTGGAACGGCGTGCTTTGAAGAGGCTTCCAACCATCCCGATCCTTGCTTCCGGGAGGCTGTGAAACCCGGGTCAGGGCAGGATCATATTGCCCGTGATTTCCACCCATCTTGTAGATCACCAAATCGAGCGACGGCACCACAATCAGGGCAAAGCCGCCCGCTCCGGACTTCCAGAAAGCATCTCTCGGGGCGCCAGCGACATGCCCATCGGCATTGTGTTCGAACATCAAGCTGTACGGGCTGTGCGGATTGAACCGGGACATCTGACGGCATTGAGCGATGTAGTTGGACGGCACCAACTGCCGGTTTCCCCAACGTCCATCCTGCAAGAGGCAATAGCCAAAGCGCAGGGCATCGGTGGCAGCAACGGCAATGCTGCCTGCGCCATTGGCATGGGGCAGAGTGATGTTCCCCCGGTGGAGGCAGTAGTTCCAGGCGCCCCATCCCATGGGCTTGGCCAAGCGCGCGTCGATGTACTCCCGCAAATCCATGCCACTGACCCGGCGCAGCACGATGGAGGCGATGTGCGGCTCGGGTGACGAGTAGGAGTAACCGCCCCCTGCATTAGTCCACATCGCGCAGCGGAGTGATGATCCATCCAAATCCCGAAGGTCTTGTCCCGGCACGGGTTTCAGAGGAAACGATCGCCCCATCACCACAGCCGTCGGAGCTCCACCCTCCCCCGTATAGCCCCCACTCATGCACAACAAATGTCCAAGGGTGATGTCCGCGCGGCGGGGATCATCCAAGTGCCCCTCGGGTGAAAACGCCTCCGGCAAGAACTCCGGAGTAAACACGCGGGTTTCAAGACCGGCTGGAAATCGTCCCGCGAATTCCTGAAGAAGTATTCCACAAGCGATGCTGGTGTAAGCCTTGCCGGTCGAGGCCATGTCCGGACGCGCTTCCCGATTGGCACGTCCCACATAACGCTCCAATGCCAGCCAACCATGCCGAACAACCAAAAGCCCGGCATTCTGGGAGCAGCGTTGGTTGTACTCCCACGCCTGATCCAAACGGCGGGCGTCCAGTCCGGCGCGCCGACGGATCATGGACTGGCCATTGGTTGCACAACGCCATCCGCCCTCGGCATCAGGAGGTGGAAAATATACGGCAGAAACCGGAAGGGCCGCTGCCAAGAGGATAAACATCCAGCGGCATCCAACCGCACTGATTAGCATCCCTGATTGAAGTACCCCTATTGGGCGTGGGTCAATCGCGACCAATGGAAGTATGCGCCACTGATTGGACGCCAACACCGATCCTTCAGCTCGGAAGATTGCAATGCCCGGGCCGACGGGTTGGGTGCCGATCGGAGGGTGTTCACTCGAGCGGCAACGGACCACCGGCAGGCTCCTGTTGGGAAATGCAGTGGAATGAGCCCAGCCCCCAGATCAACTCCGTCGAATCGATCCCGATGACCTTCCGCCCCGGAAACAGGGGACGGAGCACCTCGAGAGCCCTTGCGTCATTGGCATGCCTGTAGGTCGGCACCAGCACGCAACGGTTGGCGATGTAGAAATTGGCATAGCTGGCAGGGAGACGCTGGCCGTCGTATTCCACCACACCAGGCATGGGCAATTCCACGATGCGCAGCGCATTGCCGTCCTGATCCTTCATCGACCGCAGACGGTATAGATTCTCTTGCAGGAGACCGTAATTGGCGTCAGTCGGATCCTCTTCGACCACAGTCACCACGGTCTGAGAATCCGTGAACCGAGCAATATCATCAATATGCCCGTCGGTATCATCACCGACGATTCCATCTCCTAGCCACAGGATATGGCGTACCCCCAGATAATCCCGCAACTGCTGTTCGATCTGCTCCCGATTCAATTTCGGATTCCGATTCGGATTCAGCAGGCAAGCCTCGGTAGTCAGCAAGGTTCCGGCGCCATTCACCTCTATCGATCCCCCCTCGAGGATCATTCCTGGCGAGTAGAGCGGCAGCCCCCTCAGAGCTGCCACATGGCGAGGCACCGCATCATCCAGATCGTAAGGAGGGTACTTGCCGCCCCACGCATTGTAGTCCCAATCCACCACAACGCGCTCGCGGATACCCGCACGATCACGCACCAGAAATATGGGCCCATGGTCGCGGCACCAAGGCTCGTAGGCGGGAAAATGGTGGAAAGAAACCCGATCCAGCGGAGTTTTTCGATCGGAGAGAAGCCCCCGAACCCAGTCCTCCTTCTCGGCATTCCAGACGTTGATATGCACCGATTCCACCTGCACCAGAGCCCGGATCAACTCCGCGTACACATCGGGCACCGTCTCATACTTGTCAGGAAAACTGATTCCCTCCGGACGCGGCCAAGTCAGCCAAGTGCCCGAATGCGCTTCCCATTCAGCCGGCATCCGAAAACCCAAACCCGCCGGAGTCAGACTCAAATTCATTTCTAGGATTATTTAAACCGATCTCCCCCGCAAAGCCAAGTCCAGCCAAAACAACATGGTGACAGGTTCAATATATTTGACCGCAGAGGGTTGGGTGCTCTAGGGTTTCTTTATGCGAAGGGCTCGAATCAAGGAGGCGGGGGCGGTGTACCACTGCGTTTCTCGTACCGTCGGGGGGCAGTTCTTGCTCGATGACCTCGCAAAACA